>CAJOPF010000075.1 GCA_905236205.1 Candidatus Gastranaerophilales bacterium
AAAAGTTATTGTTGACTACAATGATGAACATCAAAAAACTAAATATCCGATTATTTATACAAGTGCCGACAGCGTTTTCCAAATTGCAGTTGATACGGATTTAATTCCGCTTGCAACATTATATGAATGGTGTCAAATTGCAAGAAAAATGTTTGATGATATAGGTGTTACAGTTTCACGTGTAATTGCAAGACCATATCACGTTGTTGACGGAGTTCCTACGCGTATTGGTAAAGACAGACGTGATTATGTTTTGGCTCCTGACCAAGATACAATTTTAACAGATGTTGAAAATAATAATGGTACTGTTATTGCAATCGGTAAAATTGAAGATATTTTCTGTAAACAAGGCGTAACACACGCTATTCATACAGGTTCAAATACTGAAGGCCTTGAATTAACTTTAAAAGCAATTAACGGTACATTAGACCTGAAATCAATAGAATATAAAGCCGTTCCAAATGCAGATAAATCATTTATCTTTACAAATTTGGTTGATACGGATATGTTATACGGACACAGAAATGATGCAGAAGGTTACGGAAAGGCAATTGAAGAAATTGATACTTACATTCCTAAATTTATTGAAGCCATGGGTGATGAAGATTACCTTGTAATAACTGCAGACCATGGATGTGATCCGACTGTACCCGGAACTGACCATACAAGAGAATATGTTCCTATACTTATTTACAGCAAGCAATTACCACCAAAAGATTTAGGTATGCTTGAAGGTTTCGACTCTGTGGCTAAGTTTATAAAAGAATGGATTTTTTAAATTTTTGTCATATAATAAATTTGTAAGTTAATTACACAATCAGTAAAAAGGAGAAAACAATGAAAGTATCAGTAGAAGACAGCTGCATTGCATGCGGCGCATGCGAATCAATTTGCGAAGTAGTATTTACAGTATCAGACAAAGCAGAAGTTAACGCTGCAAATGTTGAAGCTAATGCTGCAGGTGTAAAAGAAGCAGCTGAATCATGCCCAGTAGGCGCAATCGTAGTTGAATAATTAACTCAATTATAAAAAAGACCTCAAGTTTTCTTGAGGTCTTTTTTTTTTGCATAAATAATGTAAATTTATATTAAAAAGCTTGCTATTATTGCAAAATTTGCTTAACAAAATACGAAGGTTGTAGTATAATTGGTATACATTCAGTACTTGTGTGGAGGAATTATATGCACAATATTTCGTTTTTAGGCAGACGTGAAGACAAAAATACAGTAGATCGTTTAAGACAGCAGGGTGATGCTTTGACATTGAACAGTCAACGTAACATTGCAACTGCAATTGATAAATTATCTGAAGATTCATCAGAAGAAAATATTAAATTTTTAATGAATGTCGCTCAGGGTTTAAGATACGGTACAAGTTTTGAACTTGGCGATAAAAAAACTAATAACGACTGGAAGGGCAGATTAAAAGCGGCTACCGAAAAAGCTCTTGCAAATACCGATTCTCCAAACAAATCCGAATTACAAAAACAATTTAAAGCTACATTTATTGATAAAAAAGAAATGACAGATGATGAAAAATCTGTTATGGACTTAAGAAATAATTTATTGAAAACAAAAGGCTTGCCGCAAGCTATAAATGATTCAAAAATTGATGCTGTTAAAAATATTGCAAAAAATCTGGACTATTTTGTTATATCTTCTGAAATTACAACCAAGGAAAAGAAATCTTGTTTAGAAAAACTGAATAAATTGATGAGTCCTGAATACAAAATCAATTCTCAATTAAAAGATAAGAAACCGCAAGTTTTGGGTGAATTGTTAAATGACCTTGTTGTAAAAACTGCAGAAGACGATAAACCAATTATTAAAACAACAAATCAACGTCACCATGGTATGTGTGCTGCTATTTCAACTTCAAGAAAAGTTATGGCATACGAATATAAAGATAAATATGTAAATATGATTATGGAAGAACTTAGCAGTAAGCCTGAAATGAAGGTTTATGACCCTACAAAATTAGGTACAAATGCTAAAATTTCTGTTCAAAAAACTGTGGTTGATTTTGATTATGCTGATGACAAAGGATACCGTATTTTGGACGCATCTGCACTTCAATGGATGAATATTGCCGGTAATTCAGGAAGCGGCGAGGTTCAGTCAACAAAATTCTCAGCGTTTGATAAAGAATTTTTTGATACTTTCCACGATTCTCATTATATGAGAGAACTTGATGATCTAAAATTAGTTCCTCATCAATATCACTTGAGAGCTTTGGAAAAGGCGGAAGAATTTGTTTCAGCTGCCAAGAAAGGTATCGAAAAACGTGATAAAGAGGCTGTTGAACAAAGACAAAATGCAAAATTCAATGCTCAAACGGTTGTTAAAGCAAATGCCGCTTTAAACAAAGAATTAAGTGCTTTAATGCCTGACAAAGATAAAGAAGAAATGAACAAAGTTGTTAATCGTTTCTTAAAAATGGGCGAAGTAAAAGGTTCGCAGTCTGATGATTTGCATTTCTTTGATTATGAAGAACAAGTTATGAAAAAGCAAAAAATGGCTAACTTTATAAAAAAAGAAAATCCGAATGTTAAGCAAGAAGACATTGATGCGAGAATGGATAATATCTTTAATATGTTTGAGTTGTCTACCGAAACAACTGAGGCTATGAATAAGGAAGTTATTCCAAAATCTCCTGAAAATAAAATGAAAAAACTTTATAAACCATTGTATGAGGCTGCAACTGCATACAGAACAGCTCAAGATAAAAAACTGGATATTCCTCAAAATTTGGAAAAAGAAGTTAAGAGATACGGGCTTGAACAAGGTGCGACAAAAGCTGATGTTATGAAAAAATACGAAAATGAAGGCAAAGTCGTTCCTGAAAGTATTTTAAGAAGTTTACAAGTTAAGTATAATAATATCGCAAAATACGCTGCTGTTGTTGAAAAAGCAGAAGTAAAAGGCGAAAAACTTGATATGCCTAATTTGTACGAAATGTCTGATGCAGAAAAAGAAGCTTTGGATAAAGTAGCAAAAAACATTAACAAAATGTATGCAGAAGTTTCAAGAGATACAAAAGCAAAACAAAAAGAAATGGAAAAACCTATGAACGAACTTGCTAAAAAAGTAGGTGCGGAAAAAGGTAATTTCTGGGTATCTAAAGAAGGTTCTTCAGGATTGTTTACTAATCAAGAAATAAGAATTCTTGAACAAATGACGGGTAAACCTTTCTACGCAGAAGAAAGTGTTGAAGCTGCTGCTGAAAAAATTAAAAAAGGTCCTCACTCAGGTATAAGCGGAACTTCTGTTTATCACAATGACCATGGCGGACACGCTATGTATATAGCAGATGTTGCTCCTGTTCTTGTAAAAGATCCAAAAACAGGTAAGGTTGAAGTTAAAGATGCAATAATGCATGATAACACTTGGGGTGAAGCTGAACACAAGAAAACTTGGTTAGACTCAAGAGGTTTGCTGAGAACTGATTATCAATGCGGTCGTGGCGGTAAAGACGGATATATTACAAATTCTGCTTGGCAAAACGGTACATTGGTTGAAGATTTTAAATATGAAGCAGGTTCTATAAACGGTGAAAAATTTAAAATGTTCTATGATGCAATTTTGCCTACCGTTGAAAATGACACAACAAAAACTTCAACTACTTTGGTTCAAAATGCATTTGTAGGACCAATGGTTAATATGAGCAAGATTGCTCAGGTAATGAAGGCTGTTAAGGATGTTCCAACAGAGTTTTTAGACAAAGTTATGGAACGTGCGGAAAACGCAGGTGAAACTAAAACTTTAATAGAAACGCAAGTTCTTAAAGATTTAGATAAAATTAGTTCTGAAGATGATATTTCAAAAGTAGGCAAGAAAACACAAGGCTATATTGAAAGCGTAGCTAAACAATTATCTTATACAAAAGAGAATGCGCTTGAAGATATAACATCAGCTTTGGGTGTTAATGTTACTGAAAAAAATATCGATAAAATTGAGGACAATGGTTTCCAAGTCTTAAAACATTTTATTGATTCTAAATTTGATCCTAAAGATAATAAAGAATTTGTTGCTAAATTTAATGAAATGAAAGCAATGAAGGAAGATGATTTGAAATCTTTGATAAATTCTTCATCTGATGAACAATTGGGTGTAAAACATGTATCAAATTATGATGCAGTAAGACAAATTAAAGGTCTTGAACCTGCAGCTAAAAAATCTTTGGATAATTTAATTTTCATGGATTCTATCCAAGATAATATTAAGCTGACAGAAAAAGGAGATTCTTTTGAAGAAGCATTTTTCGTTCTTCAAAGAGACTGGAATAACCTGAACGCAACTAAAGAAATTAAACAAATAAGAAATAAAATGTTTGCTCAATATGGTGTTCGTGCAGCTTATCCTGATTGTTCTTTAACAACGCCTGAAGAAACTTCAAAATTGGCTAAATCCTTCTCTGATACATTAGTGCAAGGTGTTGAATTAGTTAACGTTTTGAAGCAAATGAAAGACGGTAAAATTGATAAACAAGGTTTGACAGATGAACAAATTGAAACAGCTTTGAAAAATCAATTGAAAGATATCTCAGAAGGTAAGAAAACTTTCATTGAGGCAAATATTGAACCTCAACACAGACAAGCCGTTGCAGGTGCGTTGAATGATTACTTGTCAGATGCTATTAAAGGCAAGAATACTGATAACAGCTATTCAAAATTTGCTAAGAGCTTTGACAGATATCATATTTTAAACAATCCTCAAGAGTTATTAAAAGAATTTTTGAGACTTACTAAATCTGAAGATGCCGATAAGAAACAAATGGCTCAGGTATACGAAAGTTACATGGTTAAAGGCTGCTATGAACTTGCTAAATTTGATGCTGCAGTAACTATGTTATCTGAAGCAAGTAACGGTCATATGCATGAGATAGCTAAGGATTTCTCAAAAATTACAACACCAAAAGAATGGGATGAAGAAGGCGGAGCTCACAATCTCGGAACGGATGAGGGATTTTATGCCTTTTTACAAAAATCTCAAGATACTGCAGGCGTTGACAATACTTTAACTTTATTAAATCACATAGGTCAAAACGGCAGAGCAATGCGTTTGGAAATGCAAAATGCAGATGTGATAGATTCTTTGAAATTGATGTTATCAAAAGAAACTTTACCTGCGGTTATTGATTTTGTTCAGAAAAAATCTCAATTTGTACAAGGTTTGAATTTGGCAAAATCACCTGCCGAAGCTAAATTAAGAGAACAATATATGACAAAAATTGATTCATTGATTCAATACGTTAATGAAAATGCGCCAAAATTATTGTCTAAGTAGTTAGTTGTCAAAACAAAAACCGAAGGAGTTTGAGTTTTTATTCCTTCGGTTTTTGTTTTAAAATATTTTGTTTACATTATTTCAAAGCGTTTGCACCTGATACAATTTCAACAAGCTCTTGAGTAATTGCCCATTGACGAGCTTTGTTATAGTCTATCGACAGCATTCTAATCATTTCATCTGCATTATTTGATGCCGCAGACATTGCTGTCATTCTTGATGCGAGTTCACTTGCTTGAGCTTCAAGTAATGCCTGATATATGATGTTTGAAATGTACATCGGAACTATTGATTGCAAAATTCCATGAACATTTGGTTCAAACAGCATCAATGCATCAATAGATTTTACATTTTCGTCATTTTTCATTTCATCAGCAAGAGGTAATATTTCCCAATCTTGGATAGAATATGACATCATATTTTTGAAGCGTGTAGTCAAAATTTCAATTTTGTCAATTTTTTTGTCAACAAAAAATTCTGCCATATCTTCTGCAATAATTTTTGCACCTATTACTGTTACGTCATTTGCTACTGATATGTATGATTTAACGAGTTCGCAATTCAGATTTGAAATTTTATTCTTTAATCCTGAAAATCCCTTTTGTCCGACAACAAATAATACAACTTTTTTGCCTTCATTATTGTATTCTTTTATTCTGGATATGGTTTTTCTTATTATGTTTGCGTTGTAAGCTCCGGCTAAACCTTTATTAGATGTTATTACAAGTAAGCCTACCGAATTTATTTCTCTGCGTGATAATAATTCAGGATAATTATCAATTGCGGTTTTTACTTTTAAGTTTTCAAGAGAGAAATTACCGTTAACAGTTTTAAGCATGCGTTTGAAAACTGTTGTCAGTTCACTTGCAAAAGGACGAGCAGCTTTAACTGTGGCTTCTGCTCTCTTTACTTTAGCTGCAGCAACCATTTTCATCGCTCTCGTTATTTTACGAGTGTTTTGTACGCTTTGTATTCTTGTTTTAATATCTTTTAAGTTAGCCATAAATCATCCTATTTAGCGGAAAATGTAGTTAAGAATTTGTCTAAGTTTTGTTTTAGTGCTTCTTTGTCATCATCTTCCAATTTTGCACCGGCATTTAATCTGTCGTTCAATTCAGCAAGATTTGCTTCAAAGAAATCGAACCATTCTTTTTTGAATTTTGAAATATTTTTGTTTTCAATTTCATCCAGATAGCCTTCGTTTGCTGCAAAAAGGATTGAAACTTGTTTTGCTACACTTAAAGGCATATATTGAGGTTGTTTTAGAACTTCAGTAAGTTTTTCACCTCTCAGTAATTGCTTTTTAGTTGTAGCATCCAAGTCTGATGCAAATTGAGCAAATGCTTCCAATTCTCTGTATTGTGCCAAGTCTAATCTCAATTTACCTGCAACTTGTTTAATAGCTTTAGTTTGAGCTGCACCACCAACACGTGATACAGATATACCAGCGTTGATAGCAGGTCTTACACCTGAGTTAAATAATCCTGATTCAAGGAATATTTGGCCGTCTGTAATTGAGATTACATTTGTAGGAATATATGCAGATACGTCACCTGCTTGTGTTTCAATGATTGGAAGTGCTGTAATTGAACCTGCGCCTAATGATTCGTTCAATTTTACCGCACGTTCAAGTAATCTTGAATGTAAGTAGAAAACGTCTCCAGGATATGCTTCACGTCCAGGTGGTCTTTTCAACAACAAACTCATTGCACGATATGCTTGTGCGTGTTTTGTTAAATCATCATATATGATAAGAACGTGTTTGCCTTGTTCCAAGAAACCTTCTGCTATTGCACATCCTGCAAACGGAGCGATATATTGCAACGGTGCTGCATCATTTGCTGTTGCAGAAACAATTATTGAGTAATCCATTGCTCCGTATGTTTCTAAGGTTTTTGCCAATTGAGCAACTGTTGATGCTTTTTGACCAATTGCTACATAAATACAGATTACATCTTGACCTTTTTGGTTGATAATTGTATCAATTGCAATTGCAGTTTTACCTGTTTGTCTGTCTCCGATAATAAGTTCCCTTTGACCTCTGCCGATAGGAGTTAAAGCATCAATTGCTGTTAAACCTGTTTGAAGCGGTTGGTGTACTGATTTTCTTGCAACAATTCCGGGTGCAACTTTTTCAATAGGTAAAGTCTTTTCGTAAGATATATCACCTTTTCCGTCAATTGGTTTACCTGTCGGATTTATAATTCTTCCGATTAAACCTTCTCCAACAGGTACTGAAGCAATTCTGCCTGTTATTTTAACTGTCATACCTTCTTTAATGTGAGTGTAATCACCAAGTATAACTAAGCCGACGTTGTCTTCTTCAAGGTTCATTGTAATACCAAGAGTACCTTTTTCGTCGTCAAATTCAACCAACTCACCCGCCATTACGTTTCTTAATCCGTAAACACGAGCGATACCGTCTCCGACTTCAAGTACCGAACCTACATTTGAAACTTCGGTTTTCGCCTCATAATTTTCAATTTTTTCTCTAATAATTGAGCTGATTTCATCAGGTTTAATTGCTACCATATTTTATCCTCTTTTTATTTTGTTAATGCCATTTTGTAATCTTCTAACTTGCGGGCAACTGACATATCTATTATGTCATCACCCATTTTTATAACAAGTCCGGCTATCAAAGACTTGTCTATTCTGTATTTTATAACTATTTGTTTTTTTAATTTTGATGCTAATTTTGCTTGTATATCAGCCTGTTCCGCATCATTAAGTTCTACTGCAGAAACAACTTCTATTCTTGCAATTCCGTTAATATCATCAAGTAATGTTCCGTATATTTCGATTATGTCATAAATCAAATCAAATCTGTTTTTTTCTACTAACAGTTTTATAAAATTTTTAATTTTAGCGTCAATATCTTTTTCAAATACTTTTTCAGCAATATATTCTTTGTCTTCCGTAGAAATTAGCGGATTGGTTAAAGTTTCATACAAATCTTTTGATTTTAAAAGGATATCTTGAACTTTTGCCAATTCAAGCGAAATTGATACGTAAGACAAAATTTCGTCTTTTCCGAAATCAATTAACGCCTCAGCGTATCTTTTTGCTGCTAATATGTTTTTTCCGTTATTCATTAGAAATCAAACCTATCCAGTTCTTTTATGCTATCTTCAACAAATTTTGCGTGATAATGAGGCTTTTTATCCAATACGCTTATTAAATGTCTTTTTGCCAATTCAATAGATACCAAAGCTGCTTCTTGAGTTAATTCCGAAATTATTTTCTTTCCGTTTGCATCATTAAGCTTGTCTGCATTCAGCAATATATTTTCTGTTTGAATATTTGCATCAGCCAATATTTTTCTGCCCAAACGTATTGCACTTAAATCTGCATTATCAAGAATTTCTTTTATTTCGGTTTCTACCTGACCTGCTTTATTTTTTGCCTCTTTAAGTTCTTCAATTGATGTGTTTTTTGCTTTTTCGGAATCATCAATTGTTTCTTTTACTTTCAACTGCAAAGATGTAACCATATTTCCAACTTTTGCAAACTTAAATATTATTGCAAAAATTATTACAAATATTATAAAATTAAATGTATTCGTTTGTACAATTGTATTCCAAATTTCCATTTATTCTATCCTTGAGTTATGCTATCCAATAAATCTTTATTTTCTTCTTCGTTAATTTTTTCGTTTTCGCCTAAAAATTTATCAGAAATAGCTTGAGCAAGACTTACAACTTCATTTCGCAAAAAAGCTTTAGCTTCATTTGTTGCATTTGTATAATATAAATTATATGCATCAATATTTTTTTGTGCTTCAGCTTTTGCTTTTGATGTCATTTCATCTTTTCTTTTGTTAACATCTGCAGTTTTTTGCGCTAAAAGAGCTCTTGAATCCTCTGCTGCTTTTAAAAGTTTTTCTTCTCTTTCTTGCAGAACTTCATCTTTCTTTTCAGCGTTTTTGCTTGCTTCTTCATAGTTAGCATCAACAAGTTCTTTACGTTTTTGAACAATAGAGTTTATAGGTTTGTAAAGAATTAAATTCATTACAACCGTAAAAACAATAAAACTTATGAATGCTGCTATAAATGTTGCGTTAAATTCCATAATTTATCCTAAATTACTATTTGATTAGTTGTAACGCAATGAATAATGCGTAAATAGCTGTTGCTTCAGCAAGACCAAGACCGATAATAAAGTTAATGAATGCTTTACCGGCAATTTCAGGTTGTCTTGCCATAGATTCCAACATACCTTTTGTTGCTAAACCGATACCGATACCGCCGCCGATTGCACCGAAGCCGATTGCGATACCTGCGCCTAATTTACTGAATGCTGCAACTTGAGTTGCGATTTGTTCTACTGCCATAATTTTCTCCTTTATTTTATTATTTTTATTCTTCTTCTTCGTTTACTGCCAATGCTATGTATGTTGTTGACAAAAGCGTGAATACTAATGCTTGAATTAGTGCTACAAATACCTCAAAAAACATGAAAGGTAACGGAGCAAAATAAGCACACATGCTGGCAAATGTAAACACTAATATTTCACCTGCCATAATGTTTGCAAAAAGCCGTAGTGCAAGCGAAAACGGTCTTACAAACAATTCCAGCAAATCAACAAGAGCTATCATAATGCCGTCAATTCTGAAATTTTCTATAAAAAATTTGAATCCTTTTTTCTTTATTCCAAAGAAAATATAGTATATTGAAACGACAATAGCCATTGCTGCTGTCATGTTGATGTCGTTATTTGGTGATGCCAATTCGCCTGAATGTAAATGGATTAGTCTCCAAGGAAGTTGACCGAGTAAATTAGCCGTTAAAATGAACATAAACAATGTCAATAATAACGGTAAGTGTTTCTTTCCTTCTTTTTCACCCATATTTGATGCAGCTATATCTGAAAAGTATGAAATTATAGATTCAAATACAACTTGCAATTTTGAAGGAAAAACTGACAATTTTCTTGTAGCAAAAAATGATACAAGAATTAAAAGTCCCATTGTAATCCACATTGTAATCAAGGTGTCCATGTTGAACGCCATATTACCTATATTTATTATCCAGTGTCCTTCACCCATGTTTTTATCCAGTCTGTTTCTCTTTATTATATAATGCTCAAAAAAAAATCGCAAATTGTTTATATTTGTTATAAATTATTTTTATGAATTATTTATATTTAGATACTGTAACATCAACAAACGATTACGCAAAACGCAATATTGATTTAATTTCGGATAAAACGGTTGTGTATACTTCAAATCAAACAAAAGGACGCGGGCGTTTTAATCGTTTGTGGGTAGATTTAGGACAGGAAAATTTATTTATTTCAATAGTTTTAAAACCTTCTTTGAATTTTAATAATTCTTATTCATGCTTAACTCAATATACAGGATTAAAATTGGCTCAAACTTTTGTTGAATATGGCGTTACTCCAAATATTAAATGGCCGAATGATATTTTAATTAACGGTAAAAAAATATCTGGTATATTGGCGGAAACTGTATATAAGGATAGGGTGTTAAAAGGTATAATTGTGGGCGTTGGAATCAATTTGAACGCTAATGAAGAAGATTTCGCAAAAATTGATAAAGCAGTAACTTCTTTAAATATTGAAACAAACAGTGAAATTGATAAAAATACTTTTTTAAAATCTTTTATAAATATATTTTCTGAAGATTATGATGCTTTTCTTCAAAAGGGTTTTTTATTTATAAAAGATGATTATGAAAAATATATCAATTTTATAGGAAAAGAAATATCTATAACGAATATAAATGATAAATTTACAGGCACAGCCGAAAAGATAACCGATGACGGAGCAATTGTCATTAGCGGAAAGAAATTTTACACAGGAGATATTTTATAATCTAAAAATCGTGCTGGTCGTGAGCTTCCAAATATTCTCTTACCGTATTCAAAGCTGCTTGTACGATACGTGTAATACGTGATGAAGATAAACCTACCTGACGTGCAATTTCTTTTACCTGCATGTTTCTGTAAAAACGATACTCAACGATAGTTCTGTCTTTTTGCGGAAGTGTTGCAATTGCCTCTTTTATCATACGTCCCATTTCGGTAATTTCCGCTGCTTCATCAGGCATTGCTTTAGTATCTTTTACGAAATCAAAAGGTGAATCATTATCAGAATTAGCCATAGCTAAACTGTCAATAGAAAGGATTGTTTCGTAAACAGCCTCTCTAACTTTTGAAGGCGTAACTTCTAAACCGTCTTCATCTGTTTCTCCAGCAGGAGCTCCTTCTTCACCTTCTTCTTTTTTATGTTTAAGTGAGTACCATTTATATCTGTTTCTTAATTCGTTTCTGATTGCCCAACGCACTGCCGTACCGATATAAGCGGCATTATAGCGTTCAAGTTCTTCGTCTGATTTATCCTTAATCATGGACTGAACAGCAATAATTCCTATACTTACAAGTTCTTCGTATTCTACCATGTGCGTAGGAATACGACGTTGCTCAACTTTTGCAACTTTTTGAACAATCTCTATGTACTCTTTTAACCTCAAATTGCTTTGCATTTGCATATACTAACCGATTAGCGAGATATTTATAAAATTATCTCGGTTTCTTTTTCATATTATACACAAAAATTAAAATTTCTGCAATAGCTTTGTATAATTCGGGCGGAATGTACTGATTTATGTCAACAATGCGATATAGCGCTCTTGCAACGGGTGCGTTATCAATAACAGGCACATTATGTTCCTCGGCTATTTGTATGATTTTTCTCGCAATCAGCTCTGAACCTTTTGCTGTGAGTACCGGACATTCCATTTCCGCTTGGTCGTATTTTAGCGCACAAGCAACGTGAATAGGGTTTCTTACCACAAAATCAGCTTCAGGTACCGCATCCATCATACCTTTTTGTAACATTTGCATACGTCGTTGACGTAATGCCGCTTTTACGTTCGGATCTCCTTCAGTGTTTTTATATTCATCTTTGATTTCTTTAAATGACATTTTTTGGTCTTTTAAAAACTTCCATTTTGTAACACCGTAATCTGCCGCGGAGATAACAAGGAATGCCAAGCATGCTTTGAAAATAAATTCAACAATCAATTTTCCGAACTCCATCATTACCGCAAAATTGTTGTCTATTGCGGCAAGTTGCAGAATTGATGTTAAGTGTGCTGAATATACAGACCAGCCGATAAAGCCTAAAATTGCTACTTTTACAATGTTTTTAACAAGTTCAAACAATGTTTTCACAGACATTATGTTTTTAAAATATTTTGTAGGATTTAATTTATCAAGTTTAGGCATTAACGGTGCTGTGGCAATCAACGGACCTACTTGCATAAAATCCGCCAATATAGCTACTGCCCAAGCTAAGAATAAGATAGGACCGATAAGTAATACCGTCGGTACAAGTGTTATTGTCAAAATATACGTCAAACCTATTGTTCCGATATGACCGTTTGGTATTTGCTCATACAATATAACGTACAATTGGGTTATTTGGTGCCAAATAAACGGTGCAAGAGCATTTATTGCCGTAAAAAGAACCAACAGCGATATTGCTGTTGAAAAGTCCTTTGATTTTACAACTTGCCCTTCTTTTCTTGCTCTTTGGAGCTTTTGGGGGGTTGCATCAAACTGCTTGTCCTCGTCACCCATTTATTTCTACCTGTGATTAGTTGTGTTTAACAAAAACATAATACAATAAAAAAAATAAACCTTTCAATTTCTTGAAAGGTTTATTATAAAGTTTTTACAATTAACTTTGATTATTCGGAAACAATTTTTACGCCTGAGCTTGTTCCGATTCTGTCTGCGCCTGCTTCAATTACAGCAAGAGCTTCTTCTTTCGAGCGAACTCCGCCTGATGCTTTAACCATCAAGCCGTGTGGAGCAACTGTATCGTGCATGATTTTTACATCTTCAGGTTTTGCTCCTACTCCGCCTTTTACAAAGCCTGTTGAAGTTTTTACCAAGTCTGCGCCTGCTTCAACACATAATTCACTTGCTTTTTTAATTTCATCTTTTGTCAATAAATCTGTTTCTAAAATAACTTTTAATAGATGTGAACCGCAAGCTGCTTTTACTGTTTTTATATCTTCTACTATATAATCGTAATTTTTGTCTTTCATTGCAGAAACATTCAAAACCATATCAATTTCGTCTGCACCGTCTTCAATTGCTGTTTTTGCTTCAAAAGCTGTTACTTTTGAAGAACTTGCTCCTAAAGGAAATCCTACAACAGTAACGATTGTAACTCCTGAACCGTCAAGGTTTTCTTTTGCTAATTTTACATAAGCAGGATTTACGCATACGCCGAAGAATTTGTGTTCTTTTGCTTCTTCAAATAATTTTAAAAATTGATCTTTTGTTGCATCTTGTTTTAATAATGTGTGTTCGATGTACTCATTTAATTGTTTCATATAAACCTCCTATTTCTCCTTTTATATTATTACAAATAAATTCCTTTTTATATAACAGTTAATAAAACTTATTATTTTATCGGAAACATCTTATATATATGTTAATATAATATGGTTAGGGGATATAGTCATGTTTGATTTTTTTAAAGAGAAAGAGATTGTTAATAAAGCCGAAAAGCTGAATGAAATATATTCTAAGCTGAAAGAGTACACTTACTATCACGATTTGCCGCAATCAAGAAAGGAACAGCTTAGAGATATTGTCAAAAAGTACGGATATCTTAATTACCCTCATTTAAAGGTTTTAGAAGAACTTTCAGCTGCGGAGACTTTGTGTGCTTTAGAGGTTAAATGGGAAAACAACGGTATTTTTAAAGACGGTAAATTCGTCTATGATAATGATAAAGTCAGTCCGTTAGCAAGAAATAATGTTAAAAATTCCGATTGGATTAAAAAAGAAGGACATGACATAAAATTGATAAATCTTGCCGCATTGGGCAACGGTAATTATTCCGAAACTCCCGGGAAATTCTTTGATTGGGTAAAGCAGATTTTAGTCTTGCCGACAGGCGATTTAAAAAGAAATATTTTTAATACTACAATTTATTTAATTCCGTTTCAAACAAGAGATTTTGGTTGTGCTTATCTCCCTACAAGCTCTGATGTAAGCTCTAATCTTAATGATAAAAATATTGAAGATTTTTTCCATATTGGAGTTAAAGAACAAGTTCAATTATTCATAGAATTTGCTCAATTGGCAGGTCATCCAGTTATTTATGATGTACTTCCGCAAGCAGGCAGATTTGAAAAAATTGTATTGGCAAATCCTGAAGTTGCTCGTTGGTATGATGTTCATTATTTGATAGATTGTATTTCAGAAAAAGTTGATGATATTTTGCAAAGTTTGGAAAAAGAGTTTCCAAAGGAAGATTTGGAAGTTTCCGCAAATTTATACAAACAAATTCTAAAGGGCGGTGCAGGCGAATTTAGTGCTAAATATCAGGTAATATATGAAAAATTAGATTTATTATTGGAAGATTATAAAGAAGAAATTTCTAATAAAGCTGTAGAAAAAGCAAATCAGGAAAAGTTGGTAAAACGAGTTAAAGATGTTATTGCAAAATCCTTGAATAAAACAAAATTTTCTGATGTTTCTGAAAGTGATATTGACAGTAATGTTATAAATGTTCTGACTTCAGAAGGTTTGTGGACTGTTCCGGGTGGTGCTTGGTGCTCCGCTGGAGTTCCTGTATTCCATAAAATGAGTGAGTGTGGTACTTATCCTGTATTTAAGCATTATGATGTAGACGGTAAAGACGTAACTTCTATTGCAAATTTAGATTGTCAAACTCCGTATTACTTTGCATTTTTGGAAAACGGCAAAATAAATAAACCTGTTGTTAACAAGTTTGTGGAACATTTATCAAAATTTCAAAAAGATTATGGCTTTGACGGTTTTAGGGTTGACCATGTTGACCATGTTGTTGACAGAGTTTCAGCAAAAAATGGTTTGCCTATCAGTTACAGAGCTCCGTCGGCTGTTCTTGCACAGTTAAACAGTTATATGAAGAAAAAAATACCATATTTTGCAACTCTTGCGGAGTATATGTTGTGGGATAATTTTTACAAAGAATATCATGAAGATATGCACTTTGATTTACTGTGGGGTAATGACATTGTATCTCAATCGGATAAAACTCCTGAGGCTATCGTTAATGATAATCAAACTTTAACTAATTATAATGTAGATTTAAAAGATAAAAACTATTTATCGTTTTTAAAAACCTACAATAATCAGGACGGAGAATTTGAAGCTATTGACCGTTACCCTGTTCAACTCGGTGAAAACGGAGCTATTTTTAAATGGTTTAAATATAAATTTTTACCTGGTGGTAAATTTGCTAACAGACCGTCTATGTATGTTGACGGTGATGAAACATTTACTGCACACGAAATTGAAAGAACTGTCGGTAACGAAGTTGCAATGAGAAGAAATAAGAATTATCACTTCTTTAATCGTTTTGATTCAATAAACAGATTAGCAAAAAAATTCGAAGCTGTCACAGAGGGTGAAGCTCAAATTATCATTCAGGATGATGACGGCTATGTTTGCTGGATGATTTCAAAAGAAACAGCTAAAACAGCTTTGTTAATTGTTGCAAATTATCTTGCGCCAAGTGAAAAATTCCGAAAAGAAGATGATGACGGTAACACTTATACAGAAATAAAATACGGCAGTGATGTTTTTGACAAGAAAATTACTATTCCTTGCGATTATTCGGCTGTTGCTGAATATGTCTTTAACGGAGTGGATTTTGAACGGGTGAATTTTGCAAGTCCTGAAAATGAACTTTTATTCGATAAATTATACCCAAGTCAATTCAAAATATTTGAACTTACGCGTTAATCGGATTTGTTACAAGTGAAAAACGTTTTTCTTTGCTTCGTGATTTTTTCAGATTAAGTAAACGGTTTTCCACAAAAGGAACGTGTGATGATTCAGGTCTGTTTAATATGAATTTTTTATAATATCTCATTGCATCAACTGAGCGTTTTAGTTTTTCAAAACAAATTCCGATACCTAAAAGAGCTTTTGTGTATGCAGGTTTTACTTTAAGAATTTGGTTGAATACTGTGCTTGCATCTTTGTATTCTTCAAGACTCATTAACAGTGCAGCTTTGTGTTTGTATGCTTTTAAGAAATCAGGAGCAACTTCAATAATTCTTTGATATATCATCAATGCCATTTCTTGTTCGCCTACTAATTCGTGAGCAAGCGCAAGCTGTACCTGTGCATTTAAGTTATCAGGGTTTAGTTGTATTGAACGGATTAAACATTTTATCGCTGGACAAGGTGTACCGTTCATAAGATGGCATATACCAAGTTCGTAATATATCGCAAAATCATCATCTTTAATTGACAAAGCTTTTTCTAAGGTTTCAATTGCCTTATCGTAATTTAACAGACCTTTATAAGAAAGTGCAAGTCCGTAATAAGCATCAGCATTGTCTCTTTTGTAAAAAATTGAACGCAGATATTTCGGAACAGATTCCTGAAACATGTTAGCAAGTCTTAGTGCATCTGCTTTTACGCATAATTTATATGACTCGTCTTCACTCAATTCAGGCTTTGCTGCCATTTCTGATAACATTTCTTTATTTGTTTTATTATATAACGTGATTGCCACTATCCAATTCCCCTTCGCAATTATATTGTACGAATTTTTTTTTAATGCTGTAACAACCAAAAGGTGTATATTTTCTCAACCCATGGATTTATAAATTTTTGTGTGATATATATTTATTATGAAATGTGTATTGTTGATAGGCTTAATATGTTTTTTATCATTGCCTGTTTTTGCAGACAGTGCTGTTTCTTTGGGTAATGTCGAAAAGCAAAAGGTCAACTTAAAACCTCCAGTGAAGAATTTAAAAGGCTCTTTGTTGATTAAGGATAAAGATGTTATTGCTGAATTAACAGAATATCAGATAAAGAAGGATTCGGAAGATATTGAAGCTTTATGGAAAGCTGCTGTTGAAAATAATCATGTTATTGAATTTGCATTAAAAAAACTTGCAACACCGGAAAGTCAAAGAAGAATACATTCATCGTTGATGTCCAAAACTTTATCGGCAATTGTAAGCGGAGTTTCTTTTGTTCCTTCTTTTGCAGGTGCTGATGCGGCTGTTCAGACAGGAGCTTTTGCTGCAGGACGTTTGGCTCAAAGTTTATTAAATCGTAAAAATGTTCCAAAAGAAATTCCTCTTACTGATACTGAGTTGATTGAATTGGCAGGGCTTGTAGAAAGCTTACAGGATAAGATTATTGATGCATATTATAACTATAAAAATTCTTTGGCTCTGCTTAAGGATGTGAGAGCTCGTATGTTGCTTTATAATAAAAATTACTCAAATGCTTTAAAAAAGGGCGAAATATTGGATGTAACAATATCTTCTGCTTTGCACGATAATATGGAGTTGCAAGAATATTTAGCTGAACAGTCAGCAAAAAAATATTATATTGAATTACAAAGAATTTCAGGTAAAAAAGCTGTTGATAATCTTAATTTATACAGATTTAATGTTAATTCCGCCTTGGTAAAAGGAGGTTTGAAATGATAAAAAAGATTATTTTTCTGCTGATTTCGCTGTTGCTGTTTAACCCTGTTTTTGCTGTTGTATTGGAAAATGTCGAGTATCCGAAAAATCCTGCATACAGAGTCGGCACTTCTGATGATATAGAATTGGAGTATAAAGTTAAAAACTCGGTTGGAACCAAAAATGTTAAAAAAAGCAATTCAGAAGATTTTAATACAGAAGGTCTTACTTATGCAGATTTAAGTATAAAAAAAATCTCTTATGAAATTTCTCAGTCTGTAGAAATGGATTTTGTTGATATGATGAATGATTTGTCTATACTTTGGCAGGGTGCTGCGACAAAGAGCGATACGATAAAATATGCGTTGCATAAGCTTTCAAATCCTGATAAAGATAAGCCTGATGAAAAATCAATTAAAAAAGTTTTAACAACAATAGCTAATATGTCAACTTTAGTTGGTGCAGGTTCAGGAAATCCTCTTTTGGCGACCGGTGCATTTTTTACAGGCTCAATGCTTAATATTATGGGACAGGATACTAAAGAATTAAATTAT
>CAJOPF010000076.1 GCA_905236205.1 Candidatus Gastranaerophilales bacterium
ATCAAGCGTCTGCATCTCATAAACATATAAATGCTCTGCTTGTTTTAATTTATCTAATTTTGTCATTTTTATACCTCAAAAATTATTCTGTCTACCGTAAAATTTGTTTTATCGGATAATCTCCGCACCTGAAAATTGCAAGTCCTATCTATTATTCCGAGATTCTGAAAATATTTAATCATTTGGTTTAAAAGTGCAAGAGTATTTTTCAACACTTTTGGCGGTGAATTTCTGTTTTTGCAAAAATAGTAAAATTTCTGAATATCAGCGCATGTAATATCATTTAAATTTTTATTTTTGAAAAATGGCGCAATGTAGTATTTTAATATTCTGCGATATCTTCTGTAAGTATTTAATTTACAATTGTTTTTGACATAATTTTCTAAAAAATATTCAATTGCTACATCAATTGTAATAATCTGACAATTTGTCACTTGTTTTGCACAAATGATAAATTCCTGCTTTGGCTTTTCTTCCTGATATTTATACAAACCCTGTTCAAATACCAATTTACCCTCGTTCAAAAGCTGTTCAAGTTCTGTTTTACAATCACATTCTGCAATCATTTCGATTTCATCAATGGTAAATTTCTTTAAATGCCGTGCCAATTTTTCTATATTCATATTATTTGACTCATGACCTCCATATTTATTTCTGTTAAATTATTATCTTTTGAAAATATTTCCATTTGATTGATAAGCTGAACAATTTGTCTGAATCTATTAAATTTTGAATGTATATATTCAATAGCATCAGGGGTAAATATAACTTCTGATAATTGATTGATAATTTGCGATAAATCATTTACCCCAAAGATTTCAAATTTTAGAATCTCTGAAAATCGGTCATAAAGGTGCTTGTACCTTTCAAGTTTTCTGTGAGCCAATCCCATTCCGATAAAAATTATCGGGCAACCTGTTTCATCGTGAATATCCCTGAGTGTTTCAATAGTTTTGTAGTTATTCATCAGGTAATCAATCTCATCAATAAAAATCACCTGAGGATTTTGTTTTAACTTTTTAACAACAATATTAAAATTATCAGATGTCAAAAATCTCGGGATTTCATCAAGCTCTTTAATCATTTCTTCAAGCAGCCATCTGCCTGTCATAAGGTTTGATGCTCTTAAATAAATTCCGTCATATTTGCACGCAAGCCACAAAGCTGTTTGAGATTTACCAAGTCCCGGTTCACCATAAACCAAGCCCATTTTCGGAATATTTTTGGGTTTGTTTATCAGATTTTCAACAAGTCCGATAAAGTTTTTGACATTCTGTGTTTTAACAAATATTTTCTTCATATAACAATTTATACTCCTTTGTTTGCTTAAACTGTTCTATCCACTCGTCTTGCGGATTATGAATTATTAAATACTCATATTTTTCTGAATTATTTTTGAACAGCGTTTGAAGGGGTAAATGATTGGATTTTAAGCTAGAGTCCGCCTGATGTTCCGCTGTTTCCATTTGTGTTTCCAAAAGTTTTATATCTTCCGTTTGTAGATATTTTTTAACAGATTCAACAGTTTTCTTTTTTAATTGTCGCTGACGTACAATTTTTTGCTTGTAATCCTCAAAATCTTTAACATCACCTAAAAGTTTTGCCATCGGATGTGTTTCTGTAACTCTTTCTGCGGTACATAAATATTCACCTTTCGGGGTGTAAACTTTAATACTTGTCAGGTCAAAAAGATTGTATTTGATTAATACTTTGCTCTTAAAACCATATAGCCTTTCATCAAAATAGTCACAATTTAAAAATCTAATACCATTCCGCTGAATAGTTTTGACTTCGGTTGCAAGCATTAAATCCTCCAAAGTATTTATATCAATATTCTGTCTTTTTCTTTCGGATAGGATTTCTGCAATTGTTTTATCAGGAGAATTTGGACAAGGTTGAGAGTTCTTAAAACTCAGCCACATATCAATCATTTTTATTGTTTCTTCAATTGTCGGAATGTACTCGTTATGTAGGCTTTTGTGGAATTTTTCATTCCGCATCATATAGGCAGGTTTATTTTGAATGTTGCTTCCGATATAGCTTGGAAGTAATTTTTCAAAACCTTCCTGAAATTCTTTGAAAAATCGTTCTATTACCTTTGCTCTTGCATTATATGGTCTTGCAAAAACTGTTTCTATTCCGAGTTTTGAATACAATCCCTGAAAACCAAGTTCGGTGAATCCTTTATCGTCTGTGAAGTATTTTGCCCTGAAAGCTCTGCCATTATCCTGATAAACAACTTTTGGTATCATGTCAAGATTTATTATTGCGTTACGGAGAGCACTTGCAATACATTGGGTATTTTCTTCAAGCATAATTTCATAACCAACGAGTGCCGTAGATTTCCAGTCTAAAAATCCGACAAGAGTTGCTCTGCAGGGTTTTCCTGTGAATGGATTTATTACCTGAAATGCTAATTTATGCCCATCTGCAACTAAAATATCTCCGACATCTAAAAGTGAAGCATCACGTTTTATATATGGTTCGACTTTATCTGAAAGTGCTTTTTCTCCGTCACGAGCCAGAATCCATTTATCATAATTATTATCTTTAAACCACTTTGAATATCTTCTAAAAGTAATATCAGCAGGAATAAAACTTTGACCCTGCTCTTTTAATTTATACTTTGTTAGTGCTATTGCTTTTCCGATTGAAATTCTATTCGGGTGTAAAAGCAATCCCATAAATATTTTTATTTCTTTATCATTGAGAACTGTTCGGTATTCCAGAACAGTTGAATATTTATACTGTGGTAAAAGCTTTGTATAATCTTCTGTTCCATTCAACATCGCATACCAACGATGCAAACTTCCGCGAGATATTTTACCTAAAATCTCAAATAATTGAGAATTTGAAGTATTATGCAACTTTACAAAATCATAATCAGCTTGAAGTTTATTTTGGGATTTCTTCCTGAATTCAAGCCATTTATGAACGACATCAAGTCTTGCGAGTGCTATTTGTTTGCATTTTTCGGGAGTAAATACTGTCATGTGAGTTTTCCTTTGCTCTCACATTAATCACTCTGTTTCGCAGAAACATCAAGTCCTAAATCTCAATCTCAGAGACATTTCAAGACATCTTAAATTGAAAGATAAATTATTTTTGCACTTTATTGCACAAAATTGCACGGGGTAATTTTTCAAATATATTGGCACTTTAAGGCATAAAACATGCTAAAAACAAAAATATCAGTGCAAAATAGTGCAAAAATTAGGACAAAAGTGCAAAAATAGTCCGGCAAATCTCAAGACTATAAATCCGCCTCTATTGCCCTAAAATTAGGCAAACCCACGACAAAACTCCCATCACAACTGTACAAAAAAACTATACCAAAGTAAATAAATAAATAAACCTCCTGCTATCAGGAGGTTTAAAAAAAGGAAGAGGTGGGATTCGAAC
>CAJOPF010000077.1 GCA_905236205.1 Candidatus Gastranaerophilales bacterium
AGTATGAAACTTCGCTCTTTCGGTGACCAAAAAATGATTGTAAGTTATTTTCCACAAAGAGGTACCTTAAATATTTTAGGCGGTTCTCAAAGACTTGTTGACAAAATCGCTGCATTTATAAAAGAAAATGATGTAAAACAACCTCAAGCACTTTTGGATATAACGATAATCGAATTGAATGAAACAGGACAAAAAGAGTTCAATAATGATTGGGCTTTTCAATCAAGAAGTTTTTACTTTAATTCAAGAAACACAGGTGTATCAGATGGTGGTTCGTATATAGGTCCAAATATTCCTTTATCTCCTGATGGAAGAAGGTTTGAAGTAGGTTTGGCAGACAAAATGGAATACATGGATCGTAGTCTTTTTTACAAATACATAGGGGCACCTCAAGTAGTTTGGTACATGAACTATGTAATTTCAAACGGTAAAGGTCGTGTTGTTGCAAATCCTAAAGTAATGCTCACTAACGGAGAACCTTCCACGGTAGATTTAACATCAGAATATATTGATACCGTTGATGCAGAAATAATATCAAATTCAAACAGCGGAGTTATTACAGGTACAGAAAGAACGTACAATAAAGGTTCCGACCTTGGTTTAAAATTCCAAATTGTACCGTTTATAAGTCCTGAGGGCTATCTATCACTTAACTTCACGTCAAGTTATTCAACCATTAAAGATACCGTACAAGGCTCTTTAACACAAGGTGCACAACAAGAACTTGTGGCAACATTGTTAAACAAAAGAGAAGTATCATTAAATAACTTGAGAATTAAAGATAACGATACATTATTGATTGGCGGTTTAGTTCAAGAACAAGAAACCAAAAAAGTTTCAAAAGTTCCGTTCCTTGGTGATGTTCCACTTATAGGTGTTGTATTCCGCTCGACATCAACAAAGAAAGAAAAAAACGAGTTGATAATTTTATTAACTCCAAGAATTTTAAAAGATACTGAGGATATAGGAGCAGAAGAAACGAATACCGCATTATAATATAAACAATGAATGAGCAATTAGTAAAATTAAAGGCAAGTATAAATAAAGAGGTTATCTCCCAATTTGACGTTAAGGTACTGGAAACTTTGAAGTTTGTACCTATCGACATAAAAGATAACACTCTTTTTGCTGTAATAGGTACTAATACTCAAAGAAACGTTGTTGAACTTGAAGCCAAAAAAACATGCAAGTGCAACACTAAATTTTTACAAATTGCTCCACACGAATTAAATGATTTTTTAGTTACTATTGTTCAGGAATTAGTTAACAGCAACATATCAAAAATAACAGCAGCTACAAAAAAATCTACTGATGATCCGAAGAAAAAACTGGGCGAAATTCTCGTTGCAAGCGGAGAAATAACCGAAATACAATTGATTGAAGCTCTTGCCGAAAGTAAAAAATTGGGCATGCCTCTCGGTTCAACCATGTACACAATGGGATTCATTACCCTTGAACAATTAAAAGCCGCATTACACCAACAATCGGGTATTGAACTTGTAACCGCAGAAATGCAAAAAAATCAGGATAAATATATTTCAATGCTTCCTGAAGACTTTATTAAATCAAATAAAGTTCTGCCGATAAGTTCTGACGGAAAAACAATAAAACTTGGTATGGTTGACCCAAGCGATACGAATGTTCTGAAAGATATCGTATATTTGACAGGTCAAACCCCTCAACCATACTTGATGACGCATATTGAGTTTCAAAATGCAATAAATAAATATTTCTCAAAAGCTCAACAAGAAACCAGAAAAATCATGAAGCAAGTTGAAAGTGATGTTCTTGCTTATGATGTTGAAGATTCTATTTGGGACCAAATTGAAAAAGAATTAAAAGATTCATCAGGTTCCGTAGCACAGTTGGTTAATAAAATCGTAACAAACGCAATTGAGCAGCACGCATCAGATATTCACATCGAGCCTCGTATTGCAAATCACGTTGTAAGATACCGTATTGACGGTATTTTAAGAGAAGTTATCGAAATTCCCGCTAAGGTTGAAAATGCCGTAATTACCCGTTTCAAGGTTTTATCAAGAATGAATATTGCCGAACACAGAAGACCTCAAGACGGAAGCTTTTCAATTAAATATAAAGGAAAGATGTTCGATTTCCGTATCAACTCGCTGCCTGTCGGAACGAAAGAAAAAATCGTTATCCGTGTACTTGCGCCACCAGTAAGCTTTAACTCAACGGTAAGAGAAATCAATATTGACGGTGCAACACAAAGAGACATTGAAATCATCAAAAAAATGATAGCATGTCCTAACGGTATTATCCTGACATCAGGTCCTACAGGTTCAGGTAAAACAACAACTTTGTACTCTTTGTTGAAAGTATTAAATACTGAAGCCGTAAATATTACTACAATTGAAGATCCGGTCGAAATTAAGCTGGAAGGTGTAAACCAATCCCAAGTTAACACAAAAGCCGGTATTACATTTGCGTTTTGTATGAGAGCTATCTTAAGACAAGACCCCGATATTATCCTCGTAGGTGAAATTCGTGACTACGAAACACTTGAGGTAGCAATTTCAGCTGCTTTAACAGGTCACCTTGTGTTAAGCACACTCCACACAAACTCTGCGGCAGCAACTGTTACCCGTTTAATTGAAATGGGTGCAAAAGATTACCTTGTATCATCAACATTATCAGGTGTAATTGCTCAACGTCTGGTAAGAAAACTTTGCAGATGCAAAACTGAATATTATCCGACTCATGAAGAAGCAGCTCAAATACTTGTTGATGAATCTGACATCCAAAAATTGATGAAAACGAAACTTTATAAACCTACAGGTTGTGCTGAATGTGAAATGACAGGTTATAAAGGTCGTTTAGGTGTATTTGAAATCTTGCCTGTAACAAAAGAAATTAAAAAATTGATTTCAATGGGTGCGCACGATATTGAAATTGAAGATGCTGCCGTTGCTTGCGGTATGAAAACCCTGAACCAAGCATGTTTCCACCACATATTACAAGGTGAAACAACAATTGAAGAATTTGTACGTGTACTTGGTCTTGTAAACGAATAGAGGTGATTTAGCATGCCAATATACAACTATGTAGCATTAAAAAATAATAAAGATACGGTAAAAGGTAAAGTTGAGGCTGCTAACCACAAAGAAGCCCGTGCAATCATTCGTAAAATGTCTTTACTGCCTACTCAAATTGTAGAAGACACGAAAGGCGAAGGCACAAAAATTGTTGCAAAGAAAATACAAAAAATGTCTTTGCAGGATAAAATTGATTTCACATCTACATTCCAAATATTGGTTCAATCAGGTATCCCTGTAATTGAGGCGTTAATGTTTTTGGAAAATGATGCGGCAAAAGCAAAATTAAGAAACATTGCAAAAGAATTAAGAAGACAAATTATCGCAGGTTCTACATTTGCAGATACAATTGCAAAATATCCAAAAGTTTTCGGTCAAATATACATTGGTCTGGTAAGAGCAGGTGAAGATTCAGGGGAATTGGAAAAAACTCTTGAACGTCTGTTAGAATTACAAAAAAAAGAAGCTGCCATCAGAAGTAAAGTAATCGGAACACTGATGTATCCTGCTTTCGTTATTATCTTGGCAATAATTATTGTAACAATCATGTTAGTATTTGTATTCCCTGCATTTAGAGAAATGTTTGAAAACTTGGGTAAAGAATTGCCTCCGATAACAGCTTTCTTAATGAACATTGGTGAAACTTTAAGAACTTACTGGATTTTAATTCCGATTATATTCATATCACTTACTGCAACTATATATACTGCGTTTGCGTGGAGTAAAACAAGGCATATGATAGACAGATTTGTACTTAAAGTCCCACTGTTATCTGCCTTAATAACCTACTCTAATTTTTCAAACTTTGTAGCCGTAATGCAGGTTGCATACGAAGCAGGTATTCCGATTATTGACTGCCTATATTTGTCAAATATTACGCTTACAAACCACACGTTACAAACAAGACTTGCAGAAACAACAACAAAGGTTCAACAAGGTCAACATTTATCCTTGGCGTTGCGTTCCGTAAACGTTTTGCCGAAGATGATTTTGTTTATGATTGCAACAGGTGAACAATCAGGACGTTTGGGTGACATGCTGCTGCAAGCTACCATTTTTATTGATAAAAAGTTAGATACAATTATTGATACATTGACAAAAATGATTGAACCGTTAATGCTGATTGTAATCGGTGCTATTGTACTTGTTCTTGCATTAGCTCTGTATCTGCCTCTATTCAGTTCTTACACAGCATAAAAAGGAGTAAATTATGACAGACGAAGAATTTAATACATACAATAAAACGGCAAGAACTCAAACTGATTTCCTTTCAGGAGTTTGGTCGGAAAAGGTTTTTGTAGTTACGATGGATTACGAGATAAAAGGTTATGTTTTTATGCCAAAAACAGGTAAAAAGAACAGGGTTTTATCCGATATTCTTAACAGCAGTAAACGTTTCGTTGCAATTAAAGATTGCGAAGTTAAACACAGGTTAATACCTGAAAGAAAGACTGAATTTCATAATTTTCTGCAACTTAATTTAAGCTCAATCATTTTATTAAGACCATTATCCGATGATGAAGAATAAAACTTACGTAATAACGGGTACAACCTCAGGAATAGGACTTGCTCTATTAAAAAAATTAAGCAAAGATAATATTATTTTTGCAGGCTACCGCAACGAAGAAAAAATAAAAAATTGGGATTTCAAAGAAAATGTGATTCCTTTCTATATTGATATGGCAAATTCAGTTTCTATAAAGGATGCAAGTGAGTTTATTCTTTCAAAAACAAATAAAATAGATACACTTGTTAATGCTGCAGGATGTGTAATAGCAGGTGCAATTGAAGAAATAAATATTGATGAAATAAGAAAACAATTTGAAGTAAATTCTTTTTCTCATTTAGATTTTACCCAAAGACTTTTACCAGTGATTAACGGCGGTAAAATAATAAATATAAGTTCAATGGCAAGCTACGGAATATTCCCGTTTGTTTCTCCTTATTGCGCCTCAAAAAGAACGCTGGATATATTATTCAATGCTCTGCAAACAGAAAGCAAAAACAAATTCAAATATATTTCAATAAAGCCCGGAGTTATTTCAACCCCGCTATGGAGCAAGTCTGTTGAAGCCAATAAAAATAACTTAAAAAATAATAAATATGAAAATGAGTATAAATACTTGATTGACAATGCGTATAAAAATGAAAAGTGCGGTTTAAGTGCAGATAAAGTGGTATCTGTAATATTAAAAGCAGACAAAGCAAAACATCCTAAAGCTTCATATACGGTAGGAACGGATGCACTTATTGCAAAAATAATTTCACATTTACCGCAAGATACAATCAATTTCATTATAAAAACAGGATTAAATTTAAAATTAAAAAGGAGATAAAATGGCTAACAACAGAGACATCTGCGAAAACTGGACACAATGGTTACTTGAAACGCGTTTTGCATTTCTTACACCTGAAATGAAGCAACAAACAATAAATTGGCTTCAACTTGTCCGCGACAATGTTCTTTTAAGAGCAAATATAAAAGAAGGCGAAACCGTTTTAGATATTGGAACAGGAACGGGTTTACTTGCTTTTAAAGCACTGGAACAACTCAACGGAACAGGGACAATGATATTCTCAGATAAATTTAAAGATTGCCTTGACAGCTGTGAAGAATTTTTAAAAAAACAAGGAATAACCAACGGATATAAAATGCTTAATAGTCCAGCAGAAAGCTTAGATTTGCCTGATAATTCTGTAGATAAAGCTATGTGCCGTTCTGTGCTGGTACACATTGTTGATAAACAACCTGCACTAAATGAAATATATCGTGTATTAAAAAAAGGCGGACATTTCTGCTGTTTTGAACCGATTATACGCTCAAATACAAGATATTGGGAATTAACTAATCCTGAAAATATAAGAAATTTTGAAAAATTCAAACAAGCTGAAAATGAATTTATGTCAGATGAAAACGACTCAATGTGCAATTTTGACGAACACAGCCTTGCAAAAAATTTAGAAATTGCAGGTTTTGATGACGGTACAGTTGATTCTGACGTAATTCCTTCAACTTATACTGCAAATTCAGAAATGGTTGATAAATGGTTCACCACACCGCCTTCACCTGACAGACCGACAATGAAAGAAAGATTTTTGCAATATTTTGATGAGCAAACCGTAAATGATTACGTTGAAGATGTAAAAAAAGACCTGAACGGCAAGCAAATAAGCGTCTGCTCGCGTTCACTATACGTAAACGTAATTAAATAATTATAAAAATCTTAATTTTCTGAAGATTTACAAATATTGGTGTAAAATAATCTTATGGATAAGGATACATCACAACACGATTTTATATCAACGGTTTCTCACGAATTAAGAACACCTCTTACAAGCATTCGCGGGTTTGCTCAGACTATGCTGTCATCATGGGATATGCTGGATGATGAAAGCAAAAAACAATTTTTAAAAATAATAGAAGAACAATCAAACAGATTGATAAAACTTGTAGAGAATATTTTAGCGGTATCAAAATCTCAAAATACTGAAAATTATGTTTTTAAAAAGGTTGAGCCCAATATGGCTATAAAGTCAGTCCTGCCTATTATTCAGCAACAATACAAAACAAAAAATTTAATTACGGATTTCAATAAAAATCTTCCTGAAATACTAATTGACAAAGATAAATTTCAACAAATAATAATGAATTTAGTTGAAAACGCCTGTAAATATTCGAATGAAAATTCAGACGTAATTATCAAAACGGATTTTGCGCCCAATAATCATATTTCCGTAAAAATTACAAATGAGGGTGCAGAAATAAAAAAAGAAGACCAACAAAGAATTTTTGAAAAATTTTCAAGGATAGATAATCCGCTTACAAGAAGCGTTCAAGGCAGCGGACTTGGTCTTTACATAACAAAAACTCTTGTTGAAAATATGAACGGTAAAATAAATGTTGAAAGTGATAAACAAAAAACAACTTTTGAAGTCTTATTGCCTGTATGCAACATTGAAAATCAAGCGAGGTCAAAATGTACACAAAAACATTGATAATTGACTCTCGCAAAGAACTTTCAACAAAATACAAAAAAATCTTAGAAGATAACTTAAATAGCGTCGAAATTATTAAAGATATTTCTGTTGCCTTAAAATACATTCAAACAAATGAACCTGATTTAATAATAATATCTGACAGTATAAACGAAAATTTGTGCGATTTTTGTGAAAGGCTAAGAGTCTTAACCTATAATATGCGCCCCATAATAATAGTTATGTCTAAATCCGCCGAAACATCCGACAGAATTAAAGTTCTTGAAAGCGGATCTGACGATTTTATCTCTGAGCCTGTAAATTCAGAAGAATTTAAGACAAGAATAAAAGCCCATATAAGACGCGAATATGAAACTAATTCTGATATAAAAACAAAACTGCCGTCTGCAAAATACAGCAAAAAAACAATCAAAAGGATTTTAGCAGGAAATAAACCTTGGGCATGTCTAATGACAGGAATTGAAAATTTTTACAGTTACGAAGAAACATACACAGAACTTGCATCAA
>CAJOPF010000078.1 GCA_905236205.1 Candidatus Gastranaerophilales bacterium
GCACACAATGGTGTTTTGTTTTTAGATGAATTGCCGGAATTTAAACGACAAGTTTTAGAAGTTTTACGACAACCATTAGAAGACAGATTTGTTACCATTTCTCGAGCTAAAATGAGTGTGCAATATCCTACTTCGTTTATGTTTATTGCAGCCATGAATCCTTGCCCATGTGGATTTTACAATCATCCAACTATAGAATGTACTTGTCAACCGGGTGCCGTACAAAGATATTTGAATAAAATATCCGGACCTTTAATGGATAGAATTGATTTACATGTAGAAGTTATTCCTGTTAACTATAATGAACTTTCCGACAAGAAAAAAGGGGAGAGCAGTAAAACAATCAGAGAAAGAGTTATTAGAGCAAGAAATATTCAAGAAGAACGATTTAGAAATATTCCTAATATTCATTGCAATGCACAAATGACAACAAAAATGGTCAATCAATATTGCAAATTGAATGAAGAATGTATGGAAACATTGAAAATGGCTATGAAAAAATTAGGTTTGTCAGCACGTGCTTATGATAGAATTTTAAAAGTAAGTCGTACTATTGCCGATTTGGATAATAGCAAAAATATTGAAATAAAACATTTGGCAGAAGCCATCAATTTTAGAAGTTTAGACAGAGAAAATTGGGGTAAATAATAAAAATTAAGATAATTCTAACATTTTTAATATAGAAATTTTAGCTTTTTCTATAATTTCTTTACTTAAAACGATTTCATTTTCGTCAGATAGTAAACAATTATATATTTTTTCTAAGGTATTTAGTTTCATATACTGACAATCGTTACAACTGCAAGATTTATAATTATCTGAAGCAATTATAAAAGTTTTATCAGGATTCATGGCTTGCATTTTGTGCAATATTCCCGTTTCTGTAGCCACTATAAAACTTTTTGAAGCAGATTTTTGAGCATATGCCAATAATTGAGTGGTTGATCCTATAAAATCTGCAAATTGTAACACCATATTCGTACATTCCGGATGAGCGATCAATTCAGCATCTGGATATTTTTTTCTTAATTCTACCATATCTTTTGCCATCAATGAATTATGAACATGACAACAACCATCCCATAATATCATATTTCTGCCTGTAAGTTTATTTATATAATCTCCTAAATTTCTATCCGGAGCAAAAATTATTTTTTCATCTTTTTTAAAACTCTCCACTATTTTTACTGCATTACTTGAAGTAACTACCACATCGGATAATGCTTTCATTTCAGCACTGCAATTTACATAAGAAACTACTTTATGTTCAGGATACATTTTCTTGAATCCTACAAAATCTTCAGCTTTACAACTATCAGCTAAAGAACATGCCGCTTTTACATCAGGAATTAAAACTTTTTTATCCGGATTGAGAATTTTAGCAGTTTCGGCCATAAAATAAACTCCTGCAAATATAATTTTATCTGCATTTGTTTTTTGTGCATATTGAGCTAATGCCAAACTATCTCCCAAACAATCTGCTATATCTTGAATTTCAGGATATGTATAATAATGAGCCAATAAAACAGCATTTTGTTCTTCTTTTAACTTTAAAATTTTCTCTTGTAGATTCATTTTATTTTTTTTATTTAATTTATGATGCAAAAGTATCATTTTTTTGAAAGTCTATTAATATTTTAAATATAAAATTCTTTTTTTAAAATTCAATTTTGTAGTATTAATCAAAAATGTTAAAACAGTTGATAAATTTTTAAACAATGAAAAATAAAATGTTAGGTTGTTTTTTTTCAAAAAAAGTTTCTTTAAAAGTATATAAAAGTGTGTTTGAAAATTGTGAAATAAACTTATGAAAATGTTATTAAAATGATTTAAACAAAAAATTGTTAATGAAATAAAACATTCTGAAAAACAATAAAAAAAAATATAAAAAAATAGTAAAATATTAAAAATAAAATCAATGAAAATAGATTAAAAATGAGTGTAATAAAAGATATTATTTTTTTGTTAACAATAAAGATTATTAGAAATATTTTAGTAAGGAAATTTATATTAGAATTTTGATTATTTTTGCAAAATAAAATAGAAATAAGA
>CAJOPF010000079.1 GCA_905236205.1 Candidatus Gastranaerophilales bacterium
TATAAAGTTCTAAATCTATGAATTAGAGCTAATTTTGTTTCATTTGGTATATTTAACAGAAGTGAATCTGTATAGCCATCGAAATCTCCTACCCAATTCGCTATATTATAATTTGAACCACCAACTGCATCTCGTTCAAGAGACGTATTGTATCCCCATCCTCTAGAAGTCGCTGGAACAACCTCCTGTAAAACATCTGAATCGTTTCTTAAATCATTAAATAAATTCTTGTTCATGTATATAACCTGCCCATTAGGTAAATAGAGTTGCGGCATTGTACCGTAAAATGATGCAGGATAAGCCGCCTCAATCAATCCTGATGCAGAGGTATTTGTTGAGCAATTTACACCGGAGTCATTTAATTTTAAAGCACTTGCAATACGCTGGCAAAGTCCATTTTGCAGATATAAAAATTGTACTTTTTCTCGTATTACCGCATTAGCGTATGCAGTAGCAGACAAGCCTGGATCAACCTCAGAATTAGCTAAAGCAGCTCTTTGAGATACTTTTGGAAGTTGATTACTAAACCCCGGAAGACTTTTTTGGTCAGCGCTATAGTCTAGGCAAACATTGGAATCATTCCTCGATTTACAAGTATTAATATCAGTTGTAAAATCAATATGACCTTCATTTGCGATAGTCTTTGCAGCTTGTTCTAACATTACATACGCAGAATAAACTTTTATCTTTTTCATATATTCGTTTTTAGGCTTCGACAAACCCATACAAGCGGTCGTTACAACCCCAATAATTGCAAATATCATCATGATTTCGATAAGAGAAACTGCCGCAATATTACGAATTAACTTCTTTATGTTCATTTTTAATCAACTCCAAACAGTCTTTATATGTACTTACTATATTTATACCACAAGTCTTGTGCATTGACGCATTTGTAACATTAAGAACAGTAACATTTTCTTCGACAGCATATACCTGTATATGATTTTCTAACGCTTCCAGCACAGGTATGCAACCTAATGCTCCTGCAGGTACAATTAAATAATCTACGTTATTTAAAGTTATATCACCACTTTTCGCTAGCTTTGGTGCATTATTCAACCCTAAAAGGACACAAGGTAAAAATGTTGGTGTAATATACTCTGCCGCAGCTTTTTGATTTACGATTTTTGTTGAAATTTCATAGTTTCTAAATGCAGGAGCATGCGCACAAGGAACATTTAACTCTTTTGTAACACAATGCGAAATAATTGCTTCAACTCCACCTACAGGATCAACACCAATACCGTTTGCATAATCCGCATTTATATTATCTTCCTCAAATAAACAAACAACAGCTATTGCCTCACAATCATTATCCACAAGTTTTTTTGCAGAATTTAGTATTGTACGGATATTTTTTACACAACCCGTTGAAATCCCGCTATCATCTAGATAAAATTCGACTTTCGCACTTTCTTCTGTAACAAGATAGTCCTTTATATCTATATCATAAACCGTTTTTACCGCATTTATAGTATTTATATGAATATTTAAAATTTCTTGAGGAATACTTTTATCAAAAACCACTCCAATTTTGTTATGTCTACTTTCAATAAGATTTATTTTCCCTTTAAAAAATTCATCAATCGCAAACCCCTCTACATAAAGCATGTTATCGTCAATACCAGAAAAGCAACCAGCATTAACGACATTTGGATTTACAATAAGTTTGCTAAAATTAGAAAACAACCTTGCATATCTGCTTGCGTCTCCGGCATATCCGCCTATTGCTGCGCCAATACCTGTTGGAACAATAAAAACACCTAAACTTTCACCATTGTATGTCATACTTTAATTATTACATGAACAAGGCAACAAAAAAGAGGCACGCGCCTCTTTTTTGTTGCCTAAAATTTTAAATTCTATTGAGCTCCATAAGTATGAGCTTTTTGAATACCTGTCTTCAATGCTTCTTGCCAGTTATTGATTGCTTCATTCAAGAAGGAAATTTCAGTATTTGCAGATTCTTTTTGAGTTTCCAAATCTTCTTCCATTTGGGCTATATCTGCTAACTTCATTTCGTATTCGTTTTTATTTGCTTCATAAGCTTCAGCATAATTCGGATCATCTTTTGACAATTCAGCTTGCGCATTAAGATAATCCTCAGACATTTGAGTTTTATCTCTAGTCTCGGAAATTAGCTTTTGCGAAATTTGCATAAGTTCAAATTCTTTATCTGACTTACGCATTTTATAGGCTAAAAGCATAGATTGTATTCCTGCATATGCCATAACGCACCTCTAACTTTCCGGTAATACCACATACCTTACATTTATATAAAAACTTTTTACATCTCTCGATTTCAGTTTTTAATTATTTTGTTACATATCGTTACATAAAGTATACATTGTCCGACTGACTATGTCAATAAAATTTTGAGCGTAATAAAATATATATATACATAAAGGGGTAAGTTCATGAAAAAAATTATTGTTTTACTTATTGGAATGTTTTTTACTGCAACAACGGCAATTGCAAACGATTTTAAAACATATTACGATAACGGTCAAAATTTTTTAAATTCATCTCAATATTCAAGTGCTATAACGGAATTTAAAAAAGCATTAAGAATAAATTATCTTGATAATTCTGCAAGAATAGGACTCATAAACGCTTATCTTGCAAGAGGCACATACTACGCAAATAACGAAAGTAATTACGAAAAATCCGCAAATGATTTCAGAGCTGCACTGTTTTATCTTAAATACTATCCTGAAGACGGAGATTTAGCATCTTCAGCAAGTGAAATATTAACGACTGTGGATAATCTTGAACAGTGCATGAGTACTCTTGGACAATCAAAAGCACCTCAACAAAGGTATAACAGGGGACTTGAACTAAGAAAAAGCGGTAATCTTCCTGCCGCAGGCTATGAATTTTTTGCAGCAGCGGAAACAGGCGATAATAACATAAAAAAACATTCCTACTCTAATATAGGAGACATAATGTCTGTTCTTGACAATAACAAAAAAGCTGTTTTGTATTACCAAAAATCTGTAAACATAGATCCTGATAACGTTGCTTTAAGATTAAAATATGCAAGAATTCTTGACAAACTAGGTCAGGATGATTTAGCCGTACAGGAATACAACACAGTGCTTGCTAACGGTTCAAACAATCCTGATGTACTTTATGCATTAGAAAAGATATATATAAAGAAACTTGCAGCATCTCCAAATAGCGCAGAACTAAACACAAATCTCGGAGCAATATTACAAAGAGAGAAAAAATATGATGCAGCTTTAACTTACTATAAAGCCGCAGAAACACTTGATCCGTCAAATGTAACAACAAGACTTAATTTAGGTACGTTGTATCAACAAAAAAAGGATTACAACAGTGCGTTATCCGCATACAATTCAATATTAACACTATATCCTGAAAATAAAGAAGCTAATCTATACAGAGCACAAACACTAAAAGAACTTGGAGAAAAAGAAGAAGCGATAAAAGCCTTTAAGAAAGTTCTTACTTTAGATTCGTCATCACAGGTTGCAAAAATGGAACTGCTCGACTTAATGAAAGACAGCATGACTCCGGAACAAATAATCAAATCATTTAATCAAAACGCAACCGTAGATGCTTCGACAATAAATGCGATGTATGACTATGCCAAAAATCTTCATAAAAACAAAAAATATGAAGAAGCGGCATCTTACTACAAAGAAGTTTTAAAATATGACCAAAATAATCCTGAAGTATACGCAAATGTTGCCCTTTTATATGCGGAGCAAGAGGATTTTAACAATGCACAACAATATCTTGACGGAGCAAAAGCAAGATTTCCAAAAGATGAATTTATTCAATCAACATACAACAAAGTAAAAGAACTTTCTTCCGCAAAAAAATACGAAGAAGCAAATAATCACTTTAAAAATAGCGAATATCAAAAAGCGTTAAATTTATACTTAACCATATATCCGCCACAAAAAGATGTCCTTATTGCAATAGCAGCTTGCTATAAAGGTTTAAATAACATAGATAAAGCAATAGAATACTATAAAAAAGCTTTTGATAAAGACAAGAATGTTTCCGAAATTGCATACTACATCGGAGTACTTTACGCAGAAAAAGAAAATTGGACATCAGCAAAAATTTATCTTCAAGAAGCAATTAAAATTGACCCTAAGAACGTAAACGCGGAAGATTTACTCTCAACCGTAGTTGAACAAAATAATGTACTTCTTATAAACAAAGTAATCGATTTATATAATGCAAAAAATTATGATCAAGCTTTAAAATTGATAAGTCAAATTTTAACTGAAGATAATAAAAATGCCTACGCATACTATTACAGAGGGTTAATATACGACGCGCAACAAAAATCATTACAGGCAATAGAAGAATATAAAAAAGCTATTGAATATAACAAAGAATTAGTTATTTCCGATTACTTAATAGCAACAGCATACGATTCCTTAGGACAATATTCAAACGCATATACTTACTATAAACGCTTTGTTTCGGCATCAACAGAAAACGATGACTATAAAAAATATGCACAAACAAGGTTGAATGACTTAAAAGCATACTCTGCGAATGCAAGATAATTATGAAAGATATAATTAAAAAAATTATTTCTAAAAAGGTTTCATTAGCGCCTATGGCTGGAATTACCGACATGGTGCTGAGAAACCTTGTGCGTGAATATTCTAAAACTTGCTTAATTACAACAGAAATGATAAGTTCTGAAGGTTTGAGAAACGTACACGATTGTGCAATTATAAAAAAGTCGGAAACGGATTCTCCGATTGCATATCAAATTTCAGGACATAAACCTGAACTAATGGCACAGGCGGCAAAATTTCTTGAAAGCAGAGCAGACATAATAGATATAAATATGGGTTGTCCCGTAAAAAAAGTTGTTTGTGGCGGAGACGGTTCAGCTCTGATGAAAACACCCAAATTAGCTCAGGAAATAGTAAAAGCTGTAAAAAATGCTGTTAATATTCCTGTAAGCGTAAAATTTCGTTTGGGCTATACGGCAGATGACATGAATTATGTTGAATTTGGACAACTAATGCAAGAAGCAGGAGCCGATTTAATAACCATACATGCCAGAACAAGAGCGCAAATGTATTCAGGGATGGCAGATTGGGCAAAAATAAAACTGCTGAAAAATAATGTTAATATACCCGTACTTGCAAACGGTGATGTAATTTCAATAGAAACAGCAGAAAAATGTCTTGAACTCTCGGAAGCAGACGGAGTTGCGATAGGCAGAGGAGTTTTAGGAGATGTTACATTACCGTACAGAGTTGAACATTACCTTGAAACAGGAGAAAAACTTCCCGAACAGAGTTTTGATGACAAATTAGATGCACTGACAAGACATCTTGAAAATGAAATTTCATTGAGAGGTGTCAACGTCGGTATAAAATGTATCAGAAAACTTTACGGTTATTATATTTCAGGTGTAAGAAACGCAGCTAAATACAGAGCAGAACTTGTCAGAATAGATGACTATTCGGAAATGTTAAAAGCACTTGAAAGAATTAGGCTTGAGGTTCGTCAATTTTCTCTATCGGAAGTGTAACAATAAAATTGGCACCTTTTCCTTTTTCGCTATCCACCCTTATTTTACCACCATGCATTTCTACTAATTTTTTAGTAATCGCAAGTCCCAACCCCGTAGAAGTTTCTTTTTTATAAAAAGCATCTTCCAGTTGAACAAATTTTTGAAATATCTTTTTGTGATTTGATTTATCAATACCAATTCCAGAATCCTTAACACAGATTTTTACATTTTTCTTTGTGTTTGTAACAATTATACCAATTGTACCGTTTTCAGGAGTGTATTTAACTGCATTACTAACCAAATTATATAATATCTGCTGAATTTTTTGATAATCTGCAAAAATATCTATATCATTTTTAACAGAATATGAGAGTTTAATATTTTTCTTTTTTATTAACGGTGACAATAAATTAGAAGTTTCAACAACAGGTCTTGAAATTTCAAAATATCTTTTAACCAGTTTAATTGCATTTGCCTCTATTTTTGATATATCTAATATTTCATTGACCATACCCAATAGCTGAATGCCTGAAACTTGAATATCATCAACAAATTCTTGCTGTTTTTCACTTAGCTTTCCGTATACTTGAGCTTTTAAAATATCAGAAAAACCTATAATAGCATTCAGCGGAGTTCTCAGTTCATGAGATACACTTGCCAAAAACTCATTTTTAACTTTATCTGCTGCCAATATTTTTTTATTATGTTCTTCAATTTTCTTATACGCGGTATGAATGTCTTCTACTGCATTTTTTAAAGCTTTTTGCTGTATTTTAAAAACATTTGAAAGCTCCAAATCTTTAATCTTATAAGACAATATGGATGTTAATGTTTCAATATCAGATAAATCTGCATTACAATTTTCCCAAAGAACAAATCCATATATTGTATTTTTAATATGTAATTTTGAAACAATGTATTTTTTAGCTTTTAAACCTACTAATTTAATTAGTTCACTATTTTTGTTTAAGACTTCGGATTTATTTTTAAACAAATTATCCGACAAACTATCAGTGATATCAAAACAAACTCCTTCTTCTAAAGTCGAGCTTGTAGATTTCAACTGAATATTTTCTGAATTTAGCAAAAATACATAGTAATTATCGAAATTAAAAA
>CAJOPF010000080.1 GCA_905236205.1 Candidatus Gastranaerophilales bacterium
ACAGGGATGAGAACCACAAGGCAAAGCCTTGTTTAAGGTTCGAGCGGATTTTTTGCAGAGGGCGACGGACTGAATTTATTATTTTTCGGTTAGTCCTTTTTTGTGTAACTTTGGTTTTCCATGCAGCTTTTTAAGTAATCAATTGTATGTATTTTTTCATCATACAAGTATTTTATAAAATCTAAATATGCGTGGTTATGTGAACTTATTTGCAAATTTATTTCAAATCCGTCAGAGCAGAAGGGTTCATAGTCGTAAACAACATAGCTGTTATATTTGCTTTTCCATTCTTTCTTATCAATTTTTCCGTTATTTTCTTCTATTACGTCTTCAAGCCATCCAACGACATCTTTATTTATGTTTTTCATTTCTATTCTGTTTATATTTGCACGCGAATTTTCCATTTTTTGTACCTTAAATTTTTGCATATATTAAAATTTTATGACCTGAACTGTTTAAAAAAATCCCCTTTTAGTCTAGTGTTTGTGCATAATTTGGGTAATTAAAAAGATTTATATTAAATTTTTCTTATAAAGATATAAAGATTATGTAAGGATTTTAAGATTTAAAAAAATTGGACATATAATAAAAATATAGAAAAGTATTTTAGGAGAAACAAATGCAATTAGCAGAAATTTTAGAGCAGTTAGACAACACAAACAAAAATGAACTTGAAAATCAAATCGTAAGTATGGGGTCAAGCGCAGTTCCCGTTTTGGTTGAACAGTTGCAAATTTCAAAAGGTTTGAAAAGAGGTGTTGTTGCAATGTCTTTGATAAGAATTGGTGAAGATTCTGTTAAATTCTTAAAAGAAGCTGCTAATAAAAATAAAGATTTTACTTGGGTCGCTGATTATTTAATCAACGAAATTAACGGCTCAAAAGTAGCATAGTTTTCAATATTCATAGTTTTTCTCGGTCATATCGTTTGCGATATGACCATTTTATTTTGTTGTAACAAAATCTTTATAAAATGTGTAAATAAGGCATTTTTTTTCGTGTTTTGCATTTAATATTTTGTGGGTTGTGTATGTTAACAATAACAAAGCAAATCGATTTGTGCGCAAATAATTTTAATAGAGCTGATAAATCAATAAATCAAAATATTGATACGGCTTTATCTGTGCAAAAAAGTAATATAACCGAAAACCCATACCGCGTACTTGATAGAGGATATTATCCGATTAGTTTTAAAGGTAAATCAGAACATTCCTTTAATGCTCCGACTCCAAAATTAAAGGCTGAAATGCAGTATGCGGAAGCCGTAATTAACAACATGAAAAATACGTACGGCTATATATCTCCAAGTAAAGTTATGTTTACTTTTAACTCAAAACCTACGGAACAACAACAAAAATGGATTAAAGAAAAACAAAAACAATTGCAGGATATGCGTTATAATTATCCGTCAGTTGAAGACAAAACAAAATTTGTTGACAATTTAATCAAAAATATTAGCACAAAAGGCTCACGTATCGGAAATTGTTATGAAAGTGCAAAGCTTGCCGAAATCGCATTAAATGCTAACGGTGTTAAAAATTTATCAACGGTAAGACTTGTAGGATACACAAACCCTGAATTTAAAAGTTCTATGGATATGGACCACACGTTTATTTTGGTAAACGGTGATTTGGAAAATGAAAATAATGCTCCATGGGATAAACCAACTGAAAGATACGGCAAAAATGCTTATGTCGTTGATCCTTGGTTAGGTTTTGTTGACACAGCAGAAAATGCTATGAAAATATATAGTAAAGTTTGGGAGAATATTCCTCATTATAATCAGATACAAGGTTACGGAATGGAAGAAGTTTATGGCTCTTCTCTTGATTTAAACGCAAAAGATGCAAAGAGAACTTGTGAAAAATATCCTGAATTAGTCGTTGATAAAAATGTTGATTTAAGCAGATACGAAAAGTAAATTTTTTATTATATAATTTTTGATTATGATTGGTATTTTTAAAGAACATCCTAAAGGTTTGTTTTTGTTGTTCGCGGTTGAAATGTGGGAACGCTTTTCATATTACGGTATGCGGGCATTATTGGTGTTGTATTTAATTCAGTCCTTGTTTAAAGGGCTTGATGAGGTTACGGCTACACAATATGCAGGACATATTTACGGATGGTATACGGGACTTGTGTATTTGACACCTCTTGCAGGCGGTTATATTGCGGACAGATATTTGGGACAAAGAAAATGTATTTCAATCGGCGCAATTTTAATGGCATTTGGATTGTTTTTACTTTTTGCAAGTGATTTAAGAGTTTTAGAACACTACAATTTAATAATTTTTGCTGTCGGTTTGTGCTTAATGGTACTGGCCAACGGGTTTATGAAATCAAACATAAGCACTGTGGTGGGAATGTTGTATGGTGATGATAAGCAGCGCCGAGATGCAGGTTTTACCGTTTTTTATATGGGTATAAATCT
>CAJOPF010000081.1 GCA_905236205.1 Candidatus Gastranaerophilales bacterium
ATCTCCGCGCACCCAATGGCTTTGTGGCGCGTTAGAGAAAACAATAATTAGAAATTTTTATAAATATGACGCAAGTTGTCATATATACTATGCTAAAATCAAAGTGATTTTAGCAAGAAATTTTTAAGGTGAAATATGGATAACGAAAATAAAGATGTTCTTTCCTTAGAAGAAAAGGAAAAAGAACAAAGACAAAAGACGTTTAATGGCATGACTGCTAGAGAGTGGACAATAAATAGTCGTAGTGTTTGGAATGACCTATCGTCGGTACGTAAAAAGAAGCATTTGAATCATGGCGCGACTTATCCAGAAAAATTATGTGATAGAGTTATATGTATGTATTCAAAAGAAAAAGACATTGTGCTTGATCCATTTCTTGGGACAGGAACAACTGTTATTTCTGCAATTAACAATGGAAGGTATGGGATAGGAATAGAATTATCTCCTGAATATTTTGATATTGCTTCAGCGGAGATTCAAAACTCCTATACTTTGTTAAATACGACAACTTTTCAATTGTATAATGGCGATTGTGAAGATATGATTGATAGGATTGAGGATGGAACTGTGCAGTTAACTTTAACATCTCCTCCTTATGCCGATTTAATACACAAAGTAGTTGACGATAGAGAAAATAGACATAAGAAATCAGCGTTTGTTTATGAAAACAATGCAACGACAAAAGTTTATTCTGATTCTGAAAATGACCTTGGAAATATGTCTATGGATGTATACAAAGAAAAAGTTGTGCGTATCATGCAAAAATTGTATCGCAAAACTAAGCCGGGTGGATATAACGTTTGGGTTGTTAAAGATTTTAGAGACGTTAAAAACAAAATTCCTTATGTAGATTTACATTCAGCAATTGCAGAGTGTGGTGCAAAGGCAGGATTTGTTTATCATGATTTAATTATTTGGGACCAAAATGAACAAAGGTCATTAGTTTTACTTGGCTACCCTTCGGTTTTTTACGTTAACCAAAACCATTCGTTTATTGTTGTTTTAAGGAGACCTAAATAAATGTATTATGATATTGAATTGCTTAGAAAATTAGATAGGGTGCATCCGTATCCTGCAAAATTCCCAATAGACTTAGCAATTAATTACATTGATAAATATACAGAAGAAGGCGATAGCGTCTTTGACCCGTTTGTTGGTTCAGGAACTACTCTTTTGGCAGCTAGAGTATTAAAAAGATCCGGATTTGGTACTGATATAAATCATATTGCAATTCTTATTTCTGTTTTTAAGACTTTAAATTTAACTCAAAAAGATTTAGCTGAACTTAAAGTTTTTATAGATGATTTTGATTCTAACAGTAGCAAATATATTGATGAGACTGTGAGATATCACTATCCTTCTATGGAACATTGGTTTTGTGATAATGCAATTACAGTATTAAGCGCAATAAAGAATAGAATTTCAAAAATTAAAACCGATAGCCAAAAGGTGTTCTGCAACCTAGTTTTTTCATCAATAGTTAATACTGTTTCAAATCAAGAAAGCGATACTAGATATGCAGCAGTAGAAAAGTCCAATCTAACGATAACTCATATTACAGAGGTATTCATTAAGAAATTTAATAGCGTATTAACGTTACTGAAAGATATTGCTTTTGAAGAAGATAATGCAATTCAAGTTAAGCCTTTTTTGCAAAACGCAAAAAAATGTGATGAAGTTATAAAACCTAATTCTATTGATTTAATTTTGACATCTCCACCTTATCCAAATACTTATGATTATTACCTTTATCATAAACACAGAATGAATTGGCTTGGATATGATGTTAAATATTCTATGGATGCAGAAATTGGCTCTCGAAGGGAATTTTCGAGTTTAAAAAAGCCACAAGAAAAGTTTGATGACGATTTGTACGAAATTTTTGAGGCATGTAATAAGCTGCTAAAAAATAATGGGCACGTTGTTATAGTAATGGGTGATGGTAGAATTCAAGGCAAAATATATGAAGCAAAGACTAACATAGAGAAAATATGTAGTCGTTTAAATTGGAAACTTGTGGATTATTACTATACTAATTTAGATGATACCTCCAGGTCTTTTCAACAATCATATAGAACAAAAGGGAAAAAAGAACATGTGCTTACGTTTAAGAAGGAGAACTAATATGAAAATTGATAGTATTAGAATCTATGCAGAAGTTTTAGAACAGGGCCTCGATTTTAAGGAATACTTAACAAAAAGCGGAATCAGTTGCCCTATATTTAATGTGTACACTAAGAAAATAATTGGAGAAATCACGTCTCATGATTCCCTCGTGGATAGAATAAGAAAATCAAAAGATGTTGATGTTTTAATCACGGCAATAAGTGGAACTGAAGAATTTCCTATATTGATGATAGAGTATTCGACCGCAGTTCCTGCAGATGATCACAAAATGCAACGTTCAGATGTTTATTTTTGGGGTTCTATATACAAAGTTCCTACCATGAAAATTTATCCTAACAACAAAGGAATGAATCAAGACTTTGGAGGGGGAGATAAAATTGAGGATTTGGATGAAATGCTTTTAGCTTATCGAGTAGAAGGTTGCTTTTATCCAATACAGTGGAAAAATATTTCGGATTATGATGTTTTGGAAACAAAGCAAAATGCGCTTTCTTGTATAAAAGAAAACATTGAAATCCAAGAAATAATTAATCAGATAGTAAAATGTTTTCAAGATAGCACATCTTTTGAAAGTTACTATGCTTCCATATTTGAACAATATGAAAAGAAGATTAAAAAGGACTTGCGTGATAAGAATAGAAAAATCAAAGAGCCAAAAGATTTAATAGTAGACTCTACAAGGTTTAAGTGGAACGGTAGTAAGCTTTCTGTAAAAATTAATAGGTTTGGGCATGCTATGGACCCAGACCGTGGTGTACTATTTTTTGTAAATATGCTTGTTGGAAATGAGAATACTGTGGCGGAGATACAGATTAATCGTTCTTCGGATTTTAACGCAAGAGGCGGATATAAATCGCTTTTTGATGCTGCGCCTAAAGAGAACGAGATGGGCGAATATGTAAAAGAGTTAATTAGAAATCAAAATAATGTTTTTACTGATAAAAACGCGTTACATATTCTAAATAGCGTCTGGGGATTACCAAATAATTTTATGACCAAAAGGTCAGAGAGGGAATACGTAATTGAGGACAAGCAATTATATGAGTTTCTTATAAAACATTCAAGTATGGCAACTAAAAGCATATTTTTCTTAGCTACTGAATTGATACTTACTGATAAAGATAGAAAAGTTATTTGCTCAATTTCATGGAAGAATAATGCTATCAAAAGATATAAAGAAGCCCTTTTGGGTAGAAATTTTACTCCTGTTAAAGTTGTTCCTCTTACAAATGCAGCAGCAAAAGAAGATATTGTAACTTTTGCTAGTGTTGAATTGTATAAAAAATTACAATATGATTTACTTGCTGTAAGTTATCCTGGTGCACAAGGTGACCGTTGTGTACTTATAGGACAGGGTAAAAAGGTTTTAAGGACATACATAGATATAATTGCTTATGAAGAAACAGAAAATGGTATAACAGTCTTTCTTGAAGAGTGTAAAGATAGTATTGCAAAATCTTATGCAGATGCAGATAAGCTTAATGACCTAATTTGTGATACAGAAAAAGTTGATGGATTAAAGAGACTTTGTAAAAAAGTAACAGGCAAGAGTAATATTTCGGCGATTCAAACGGGTATAGGAGCAAAGCATTCTATATTCACTAAGCCGTTAAAGGTAGATTATATTTTTATGTTTAGTGTTTCTAACGATAATAGCGATAAGGAAACGACTATTGAATATTCAGTTGCTGTTATTAATACAAAATTGGTGGATAAATTCAAGCCTTTAATTAACAACGAAGGTAAGCTTATTGGTGAATTGAAAATTGATAAAATTTACGCTGTAAAATAATAAATTTTAATAAAAGGTGAGGGCGTTTTGTTGATTGAGACAAAAAATACACTTAATTTAATTAATAAAAAAATAAGCGGAAAAGAAATAGGGTATCCTAAATTTCTTTATAAATATAGACCGTTTGATAAATTTACTTTCGATATGCTTGAAAATGATTATCTTTACTTGTGCCCAGCGGAAAAGTTGGATGATCCAAGCGAATGCAAAGCAAGCTTAGAAATGCAAGACCTTTATGATTTGGAAACAAATCAATTAAAATTTAAGTGCGTTGCGGGTATTTTAGATTACATAAAACCATATACGTCGGAAGAAAATTTTGAAAAGATAAAAGAAGTTGTATCTCGAGTAGTTACGCCAAATGGTTATGTTAAAAGAACTTGGTTATTAGATGCGTCGTTTGAAATACAAGAACTTGTTCCAGATGTAGATACCGCGCCGCTTATAAATTGGTTAGGTAATATTCCAGAAAAATTAAATGACCCTATAATTAGCAAGAACATAAAAAATTTGTTTGTTTTGGCTCTTGATGCCCGCAAAAACATGGGTATTTGCTCTTTAAGCGAATTAAAAGATTCTCAGCAATTTTGGACTAATTATGCCCAAAATGAAAATGGGTATTGTGTTGAATATGATTTAACCGATTACGAAAATTTAGTGTTTCTTTATCCCGTAATTTATGAAGACGATAGAAAAACAAATATAGCGAACAATATCGTTTTGTCGTTTATAGGTGAAATGATATTTGGTATGAGCAACGGTCAGATAATGGCAGATAGAACGCCATATATGCAAATGTTTTTAACAAAAAACACGATATGGGATTATCAAAAAGAATGGCGTTTATTAGGTGACGCTAATCAAAAAATTAAAGCACCTAAAATAAATGCTATTTACATAGGCAAAAATGTTTCAAAAGAAAATAAAGAAAAGTTAATAGCCTTTTGCAAAGAAAGAAACATCGATATAAAAGAAAAGTGATTTTTAACAAATAAAATAATTTTAATTAAACATAGGGATAATCTATTATGAGTCGTTGTTTACATAACAGCAGTTTTGAAAATTTTATAAACTCTGATGGAAATTCAATATTTGGCGCATTATGTGATAATTATCACGGCGATGCTCTCACAAC
>CAJOPF010000082.1 GCA_905236205.1 Candidatus Gastranaerophilales bacterium
AGCTCTCGGGTAAGGAGAAAGTGCGCGTCATGCTGGCGAAAGCACTCTTCGGCAATCCCGACAACCTCCTTCTCGACGAGCCTACCACTATCAGATGTACACAATCAAGTTGCAGAACTTTATTTGAAGTTGCGCAGTTAGAAGAAGGTAAACAACAAGAAGTTATTTGTCCTAATTGTGGTGAACATTATGTTTACCCTATTTCAAAAGAGGATGAAGAACGCGAAGTTTAGTTAAGGATTTTATGAATTGTGAGTAGTGAAGAAGTTTTAAATCCAAAACGCTATAATCAATTCAGCGAATATTTAAAGAAAAAATTCGGTGTTAAGGTATATAAAATTACTCTTGATGCCGGATTTTCGTGTCCAAACAGGCAAAATGGAAAGAAAGGCTGTATTTATTGTGATGCAGGGGGCAGCTTTTCTCAGTCCCATTCTGCAAATATGTCCATAAAAGAACAGTTGGATTTTGGCGCTCAATATTTAACGGACAGATTTAAGGCCGTAAAATATATGTCTTATTTTCAGTCTTTTTCAAACACTTATAAACCTGTTGGAGAATTGAAGGAAATTTATGATGCATCGCTTAATCATCCTGATATAGTAGGAATTTCAATAGGTACAAGACCTGACTGTGTAGATGATGAAAAACTTGATTTAATAGCTGGTTATAAAGATAAATATGAAACTTGGATAGAGTATGGTTTGCAGTCTATGCACGATAAAACGCTGGAGAGGATAAACAGAGGACACAATTTTGAATGTTTTTTAAAAACTTATGAAAAAACAAAACAACGCGGTATAAATGTATGCGTTCACATTATTTTTGGTCTGTGGGAAACGCATGATGAAATGATGCAAACCGTCAAAGAACTTGCAAAATTAAGAGTTGACGGTCTAAAGCTGCATATGATTTGCGGACTCAGAGGAACTGAATTAACAGAGATGTATAAGCGCGGCGAATTTGAGTTCATGAGTGAAATGGAATATGTGAATTTGTGCTGTGATGCGATAGAATTGATACCACCTGAAACAACTTTGCACAGGATTGCGGGCAGTGGTCTGAAATCAACACTTGTAGAACCAAAATGGATAGGCAAAAAATTTGAGTGCCTGAATAAAATCGACGAAGAACTGATACGTCGTGATTCTTGGCAGGGAAAGTTTTATAATTTACTATAAATTACGGATATACATACTATATATTTTAAGCTATAATTTACTTATGGATAAGAAAGTTATTACAACTAACAGAAAAGCCTTTCACGATTTTCATATATTTGATAAATATATTGCCGGAATTGTTTTGACGGGTACTGAAATTAAGTCAATAAGAGCAGGTTCTGTCAATTTAAAAGACAGCTTTGCAAAAATTGAAAAAGGTGAGATTTTCTTGTATAATTGTAATATCTCAAAGTATGAACAAGGTAACAGATATAACCATGAGCCTGAAAGAGTGAGAAAGCTTCTTTTAAATAAAAAAGAAATTTTAAAAATGGAAGGTAAAATAAAAAAAGAAGGTTATACGATTGTTCCTTTGGAACTTTTTCTGACAAGAGGTTATGCAAAGTTGGAAATAGGGCTTGCAAAAGGTAAAAAACTTTACGATAAACGTGAAGATATAACTAAAAAAACTCAAAACAGAGACATACAGAGAAAACTAAAAAATTATTAAGGATAAAAATATGTACAGAAAAGAAGACGTATTGAGAAAACTTAATTCAGATAACTATTATATAGATATCAGAGCATTGGAAACGTTTATTGCAGATTGGCAGATAGATGCTATTTATGAGGCAAAAGACGGAACTATTTTCTTTGATGATTTGGGTATTCAAAAACTTAAAAAAGGTATAAGTTTAAAATCCCAAGGCTATAATAACGAGCAAATATGCTATCGTATACACAAAAGTCCGACCGAATTGTTGGATGAAGAACAACGTGAAGACGAGTTTAAATCAACAGCTATTGAGGCTATAAAGACACCTGCGCCAGAAGTCAGAAATGTTACTTTGAACGTTACAAATCAAACTTTACAAATGCTTGCAGAGGCTGTTGCGGGGAAAATTACGGATGATATTAAAAATCATATAGATACATCTCAATTTGCGGAAAGACTTGTTGATGCGGGAGTTTACAAAAAAGATAATGAAATTTTAGCAAAGCAGGTTGCAGAACTTATTGCAGATAACAAAAAATTGGCAAAACGAGTTGCTGAGCTAGAAAGACAACAAAAACCTTTTTGGAAAAAGATGTTCAGCTAATATTCAGACATGACAAGTTTTGAAATTTTATTTTAACATTGTATATAATTACAAAAATTTTTATACACATGCTTGACAGAAGAATTTCAGCATAAATAATAGTATTATAGATAAAATAGCGTTTAGATAGGTAAATCGTTTACAAAAATCGTTAAATCGGTTACGATTCCTCAAAAGAAAGGGATTTTACAATGTACGCAATAGTAGAAACAGGCGGAAAGCAATATCAGGTAGAAGAAGGTCGCTACGTAGATGTAGAACTTCTTGAAGGTGAAAAAGACAGCAAAGTGGTTTTTGATAAAGTCGTTATGCTTGTAAACGGCAAAAAATCAAAAGTAGGTCAGCCATATGTAAAAAATGCGTCTGCAGAAGGCGTTATTATGGGACACGATAAAGCAAAGAAAGTTATCGTATACAAACAAAGACCTAAAAAAGGTTATCGTGTAAAACGCGGTCACAGACAAGAATATACAAGAGTTATGATTAACAAAATCAGAACTACCGCATCTAAAAAATCAGCTGAAACAGAAGCAACAGCAGAAGAATAGATAGCAAGAGTACAAGTTTTAATTAGAAAGCAGGTTAAAAATGGCACATAAGAAGGGAATGGGTTCAACCCGTAACGGTCGTGATTCGGAAGCACAACGCTTAGGTGTGAAAAAATACGGCGGTGAAGTTGTAAAAACAGGTAATATTATTGTTCGTCAAAGAGGAACAAAATTTCACCCGGGTAATAATGTAGGTATCGGTTCTGATGATACATTATTTGCGTTAATTGACGGAGTTGTGAAATTTGAACCGCACAGACGTGACAGAAAACAAGTTAGTGTGTATGCAGTTGATGCACAATAACAATATTGAGTAAGAATTATAACGGCGAGATTTTCATAGAAAATCTCGCCTAAGTTTTATAGATATAATATTATTATAAAGAGGTCTAATTCATGAAAAAATCAATAGCGTTTACACTTGCAGAAACACTTATGGTTATAGGTATAATAGGCGTTGTTTCGGCTTTAACACTGCCAAACCTGAACAGTAATACAAAAGATATTGAATATGTGTCTATGCTGAAGAAAACATCTGCAGAAATTCAAAACGCTCTTGATTTGGCAAAAGATAAATATGGCGATTATGATTCTTGGTTTTCATCATCTGCAACTTTTGCTCAAAATTCTACAGTATTAGGAGAGCGTTTAAGTGAATATCTTTTGCTGTCAAAAAATTGTAAACTTCAAACAAATCAATGGTGTTCTCTTAGTACAAATGCAACTTCTATAACAGGAAGTACTATCAATAATTCAAATTATGATGCAAATTCTAATATATATAAATTTTTATTAAAAGGTGGTACATCGGTAAGTTGTGAACAAGGCTGGATAATTCTTGATTTAGACGGACCTAATAAAGGTCCTAATACTATGGGTAGAGATGTATTCTCAATAGAATTATCGGATGGCAATTTGGTTTTTTATCAAAGGAATATACTTACAGCAGCAAATGTAACTGCTTGCAGGTCAGGTAGCCATGGAATTTGTGCATCTTGGGTAATGGAATTTGATAATAATGATTATGCTCGCTGCACTGGCTTGTCATACGACGGAAATACGACTTGCAAATAGGCAAAATGAAATAAAACATTTGTAAAGATTTGTAACAATATTAATTGTATTTATTACAATTATAAAATATTAGAGTTATAATTTGGGTATGAAAATTACCCCAGTTACAAAAGAATATACAAACCCTTTAAATGTCAAAGCTATTAGCTTTGACAATGGCACTTCTTCCGCAGACAAAAACAAAAATGTTTTTTGTTGCACAAAAACAATTGTAAAAAATACACCAATTGAATTCAGCAACTCAAGAGGAAATGTTCTTGCTGATATTGATCTGGCTGACTGCTATATCAAAAATGCAGTTCCTGCAAAAGTTGCGTTTTTAGCTGATATGGACTTATGCGATGCTTATGAAAAATCTAATAAGAACAGTAAATACGTTTCTTTTAAAGGTGCTTATCCTCAATATTTAATCGATCAGGATGCTGTTGAACAATACGAAACTACATCAAACGGAATACAAGATATTGCAAATTCCTCATATTGTTCATTTGGGAGCACACAAAGCACAACAGACAAAGTTATAGATGTCGTAGCAAAGTTTTTGAGCAAAATTTTACCATAATTATTATGCAGAACAAAAAGAAACCGCGATAAATTTGCGGTTTCTTTTTGTTGATTTTTGTTGATTTAATTTGTAAAAACACTTGCTTTTTTATCAATTGTTATTTAGAATAGTTATATGAGTGAAATAGCAAAAGATCAAAAAGCGAAAATTTTCTTCGATGGTGAAAATGGCATCGAAATGGAGCTGGATTGTACGGTTGACAAGATTTTTGAAGACCGCTTGGAATTGATTTATCCGAATGACGCAGAACCTTTAAAACAATATCTGGAAGAAGGTACTCCTATTGACGTAAAAGTCTTTACGCCTTCAGGTTTAATGGTATTCGAATCAATGGTTATAAATTCTCCAGATGAGGATGAATTTGTCATTGAGTATGTTGAGGATGCTGTTGTTATTCAAAGACGTGATTACTCAAGGTCTCCTCTGAAAACCAAATTAACTTTGGAATTGAGTAAAGAAGTATTTATTGCAAGTACTATTGATATTTCGGGTGGTGGTATAAAATTCTGCAGTAAGGAAGAATTGGAACCTGAACAAGTTGTAAGGGGAAAATTGTTCTTGAGAAATTTTGATACTCCTGCATCTTTTGAAGCTGTTATTTTGGATAATCCTTCTTTACAGCCGGATGAATATACTCTTGCTTTTACAAATATTGATGAAAAAGAGAGAGATAAAATAATCAAAACTTGTTTTGCTATTGATATGCAAAATCGTCAAAAACAAAATGCCGAGCAGTAATTTGTAAATTATGAAAAATAAACTTCAAGAAATTGAAAAAAAAATAAATAAGCAGGTTAAAAACGGCAACGTTCAAAATGCAATTGAACTTTGTCAGGTTGAGTTGCAAAATGACCCTACAAATGCTGATTTGCATATCCGTCTTGGAGATTTGTATTTGGCTTGGCATTTGGATATTCACAATTCATATCAATACATTGATGAGGCTATAACAGAGTATCAGAGAGCTTTGGAAACTTATATAGATTCTGCCGAAATTTATTTTAAAATCGGTCAGGCTCAATATTTTAAAGGTGATTTGGACAGAGCTATAAATTATCTTAATATGGCTACGACAAAGGATTCAAAGTATTCTAAGGCTTATTATCTGCTGGCAGAAACATATACTAAAAAAGCTCATTTTTTGGAAGCTGTTTTTAATGCAAAGCACGCAATAAAATTGAGTCCTTGGACAAATTCTTCGGCTCATTATCTTTTGCATAACTTGTATAAGGTTTCTTCCTTCAGAAATCCTTTAAGCTGGTGGAAAAGTAAAATAGAATTTGTTGCGGCTTTGTTAACGTTGCCTTTTGACAAAATGGCAATAAAAAATGTAATGCGTTCTATTTCGTATTTGCAATTTTTGCCTGTACTTATAAAAGGGTACTATAAAGTTCGTCAAAAAGGCTTGAGTAACGCAATTGATTTGTATATTGATGCAATTGAAAAAGCTCCGGGGTTTGTTCCTTTATATTGTTTGTTAGGCGATATTTACCGTTCTATCGGGCAATATGATGATGCAATTACGGAATATAAAATGGCAATTTGGCTTGATAGTTTGAATATTGCAGCTTACAGACATTTATGTCAGGCATATGAAGAACAAGGTGATTATGATAATGCAATTGAAATGTATCATAAGTTAATAAGTATTTTGCCTAACATGCCTGAATTTCACTCAAATTTGGCAAATTTATATTACATCAAAGGTGATATAAAAGAGGCTATTTCTCATTATCAGTCTGCAATTACACTGAACCCTAATAAACAATGGACAAGTATTATTACCCAAACTTTGGGTTTTGTTTATCAGGAAAACAAAGGCGATTTGGATGCTGCTATCAGCGCTTATCAAAGTGCTTATTTATTAACACCTGAGGATATTGATATTTACGTTAATTTAGGTTCTGCCTTTTATGATAAAGAAGATTTTGAAAATGCTTTGACTGTATACAGAAGTGCTTTGGATTTAGACCCTAACAACGCAAAAATCCATTGTAACTTAGGTTTCTTATACTGGGGCAAAGGTGATACTGATGAAGCAATCAAAGAGTATGAACTTGCAATTGCAAACGATCCTGCTTATGATATTGCTTATAACAATTTAGGCGTAATTTATCTTGATGATTTGGGACGTGTTCAAAAATCAATGGAATTATTCAGAAAATCAATTGAATGTAATCCGAATTATGCGCTTGCTCATTTCAACTTGGCAAGGGCGATTACAATTGTCGGAGATAAGATTGAAGCTGCCAAGTTGTACCAAATTGCTCAGGATATAAATAAAATTACAAACGAAATAGACCCTCAGGATATTACAAATAAAATAAATAATTTATTCCAGTCTTAATTCATACCTTGTTGGGCTATATAATGATGATTTCCTTGTTTCGTGTTATTTTCGTGATAAAATGATAATAAATAAGGGGATTTAAAATGATACAATTTTTGCTAAAACTTATGGGCGATCCGCACGAAAGAAAAATTAAAGCGATAATGCCTATAATTGAGCATATAAATGCGTTAGAACCTGAGTTTGAAAAAATGACGGACGAACAATTGCGCGCAAAAACGGATGAGTTTAAAGAAATTTTAAAAAACAGAAGAACTTCTGATAATCCGAAAGCTGACAGAATCTTGGAAAAAGAGACTTTAGATAAAATTTTACCTGAAGCTTTTGCCACTGTTCGTGAGGCAGGACGACGAGTATTGAACATGCGCCATTTTGACGTTCAGCTTATAGGCGGTTATTTCTTGCATAACGGTCATATTGCGGAGATGAGAACAGGTGAAGGTAAAACTCTTGTTGCAACGTTACCCGCTTATTTGAATGCGCTGACTGGTAAGGGCGTTCATGTTGTTACAGTAAACGATTACCTTGCAAAACGTGATGCTGAATGGATGGGCAAAATATACAAATTCTTAG
>CAJOPF010000083.1 GCA_905236205.1 Candidatus Gastranaerophilales bacterium
ACAAGCGGAACAGGTAGCTCAAGTAGTACAAGCAGCTCAAGTTCTGTGAATAGCACAGATTCCTCAAGTTCGGCAGGTGGAACAAGCAGTGCGGCAGGTGGAACAAGCGGAACAGGTAGCTCAAGTAGTACAAGTAGCTCAAATACAGTGAATAGTACAGATTCATCAAGCTCATCAGGTGGAACAAGCGGAACAAATAGTTCAAGCGGCTCAAACGCTACAAACAATACAAATACAGTGAATAGTACAGATTCATCAAGCTCATCAGGTGGGACAAGTAGCTCAAGCACCACCATAATGACTGAGGCTGAGTATATTTCCAAATTTGAGTCAGAACATAGAAATGACGAAAAATATAATACAAAAATTGTAGGCTATGAACAGATACCTTTGTATGACTTTGATATGAATAATTTATCAGGGGATGCCAAGTTCTATGCTGATTTGTTCAAGGATATTGAAACAAGTGGCTATGATACAAAATATAGTTCTTGGTCGAGTGATAGTTTTAGCAATAACGATATGTTACAGGCAATGATTGAAAATGGCGAATGGTTTATTTGTCAAGAAAAAACTGATGGAACATCACAGCGGAAGTCTATTTCAGAGTTAAGTCAAATAAGTGAAAAAACGGATAAGACTAATATTGCAAAGGCAGAAGCTGAATATAATGCAAAAACTGCTAAGATAAATAAAAAGGAAAAACAATTAGACATGCAGTTAAAACAACTTGATACGGAACACAGTGCTCTGTCAGCCGAACAGGATTCGATAAAGAACTTGGTAAAAGATAATATTTCTAAGTCGTTTAACATGTTCTCATAAACAAAAAAACAAGGTCAAAAGACCTTGTTTTTTTGTTTGTAATACATAATTTTTCCTTTGTATTATCATATTGAGTAGAAAAATACAATTATAATTTTTTCGTGAGATAATATAATCAAAGATTGTATTTTGAAAGAGGTAGAATTATGACAGAAGAAATCAGAGTTAGGATTGCGCCGTCTCCAAGCGGGAATTTGCATATAGGTACCGCAAGAACTGCGTTGTTTAATTATTTGTATGCCAAAAAAGTCGGCGGAAAATTCGTATTAAGAATTGAAGATACTGACGCTGAGCGTACAAGTCAAGCTTATATCGATAATATCTTTGACAGTTTAAAAGCGTTGGGACTGAATTGGGATGAAGGTCCTGACGTCGGTGGTCCTTACGGTCCTTATACTCAGTCAGAAAGATTTGATATATATCCTAAATATGTTCAAGAACTTTTAGATAAAGGATTCGCATACGAATGTTACTGCACTCCGGAAGAATTGGAAGCAGAAAAAGAAGAAGCTACAAAAAATAAAAAAGCTTATGTTTATTCTAAAAAATGTGAAAATTTAACCGAAGAAGAAAAGGCTAAATTAAGAGCCGAAGGCAGAAAACCTGCAATTCGATTTTCTATAGAAAAAGCTCAAAAGGCGTTTCATGATTCACCGATAATTCATTTTGATGACCTTGTAAAAGGTGATTTGCATCAAGATACAAGTCTTATTGGCGATTTTGTTATTATGAAATCAAACGGTTCGCCAACGTACAACTTTGCGGTTGTAATTGACGATATGTTGATGAAAATTTCTCATATTATCCGCGGTGAAGACCATATCTCTAATACTTTTAAACAAATTTTGATTTATGAAGCATTGGGCGCAGAAGTTCCAAGATTTGGACATTTAGGTATGATTTTGGCTCCGGACAGAAGTAAGTTGTCAAAACGCCATGGCGCAACAGCAGTTTCCGAATTTGTTGAAAAAGGTTATTTGACAGATGCTTTAATTAACTTTGTTGCATTGCTAGGCTGGGCTCCGTCTGACGGTGTTGAAATAAAGACTGTTGATGAAATTGCGCAAGATTTCAGAATCCACGAAGTTTCATCTTCAAACTCAATATTTGAATATGACAAATTAAATTGGATGAACGGTCAATATATCAAAAAATTAAGTCTTGATGAGTTAAAAGAGCGCTTAAAACCGTTCTTAACCAAATATGATTTATCTCAATTAACAGATGAACAATATACAAGAATGGTTGAAGTTACAAGAGAACCGCTAACAATTCTTTCTGACATAACAGATGCAGTTCCGTATTTCTTTGGTGATGACGTTGAAATAGACGAAGAAACTCAAACAACTGTTCTTGATACAGAAACTTCTCAAGACGTATTAAAGACTTTTGTTGAACAAGCAAAAGACTGGGAGTGGTCAGAAGAAAACTTGCACGAAAAGTTAGAAATTTTCAGAGGTGAATTTAAAGAAAAGGGCATAAAACCTAAGGTTACTATGTGGGCTATAAGAGGTGCAATTACCGGCAGAACAAGGGGCGCTGATATGACAGCTATTCTTGCAATACTGGGAAAAGAAAAATCTTTAAATAGAGCCAAAAAAGCAATAAAATAAGGTAACTATATTAATGTTTCCGCTAAAAATCGTCAAAACTGCTATGCTGAACTCGTTTCAGCATCTGGTCACAGTTAAAGGCGGACAGATTCCGAAACAAGTTCGGCATGACATTATATTTGAAATTTAGTTCATTATTGTGGTAACTGCAATATAATTATTTGATATTTATGGTAATATAGAGTAATATTATGTGTATGTCGATTTGGAAATTGTATGAATAAAAAAAGATTATTGATTGCTGTTACAGTTGTTGTTATAATTTTAGGATTTACTTTATTAACGTTATTCCTAAAAAATAAGACAATGACATATTATTGGTATGAACAGCAAGTTATTGAGCCTTCTAACTTGCCATACATGTCACAAACACTTAAACAATATACTAAACTTTTAAAAACTGTTGAACAAAGTTCAGCTTACATTGGAGCTCCTGTTGAATTAATGTGGCTGACTATATATGGCTCTGCTATTACTAAAAACAACCCAAAACCTAATGATATAGATTGTGAAAGTTCTTTTTATTTAGGAGAATATGATTATAACGGTAAAAATGATTTAAAAATTGCAGCAAGTATTTTTAATAAAATTTCAAATTTCTACTACTTAATATTCTATTTTGCAGATGATTTAGATGGTATATATACTAATAAGACAGTTTCAATGTACTTAAACAATAAAAAATACTATAGTAACATCGTTGTTGAGAATATGGCAAAAAATTTAAAATCGGCAATATCAGGAAAACCTTATTTGTTGCATACAAAAAATTAATACCATTACAAGATAGTAAATCTACAGTAGATGTATCATATTTTCAACAAGCTGCAACATGCATTTATGAAATGGAATTTAAAACGCTTTACTTTTTTTCTGACAAAATTCATTTTAATAAAGATACAACAAAATATATTAGAATAATGACAGACCATCCTGTTTTTTATGCCAAAATAAACTACAACGGAAAGTCTCAGTTAATTAGATTTCATTCTGACAGTATAACCTCAAACACATTTGGTCCTCATAAATTATTGTATTTCAGTATTGTACGTACGGAAACTAAAAATATTAAAAAAGATTTTTCAAACAGCTACTCATTAGATAATAATGAAAATTTCATTTCAAAAAGGCTTATGGCATACCAAGCTCATTTAATCCTTCTTGATAAAGAACGTAAAATAGATAAAAGAATTTTAAAAATGCATAAAAGACTTTTACAGTGTGCAATGTTGGTAAGGCAATACATAGGTGAAGAAATATATAACGAAATATATAATTATATTGCTGAATACCAAAATAACAGGGATGTACAGTTGTTAAACGAATATGAAAATATACTTGAATCTCTAAATAAAATTTCCAGTAATAACTTTTTGTATTTAAAATTGCAAAAAGAGGGCTATTTACAATCTGCATATTCTCAACTATTATCTGTTATAAAGGAAATGAAGAATAGAGGTAACATTAATAAGCAATCAATAGAAAAATATAAAAATTTTGTTACTACTGATATAAAACAATATGTTTTGCTTGATGAAAAATCAAATCTTCAAGCAAAAAGAACAGAAGTTTTTAATGAGAAATTTCAAAATACGATTTATAGTAACTTAATTGAGGATTATTATAGTTTTGTAAAAGATAGTCAATTATTAAATACATATATACAAACTGTTGAAGAACCTTATTTAGCTTCAGGTTTTCATAAAATAGAATATTATTGGCTGGATGCAAATACAATAGCCGTTATAAGAAATGATTTTACTGACAAGATAAAAGATACAAACAAATTTTTAAAAGATAATAATTTGCCTGAAGTTAATGTTAAATTTGTCAATAAATCCCAAAATAACGATGTAAATCAAATACATAAAGAATATGTAAGATACAATCCTACAGAGAAAGAAAACGAAAATTTTTTAAAATTAAAAAACTCTATGCTTACAGATAAGAAAAAGAATTTTAAATTACATAAAAAAAGAGTATTTTTGCGTTAGTAAATAATATTTATTAAGTAGAATTTAACAATGGTAACTATATTCATGTTTCCGCTAAAAATCGTCAAAACTGCTATGCTGAACTCGTTTCAGCATCTGACCACAGTTAAAGGCGGACAGATTCCGAAATAAGTTCGGAATGACATTATATTTGAAATTTAGTTCATTATTGTGGTAACGGCAATATAATTACTTAAAATAATTTATTAAATAAATAATAAGTGCCGTAACGTTTACGTTACGGCACTTATTCGTCTTTTTTGTTATTCTTATCATCAAGAGAATCAAAATCATAACGTCTGCAGGCGGAACATATATCGCAAAAAGCACCGATGAGTTCATAGGCTTTTTTTAGTAACCAAATTACAAAATCTTTTAGTATTTTAAAAATTTTTGACATTATTTATTACTCTTTCTTCTGTTACAGTCGATACAAAGCATTTGACAGTTATCTATTGTTGTGTGTCCACCCTCGCTATAAGGTTTTATGTGGTCAGCTTCCATTTCTTCTATTTCGTAATGATTTTTGCATCTAACGCAAATACCTTTTTGTCTTTCGTATACTTTTCGTTTTTCATTATCTTTAAATTTTCTTATACTCAAATATTTTTCATTACCTGATAATAAATACTCGTAAATTCCTTTTTTATTGGTTATTTCGTCATATTCATCTTTCATTAGTTCAGATATTTTTTCTTCTATTTCTTTTGGATTTAAATTTTTATCTTTATATTTGTTATAAATATAGCCCCATTCAAGACCTTTCATTTCTTTTCTGTAATTAGGAAAAATTGCATTTACCCAGTTTATAACGTTTTGAAAATATAACCATAATTCATTGGCGTTGCTGTTGTTTTGATTTTTAGACATATAGTCTTTTATTTCTTTGATATTATCTCTATCGCAAATCCATTTGAGAGCTGTTTCTAAATATTCTTGTCTTATTGGACTGCCGTTTAGGTATTTATTGGCTATTTTGTAAGCAGGACAGCCATTTTTGCTAAAATGTTTTTTGGCATCAGTTAGCCACTCACCTGTGTAGATTGCATTTTTAAGTTCCTGTGGTGTTAGTTCTTCGCCGGCTATATTGATAATTTCAAACCAGTCAAGTTTTTCTGAATCAGTACCCTCACAAAAATAAATCATTAAATCATAATCTAAAATTTGTTCCTGCTGGTCTTTTGTAAGATTATGAAAGGCTAAACCTTTAATGCTGAAATTACCTTCGACGTATTCACAAATACTAATTGTTCTTTGTTGTCCGTCTAATAACTCAAATTTTCCGTCATCATTTTTGCACCAATACATAACGTTTAGCGGAAAATTTTTGCGTATTGTGTTTATAACTTCGTCTCTCTGCTTATCTTTATATACAAATTCTCTTTGATATTTCGGACGAATATTTAATAAACCGTCATAACCAACAACACCTTCTTCGTCGCTGTTGATGTAGCCTGCAACCAAATCTCTTACTTTAATTTTTTGTAATTCTATTTTCATCACTTTTTCCTCTTTATTATTACTCTTGCATATTTTTTTTTGCCATTTATGTACGGATAACCTAAAGAAAAATCATCAATAGTTGTTGATGCCATACTACCTATAATTTCAAATTGATTTGGATTATATTTATCCAAAAATGTGATAGGAACTCCCATTAGTCCGTCGTAGTCAATTGGTATATCAGATGTTTTATCTACGTTTATCGCATCATAATTATCATATTTAGGATAATTTTCTATTTCATATTTTTTGTATAAAATTAAATCTTCATATCTTTGAGGGTAATCCATATTTGTAAACCAACGTACACCTTTTACTCGTATAAATTTATTACCTTTACTGTCAACTCTAAATCCAGAGGCATTTAGTGGATAATCATTTGGAACTTGAAATTCTCTATCACCGCTATGAATACTTTGACCTAACCATATTTTATTTTCTTTGACTAATTTAAAAATTTCTTTGTATGATATTGCATTGACATTTCCTATAATTATGAAATTTTTATTATATTCAATTAGTTGATTAACGTATTCTCTAAATAAAGAAAAAGGCGGATTTGTAACAACAATATCGCTTTCTTTTAGTAATTCAATGCATTCTTTACTTCTGAAATCTCCATTTTCTTCTAATTTAGTCAGTACATTTTTATCGTTTTGGATTAACCACTCAACATCATAAATATCTATTGCTCCGTCGTTGTTTACATCTGTTACTTCAGATATTTCAATTCTATAAGCAGTTTTATTATCGGTATTTGTTGCTTTAAATAAATTTAGTTGTGTGCCAGCCATTGGCGAGCCTGAATAACAGGTTGCAATCAATTTTTTTAATCCTAAGTGGTTAAAATTACTTGCAAAATATTTGAAAAAATTGCTTTCATAAGGGTCATCACAATTACAAAATACAGTTTTACCTTTAAAATGTTCTTTGTAGTGAGATAGTTCTTTTTCAATATCTGATAATTGAGTATAAAATTCGTCTTTCTTTGCTTTTTTTGCATTTTTTAAGTCAAAATTTGCGGCGTTTTTATCTTGCATATAAATCTCCCTTAATAAATTTATGTAAACTATTATTTAAACTGATTATTTTAAACGATACTATAAGTTATACTTTATTTTTATCATCTAAATAAAGTAAAAGTTAGTGTTAATACTCAAAAATATAAATTAAAATGTAGTTATGGATAAAAAGAAGTTACTTGGTCAGAGAATTAAGGAATTAAGAAAAGCAAAAAATATCACGCAGGAGGACCTTGCCGAGCGAATAAATGTTGAACCTGCAAGCATTAGTAATATTGAGTGTGGCAGAAATTATCCGAATTTTGCGACATTAGAAAAGACGCTTGAGGTGCTTGGCAGTAATTTTCTTGAAGTTTTTGACTTTGAACATTTTGATGATATCAGCGTTTTGAAAAACAAGCTTGTTGATTTTATCAATAGAGCAAACGAAAAAGAAATTGCATTTTTATACAAAACAGTTGTTTCTCTTAATGAATTTGAGAAATAATAGCCTGAGTATGCAATTTTATTTTATTTAACTTGATTTTAAACTCTCTTATATTATAGGAGGGTTATTTTATGGATAATATTAACAAAACTATTTATGATATCGTTAACAAGTCTGAAAGTAATAAAATTACTGTTTTAACTGAATATTTAAAAATAGACGGGTACGTTTATAAATGTGACGGCAAATGCAAGCAAGTTGCAGATAACATCTTGACGTTGAATAATGCAATAGTTTGCCGATTAGATGATTACTGCAGCTGTGATGATGAAGAATGTACTTGCAATGATTTTGTTTGCTTCAAATACACTTGGTTAAATATATTTCATTCTCAAATTGTTGCTTTTAGTATTATAAAATAACTCGAAAGTTTGAAGTTTTTTAAATTTTAGCGAACTATCCTCTTGTTAAATTATAGATAAAAAAAAGTTTTTGTATTATAATATATCAGTAGATATATCGGATATATTATATGAATGAAATAAATAATAATCAGGATTATAACAAAGATAAGGTTATAAATGTCTTTATAGCTATAATTTTTATGCTTGTTGTTGTGGGCGTTTTGACTTTATTTCACCTCATGTCGACACAAATAAAATCTTCTGAAAAGATTGTCGGTGAGGTATCGGAACAGCTTGCATTAAACATATACAACCGTATTGCGGGTGATGTTCAGGTTCTTGAGATGATATCTTCTTCTATCGGTGATGGTATTGCCAAGTTTAAACCCGCAGAATTAAATTCGTATTTGAAAACAGGCGGAAGGAGTGCAGCTTTTCAGTCTTTTTCTTTCATATCTCTTGACGGAAAAGGCTATACAGTTACCAGAAACGCCAGTTCAGGTTTGACAATTTCAGACGAATCGAAAAATCCTTGCTTTGAACAGGCAAAAGCAGGTGCGGCTTGTTTTAACAGAATTCTTATTTCTAACGAAAATAAAGAAAGTTATCTGAATATTTACGCTGTGCCTGTAAAATCAAAAAATAAAATAGTTGCAGTGTTATCTGCAAAAGCAAGAGCTGATATTTTTAAAACAATTTTGGATGTAAACAGTTTTAATAATACTGCATTTAGCCATATTATTAAAAAGAACGGAGATTATATTTTACGTTCGGATAATCCGTCAATTGATGTTTTCCAAAATTTCTTTGACCAACCTGAAACATTTTTGACTATTCGTAAAAATAATTTGAAATCTAATTTCAAAAATATGCAGTCAGGCATATTTTGGGCTTATTTAGACGGTCAAATGTGGATTTCCGCATATACTCCCGTTTCTTATAATGATTGGATTATTGTTTTGTATGTTCCTGCAAAGGTACTCGCTCTTAGTGTTATTGAAGTTATTTTCTTTACGATAGGAATTATGCTTGCTGTAAACTGCTTATTGTTCCTGATTATGAAGCGTATTGAAAAAATGCAAAAAGAAGCATACGAACAAATGATGAAGATAGCATTTTTCGATGATGTTACGGAAGGTTATAACAAAGCTAAGTTTATTATTGAAGCTCAAAATGTTCTTAAGAACGTATCCTCTCAGGATAAATATTCTCTTGTTCTTATGGATATTGCCAAATTTAAAGTTATAAACGAGTTATATGGCTTTGATATGGCAAACGTTATTCTTAAAGATGTTTATAATATAATAAAAGCTAACTTACCAGAAGGCTCTCTGTTAGCGCGTTCTTATGCCGCAACATTTATTTTTATAATTAAATACGATACTGAAAAAGATATAAATAGTATTGTTGATAAAATTCACCAAGAAATTTCAGTTTATAATAACGATAAAATGACTAAATTGAAAACTTCGCACAACAAAGTTGTTGCCAAGTTAGTTCCGTTATTTGGTGTTTATCTGATAAATGATGTAACAGTTCCTATTTATATTATGTGCGACCGCGTAGGTTTAGCAAAAAGAACTATTGCCGATAACGTAAACAAATATATATCTTACTATGATGATAATTTAAGACGACAATTATTGAGTGAAAAGAATATTGAAGACGAAATGCATAGTGCTTTGGCTTCTCACCAATTTGTCATGTATTTGCAGCCTAAATACAATATGCGTACTTTAAAAGTTGCAGGTTCAGAGGCTCTTGTAAGATGGATTCACCCTACAAAGGGTTTTATTCCGCCAGGAGACTTTATTCCGTTGTTTGAAAAGAACGGTTTTGTATTAAATGTTGACCGATATGTTTGGGAACAAGCGTGTAAAGCTATTAGAAGCTGGATTGACAGAGGTTACACTCCTGTACCTATTTCTGTTAACGTATCAAGATTACATTTGAGCAACGAATTTTTTATTGATGACTTAAAAGAATTGATTGCTAAGTATAATATTCCTGCTGAGTTACTTGAATTAGAATTGACGGAATCTGCTAGTTTTGAAGATTTTGATAAATTTATTGAAATTGTAAACGAGTTAAAAAATCAAGGTTTCAGTATTGCTATGGATGACTTTGGTTCAGGATATTCATCTCTTAACATGTTAAGACAAGTTCCTTGCGATATATTAAAGCTGGATAAAGGTTTTATCAATGATACAACAACAAATGAAAGAGGTAAAATTGTTGTTCAACACGTACTTTCAATGGCTAAAAATTTATCGTTAAAAACAGTTTCTGAAGGTATTGAAACGGTTGAACAGGCTCAATTCTTGACAGATTCAGGATGTGATATCGCTCAAGGCTTCTTATATGCTAAACCAATGCCGTTAGAAGATTTTGAAAGAATTACATTTACAGAAAAAACTCAATTGAATATAAACGGTTTGAAACTCAATTAAAAATAAATGCACTGCTAGGATAAGAGCAAGTTTGTTTGAAAAAGCTTTATAAAAAATCCCGATTGATATCATCAATCGGGATTTCTGTTTATTTGTTTTTACTTAATTAAGAAAAATATCTTTTTAAAATTCCGTCGAAACCTTTACCATGACGAGCTTCGTCTTTTGCCATTTCGTGAACTGTATCATGTATTGCATCTAAACCTAATTCTTTTGCCTTTTTAGCTAATGCCATTTTACCGTCACAAGCTCCAAATTCTGCTTCAGCTCTCATTTCAACATTTTTCTTAGTAGAATCTGTTAACACTTCACCAAGCAATTCAGCAAATTTTGCTGCGTGTTCAGCTTCTTCAAATGCATATCTTTTGTATGCTTCAGCAATTTCAGGATAACCTTCACGTTCAGCTTGTCTTGACATAGCCAAGTACATACCTACTTCGCAACATTCACCGTTAAAATTATCTCTTAAACCTTTTAAAATTTCTTCGTCAACACCTTTTGCAACTCCAACTACGTGTTCTGTTGCATCAGTTTTGTTGTTTTCATCTACTTGTTTAAATTTGTCACTTGCAGCGCTGCAAATAGGACATTTTTCAGGTGCGTGATCGCCTTCTTCTGTGTAACCGCATACTGTACATACAAATTTCATTATAAAATCCTTTCTTTTTTGTGATACATGTCAATTTTATCAAATAAAACGTTGTTGTAAATATATTTAAGATTTATCAAACATTTTTGAAATTAAATTTTTATATTTTTCAAATATAGAATTACGTTTCATTTTAGCTGTTTGGCTCATTAAACCATTTGCAGCTGTGAAATTTTCTTTAATAACTTCAAAATCTTTTATTTTTTCAAATGATTTCAAATTCTTTTTATTTTTTATATATGTTGAAATTTCTTTCTTTAAAAGTTCTCTCAATGTCGGATTTGAGATTGTTAAATTTGAACCTGATTTAATATCTTTTGCCAAAATTCCGCATTTTTGTAATGCCGCTTCGGAAGGCACAATCAAGGCTCCGATAGAAGATTGGTCTTGACCTACAAGCATTATTTGGTCGATATAAGGACTTTCAAGGCAAGCTTCTTCAATAGGCAAAGGTTCTACATTTTCGCCGTTTGAAAGAACAATGGTTTCTTTTAATCTTCCGACCAAAACAAGATTATTATCCGCTGTCAACCAGCCTATATCACCTGTATTAAACCAGCCGTCTTCACTAAATACTTCTTTTGTTGCTTTTTCGTCTTTATAGTAACCTTTTGTAACTTGATATCCTTTTGCGTAAACTACGCCTTTTTGTAATATGCCCAATTCTTCATTTGTTTCAATATCAAGTACTTTTATTTCCGTACCTAAGAATGGTTTACCGCAACAACCCAAGAAGTTAGGTTCGCTGATGTATCTTAAAGTTAATACAGGAGAAGTTTCAGTCAAACCATACCCTTCTCTTAAGTTAACGCCGATAGCATCATAGAACAGTTGGTCTTTCATTGATAATGCTCCACCGCCTGATATTGATGCCCTGAAATTTATTCCTGCCGCATTTTTAATTGTTTTATAAAGCGTGTTTATGAATAAAATGTGGAACGGTTTTAAGAAACTTCTTGCCATTTTGTGATAAATGTCGGTCAGAAAATGATAATCACCTTTTTTGTTGGTAATTCTTCTTTCTGAGTACATTTTGTGGATTTTGTATGTAATGCTTAATTTAACTGCAAAATCAAATAATTTATAAATAAAAACGGATTTTTGTTTTAATTTTTGGAAAATACCAAGTCTTAATGCTTCCCAAATCCTTGGAACTGACATTAAAGTATCTATTTTGTATCTTGCTAAATCATTTTTTAAACCTGATAATGTTGAAAAATGTAAATGACAACCTGAAATCAGGTAATACAATTGAACTATATGTTCGTAAGCATGCCAAACGGGAAGTATTTGTAATGTATTTTCTCCTACTTTTGACATAAACCCTATCTCAATAGAAGGAATTTGTGCCAGTAAATTTTTATGTGTTATCAATACTCCTTTTGGCATTCCTGTTGTTCCGGAAGTATATAACATTAAACAATTTTCATCCAAATTTTGTTCGGGAGCTTCAAACTCGTTTAGTTTATTTTTACCTGTTTCAATAGCATCTTCAAAATAATAAACAGGACAATTAACGTTTGATAAGTCATCGCTGTCTTTTTTGAACATTATTATTACAAAATTTAGATTATATTTTGCAAGATGAGGTTTTAGTGAATTTAAAAGAGTTCCGTCTTTTAAGATTAAGCCTTTAGATTCGCTGTGTGAAATGATGTAGTCTAATTCGTCTATCGGAGCATTTGAACCTCTTAATGTGCAAATAGCACCGCATCGCATTGTTGCTTGTTCAACAGTTGCCCAACGTCCGTTATTTTCAGTAAAAATACCTACAAAATCACCTTTTTTTATTCCAAAAGATTGAATTGCTGACGCTAAATAAGATATATTTTGTTCAAAATCTGTGTAGTTTATTTCAATGTTGTTGTAAGTATCCGTAATTGCTTGAAATCCGCTGTATGCAGATATTTTTTGTTTAAAATATTCATTAAAAGATGTTTTGTCGGATAAAAATTTGTTTATTTGTCTTCTTCCTGATAAAAATTTTCTTTTTAAAAGTATCTTTCTTTTTCTTTCTTTTTTTGCATTAACCATTAAATATGTACCTTCCAAGTCATTGTACTAATTTAATATTAACATGAACATAAAATAAACAATACAGAGTTTTGAAAATTTTAATTACTGTAAAACAATATTACTCCAGCCTCAGCTCGTTCGCGCCGAACTCAAAAACGAGATTCTCGTCTCTGTCATTCACGCAATATAAAAGACCGCTGAACAAAAG
>CAJOPF010000084.1 GCA_905236205.1 Candidatus Gastranaerophilales bacterium
CGTTCTTTTGATATCTTTTCAAGATTATTAAGAGAAAGAATTATCTTTTTGGGAACACAAATTGATGATATGGTTGCAAATTTAGTTGTTGCACAATTATTGTTATTGGATAGTGAAAACCCTGAAAAAGATATTATGTTGTATATTAACAGTCCAGGTGGTTCTGTTACGGCAGGTTTCGCAATATATGATACAATGCAACACATAAGAGCTGACGTATCAACAATTTGTTTAGGTCAAGCAGCTTCAATGGGTGCATTCCTTTTATCTTCAGGTACTAAAGGAAAACGTATGGCTTTACCTCATTCAAGAGTTTTAATTCACCAACCTTTAGGTGGAGCTCAAGGTCAAGCAACAGATATTGAAATCCAAGCTGCAGAAATTATCAGAATTAAAAAATCATTAAACGAAATATTGGCATCTAATACAGGTCAATCAATAAAGAAAATTGAAAAAGATACTGACCGTGACTACATTATGACTCCAGCCGAAGCATTAGAGTACGGTATGATTGACAAAGTTGTTTCAAGAGATGCTGTAAAATAGGAGAAAATTGATGGCTAAGCACGATGATAGCAGATTAAAATGTTCATTTTGCGGAAAAACTCAAGATCAGGTAAAAAAACTAATTGCCGGTCCTGAAGTTTATATTTGCGATGAGTGTGTCGAGCTTTGTAACGAGATTTTAGACGAAGAATTTTTTGAAGGTAAAGAAAAAGAGGGTACCTCTAAAGAAAAAGGTTCTACTTCAGGAGATAAATCAATTCCAAAACCTCACGAAATTAAGGCATATTTGGATGAACATATTGTAGGTCAGGATGATGCAAAAAAAGTGCTTGCTGTTGCGGTTTATAACCACTATAAACGTTTAAGACACAATAAAAACGGCAAAAATGAAAATCAGGTAGAAATTCAAAAATCTAATATTTTACTTGTCGGACCTACTGGCAGCGGTAAGACATTATTGGCACAAACTTTGGCTAAATTACTTGATGTTCCTTTTGCTGTTGCTGATGCTACAACTTTGACGGAAGCAGGTTATGTGGGTGATGATGTTGAAAATATTTTATTGAGATTATATCAAAATGCCGAATATGATGCTCAAAAGGCAGAAACAGGTATTATATATATTGATGAAATTGATAAAATTGCAAGAAAATCCGAAAATACTTCAATAACTCGTGATGTTTCGGGCGAAGGTGTGCAACAAGCTCTATTAAAGATGATAGAAGGTACAATTGCAAACGTTCCTCCTCAAGGCGGAAGAAAACATCCTCATCAAGAGTTTATTCAAATTGATACAAGCAACATTTTATTTATTGTCGGTGGGGCTTTTGTCGGTTTGGATAAAATAATTGAAAGACGTGCTGACGAAGGTACATCTTTAGGATTTGGTTCTAAACCTGCTTTGACTAAAGCTGAAAAAGAATTAGAACAGTCAAAAATGTTGAAAAAACTTCAACCTGAAGATTTGCTTAAATTCGGTTTAATACCTGAATTTATCGGTCGTGTTCCTGTTTATGCTGTTTTAGATGCGTTAGACGAAAAAACATTAAAGATGATTTTAACAGAACCTAAAAATGCTATTATAAAACAATATCAATGCTTACTTAAGATGGACGGTGTTGATTTGGAATTTGAGCAAGAGGCTATTGAAGAAATTGCAAAAGAAGCTATTAAACGCAAAACAGGTGCAAGAGCTTTGCGCTCAATTGTTGAAGAACTTATGCTTGACGTTATGTATGATGTTCCGACAAAAGAAGATATTAAAGTCTTCAAAATAACAAAAGAAATGGTTGAAAACCGTAATAAAACGGATAAAGCGGAGTTAATACAACTTCCGAGTAAAAAAGATAAAAAAGTAAAAGAAGAAATTGCATCATAGAAAAAGACCGAAATCTTTAGATTTCGGTCTTTTTTTTATTATTTAATGAGATTTTGAATTTCTTTAAAATGTTCATGTTTGGAGGTTTTTAATAATTCAAATAAAACAGCTTCGGTTGCGGAAATTTTTGCTCCGTTTTGTTCCATCAATTTTATACCTGATTTAAAATCATCTTTTTTTCTGCTTGCGCAGGCATCTTTTACTACATAAACTTCAAATCCGTTTTCAATTAAATCGGCAACTGTTTGGTGTACGCATATATGAGCTTCTATACCGCCGATAATAATTTGTTTTTTACCGTAAGATTTTAATTTTTCCAAAAATCCTTCATCTTTCAATGCTGAAAATGCTGTTTTTTCAAATACAAAAGTATTTTCCTTTATGTGTTCAGATACAAAATCAACAGTTTTTCCTAATCCTTGCGGATATTGTTCCGTTATTATTGAAGGTATTTCAAGTATGTTTGCGGCTTGCAGCAATGTATTGCTTTTTTTTACTACTGTATTTTTTTCAAGCATCGCAACTAATTTTTCTTGTATGTCTATAAGTAAAAGTAAACAATTTTTTTCATCTAATGTATTCATTATCTCTCCCCTTATAATAGTTTATCTTACGTTCTTTTTGATTATTTCCGAAATCCATGGAATATAACTGTATCTGCCCATGAATGATGTTACTGCCAAGTAGAATAAAAGCGTATATATCAATATTTGTACTATGGATAAGCCAAATATTATAGGAACAACTAACGGGAAAATTATCAAAGAAAAAATATTTCTTACAACAGGTATAAAGTTAATAATTACTGAAACCTGTTCAAGAATAATCAGCAGCAAAAAATAACCCATTGCCAAGAAAATAGACTGAAATATGTGATATTTCATAAACGGTTTCAGACTTGATTTTGTAAGAACTCCCAAAATAAGCCATATAAAACCCACAACTCCTGATGTTAAATAACTTAAAGCGGATACGATTCTTTCAATCATAAAAGGTTTTTCGTATCGTGAGTTATTTTTGTTATGCATTTTCCAGAAGTTCTCCGCGTCTCTTATCTTCAATATAATCTTCAAGTAATTGAATATAAACCAATTTATATTCATCGTTTTCAGGTACAAGATTTACGGCATGTCTGTATGAAGTTAACGAATTTTCTATTTCGCTGTTCATATAAAATGCGTTTGCGACTAAAACGTGTATACTTGCATCATTTGAGTCAACTTCAAGAGCTTTGTTATAATATTCCAATGCTCCGTTGTAATCTTTGTCTTTAGAATATAAATTACCAATCAAAACATACGCATTTACTTGGTTTGGATCAAGTTCTACTGCAGTTTTGTATAATTCCATAGCTCCGTCAATATCTTTGAAATCTGTTTTTGAAATTGCGTAGCAAATATATGTTTTATAATTATCTCCAGGAAGTGATAATGAGATATCAAAGAATTTGTATGCATTTTCTTTATCTCTGATTACAGAGTATGTGTTTGCAATACAAAGAGTAACTGTTTTATTTTCAGGATTTAGTTCATATACTTTCAAATAATGTTTTAATGCATTCTCGTAATCAAACATTTTGTAGTAAATATTACCCAAGTCGATGTGAGAAGTTGAATTGTTTGGATCAATTGAAAGAGCTTTTTCGTAATAAGCTTTTGATTCAATGAAATCATCATAGTCATGGTATAACAATGCTATTGAATTGTAGATTTCAGGGTTTAATGAATACAAATCAAGCGCACGATTATAATAATGCAGAGCTTTTGCAAAATTCTTCATTTCAGCATAAGTATTGCCTAAGTTGTAATATACAAGATAATTCTGAGGATCAACATCCATTGCATTTGTATAATACTTTAAAGCCTTTTTGTATTCTTTATCAAAAAAGTAAATACTGCCTAAATTCAGTAATGCTTGAGAGTCATTAGGGTGTATTGCTAAAAGACTTTCGTATACCGAAATAACTTTGTCAAATTTGTTATCCATTGCATATAATTTTGCAAGTGTGTGATAGTTATCGGCATTACTAGGATCTTGTGCCATTGCCATAATAGTTGCATTTAAGTCATTGTTAATGTCTTGTTGTAATTGTTCGTTGTCCATATCGCTCCGTTAAATATATTTGTATTGTAATTTTATTTTATACCATAATTTTATTTTTGCAAAGTCTTTGTTGATTATTTTTCGTATTCGGAATATTCTTTTGAATTTTCTTTCCAAATTTCTTCTTCAACCCGAAATGCGTGGTTCCAAAATTTTTCTATTGCGTAAGTTTCACGTTCTTCTTTTTGTAATATGTGTACTACAACATCACCGTAATCAAGTAAGTTCCATCTGTTTTTTAAATCATTTTCTTCCCCGTTTGGAAATCTTTGAAAGAAATTTTTAATTTTTTCTTTAACATTTGATGTCAGAGCTTTTACTTGCGTGGTTGAATCGGCAGAACAAATAACAAAATAGTCTGCAAGAGAAGATACTTGACTGATATTGAGAACAGCAATATTTTTTGCAAGTTTATCATCTAAAATTCTTGCAAGAATACATGCAAATTTATCTGAAGTTATTGTTTCCGCCATATTAGTCTTCATCCAGCATATCTATTCTTTTTTGATGTCTTCCGCCTTCATATTCGCTTTTTAGCCAAACATCAACGATGTTAAGAGCCAAAGATTCTCCTGTTATTCTTTCTCCCAAGCAAAGAACGTTAGCGTTATTATGTAATCTTGAAAGCATTGCTGAGTGGCTTTCGTGGCATAATGCCGCTCTTACACCTTTAACTTTGTTTGCCGCAATTGATACTCCGATGCCTGAACCGCAAACGAGAATTCCTTTTTCGTTTTCTCCGTCAGCTACGCTCTTTGCAACAGCTTTTGCATAAACAGGATAGTCGCAGGATTCGGTTGAATAAGTTCCGTAATCTTTTACTTCATATCCTTTTTCTTCCAAAAACTTTATAATTTTGCCCTTTAAAATAAATCCGCCATGATCTGAGCCTATCGCAATTTTTGTCATTATCTTCCCTCCAAGACCATTATACAAAACTTTTTACGTAAAAGCAAAATATTAAAACAAACTTAATATTATCTTTATTTGCAATTTTATTATGTATTGTTTAAAATCTAATACAGAGGTTATTATGTCTGACAGCGTTAATCAAATTATAAAACCCTTAACAACAACCGTTAATGAAAACGGAAATCTTGAGATAGGCGGTTGTGATTTGGTGAATTTAGCAAAAGAATATAAAACTCCTTTGTATGTTATTGATGAAGATACTTTGGTAAGTATCTGTAACAGTTATAAAGAAGCTTTTGCCGAGTATAAGAATGTTAAGTTGTTATATGCCTCAAAAGCTCTGTGTACAAGTGCAATAGCAACGCTTTTATCAAATGAAGGTTTTGGTTTTGATGTTGTATCGGGCGGAGAACTTTATACAATGTATAAAGCAGGCATTGATATGCAGACAATTCTTTTTAACGGAAATAATAAAACGGAAGAAGAACTTTCTCTGGCGGTAGATTTAGGTATAGCAAGATTTTCTGTTGATAATTTTTCAGAACTCTCTTTGCTTGACAATATTGCAAAAAATAAAAACAAAACGGTTGACATTTTGCTCAGAATTACTCCGGGGATTGAATGTCATACTCATGAATATATACAGACAGGTCATCTTGATTCAAAATTCGGATTTGATATGTCGCAAATAGATGAAGCTTTAAGTTTAATTATAAATAACTACAAAAACCTTAATTTAAAAGGTTTACACGCTCATACGGGTTCACAGATTTTTGAAACAAAAGTTTATAAGGATGAAATTGATATTTTAATTAAAGAATTGGTAAGAATTAAAGATAAATTCGGACTGACTTTGAATGAAATAAATCTCGGTGGCGGGCTTGGAGTTAAGTACACAGAACAGGACAATCCTCCTTCTGTTAAGGAAATGGCTGATATTATTATTGAAGCTATTAAATTAAACTGTGAAAAGTATAAATATTTTTATCCGACAATATATTTAGAACCCGGAAGAAGCATTATTTCCAATGCGGGGGTAACATTATATACCTTAGGTAGCCAAAAACAGGTTCCAAACGGAAAGAAATATGTTTCTGCCGACGGTGGTATGGCAGATAATCCAAGACCAAGTTTATATCAGGCTGAATATATTGCGCAAATTGCGAATAAACCAAACGCAAAAAATGAAGAAACCGTTACAATTGCAGGAAGATACTGTGAATCAGGCGACATAATTATCGAAAATATAAAATTACCAAAAACAGAGCAGGGCGATATCTTATGTGTTTATAACACAGGTTCTTACAATTACTCTATGTCAAGTAATTATAATCGAACACAAAAACCTGCAATGGTACTTGTAAAATCAGGACAATCTGATATGATAGTAATGAGAGAAACTCTCGAGGATTTAATAAGAAACGATATTATTCCAAGTAGGTTAAAGAAATGCTAGAAGAACTTATTACACCTTTAAATTTACATTTGTCATTGAATTTTGGCTGGCTTGATATTGTTGAAATTCTTATTATTATAAGCTTTTTATATGCAGTTTACAGAAAATTTATAAGAAATACCCAAGCTGAAAAATTGGTTAAGGGCATGTTGTTTTTGGTATTTTTATGGGCTTGCTCAGAAGTTTTAATGCGAATAGACTTAACTATTTTAGGAATGTTTCTGAGAGCATTGGTTATGCTTATTTCCTTGAGTTTAATCGTAATCTTCCAGCCCGAATTGAGAAGATTTTTAGGATATCTCGGTCAAGGCGGATTTTTCAATGAATTGATAGGAGCTTCTCACAAAAAAGATACCGAAGTGGATGTTATTAAAGAAATTATAGAAGCAGTTAAGTATCTTTCTAAAAACAAAGTTGGTGCTTTGGTTGTTTTTCAAAATTCAATTGATACATCCTCTTATTTTGAGGTTGGTACAAAAATAGATGCTCTTGTTTCAACAGAGTTGATTTTAACTATATTCCACACAAACACACCTTTGCATGACGGAGCTATGGTTATTAAGGATTTTAAAATACATTCGGCAGGTGTTCTTTTACCTTTAACGGAAGACCCTAAGCTGAGTTGGAAATACGGAACCCGTCACCGCGCTGCTATTGGCGTAACGGAAATTAGTGATTGTGCATGTCTTGTTGTTTCTGAAGAAACGGGGGATGTTTCAATTGCTTTAGACGGCGCATTAAAGAAATATGAAGATTTGGCTACTTTAAAATCAGATTTGGAAAGCCTTTTAGGTCTGAAAAAAGAGGTTGAACCGACAAATCAAAAAACGATTTTCAAAATTGACAATTTGATTACTATTAAGAAAAATGAACATGAGAAAAAATAATGGGTTTGTTTAATAAAAAGAAAAAAAGAATTCAGGAAAAAAAATCAAAACGACAAATAATATTTGAACATTTATCTGTATATATTTTTATAACACTTGGAGCTTTTATTGCGGCTTTTGGTTTGGAATGTTTTTTGATACCTAATGATATTATTGACGGTGGTGTTATTGGTATATCAATGATAGTAAGCTATGTAACGAAATGGAATTTAGGTTTGCTTATCTTTGTTATCAATTTACCTTTTATTTTTATTGCGTTGCAAAAAATGGGCAAAATCTTTGTAATAAATGTCTTCTACGGCGTTACAATGTTGTCTTTGTTTGTAAACGTTCTTTCAGGATTTCATATTACGGAAGCTCCGCTTTTGGCTACTGTTTTTGGCGGTGTGGTTCTCGGTATCGGGGTTGGTTTGATATTGCGAAATGGTGGCGCTCTTGACGGTACGGAAATCTTGGCAATAAGACTTGCTAAAAAATTGGGTTTTTCTGTCGGTGAAATAATAATGTTTTGTAATGTCTTTATTTACACTGCGGCAGGTACTATATACGGCTGGGATAGTGCTATGTACTCCATTTTAACGTATTTTATAACATACAGGGTTATAGATGTTGTTTTGGAAGGCTTAAACAGTTCAAAATCGGCATTGATAATTTCTCAGTATCCAAAAGAAATAGGTGATGCCATAATTAAAAATTTAGACATAAGTGTAACTTATCAAAAGGGCAGAGGCGGTTATTCAGGTCAGGAAAAAACACTTATTTATTGTGTTATAAACCGTTTGGAAGTCGCAAAAATGAAAAAGTTAACTAAAGATATTGATCCGGAAGCGTTTCTTGTAATTCAGGATGTACACGAAGTTGAAGGTGTAAGGGTTAAGAAAAAGTAAAAAAACTGGACAATTATTCAAAATTGTTATAATATAAAATCAGCAAGGAGAAATCAGAATATGGCAGGAAAACATTCCGATACAATTCCAATAGAGGTAAGTATTTTAACGGCAGATCATGATATTAAAGGTACTGTTCACGTTTCAAAATATACTAATACAAATCGTGAATTAACAGACCTTTTGAATGATAAAGAAAGAAGATTTTTAGCAGTTACAAATGCTGAAATTTATTCAAGAAATTCTACTCAAGCACCTCGCAGATATAATTTCTTGGAAATACACATGGATTATGTTTTAATGGTTCATCCTTCTGCTCAAGCTGTATTTAAAGAATCTGCAAAAGCACAGGAAGACATTTCAAGATTTAGAGAATTAAGACTTAAACTAAATCAAACAAAACCATTTAGATAGAGATTTTGCCCGATAAAATATCGGGCTTTTTAAAGAATAAGGGTAGGGAAAATTATGAGAGTTTTGGTAACAGATAAGTGTAATGACTTGGCTCGTGAAATTGTTTCGCAAGTCGCAGAGGTTGATGTATTGCCTACAATGACAGAAGATGAGTATGTCGAAAACATAGGTAAATATGATGCTTTGATAGTCAGAAGTGCTTCTAAAATTACAAAAAGAATAATTGATGCCGCAGATAATTTAAAAATTATAGGCAGAGCAGGTGTAGGTGTTGATAATATTGATGTTGAAGCTGCAACTCAAAAGGGTATTATCGTTGTAAATTCACCTGACGGTAATACAAATGCCGCCGCAGAACATACAATTGCGATGATGCTTTCAATGGTAAGAAATATTCCAAATGCTTGTCAATCTACAAAAGAAGGTAAATGGGACAGAGCAAAATTTGTGGGTGTTGAAGTTTTTGGAAAAACTTTGGGAGTTATCGGTTTGGGCAAAATTGGTTCTCATGTTGCAAAAGTAGCCCTGGCTTTGGGTATGCATGTTATTGTGTATGATCCTTATACATCCGAAAAGACTGTTAAAGCTATGGGGGCAGAATATGCTTCAACATTAGATGATTTTTGGGGTGTTTGTGATTTTATTACGGTACACGTTCCAAAAACAAAAGAAACGGTTAATTTAATCAATAAAAATTCAATTGCAAAAATGAGAGACGGCGTAAGGCTTATCAATTGCGCAAGAGGCGGAATTATTAACGAAGAAGATTTAAGAGAAGCTCTTGACAGAGGAAAAGTTGCTTCCGCTGCAATTGATGTTTATTGTAACGAACCTGATATTCAGTCTTGTCCATTATATGGCTGTGATAAAAATGTTTTGTTAACACCGCATTTAGGAGCAAGTACATCAGAAGCTCAAATAAATGTTGCAGTAGATGTTGCAAAGCAAATTAAAGAAGTTCTTTCAGGCGGCTCTGCAACAAGTGCGGTTAATATTCCAAGTTTAAAACCTGCTGTTTTGGAACCTGTTAAAGACTACATGACTTTAGCGCAAAATGTTGGTGAATTTGCAGACCAAATGGTTGAAGGTAATTTGAAATCAATAGAGATGACATTTAAGGGAAATCTTGCACAATTGGATGTTTCACCGCTTGAAACATCTATTTTAAAGGGTGTTTTTTCTGCATCTATGCAGGGTGTTAATTTTGTTAATGCTCCGATTATTGCAAAGAACAAAGGACTTGATGTGATGACAGTTAAGTCTGCCGTATCAGGTGATTATATCGGTTCTATAACCGTTAAAATAACGACTGACAAATGTTCTTCAACAGTTTCGGGGGCGTTAATTGCAAAAGGAATAAAGCGTATAATCAAGGTTAATAATTTTAATACAAGTATTGAGCCTGAAGAACACATGTTATTGGTTCCTCACGACAATAAACCAAGTATGATTGCAAAAGTTTCAACAATAATTGGTGAAGCAAATATAAATATTAACCACATGAGCGTTTCACCAAGTGAAGAAAAACATCTGTCATTGATGATTATTTCAACAGGTTCTGAAGTTGATGAACATACTTTGGCAAATATAAATCAAATTGACGGTGTTAATAATGCCGCTTATGTCCATTTAGGTAAATAGTAATACTAAGAATTATTCAGATTAGTATATAAAAAATTATAACCGTATATAAGAAATACGGTTATAATTTTTATATGCAACATAGATTATTATTTATTATCGTATTCTTGTTTGATTTCCTTGCGTTTAACTTTTTTAGTTGCCGTTCTTGGTAAAGGCTCTTTTGAAACAATAATTGACGTAGGACGTTTAAAGTTTGAAAGTCGTTTTGAGTATACTTTAACTTCTTTTATTATTTCTTTTTCTAACTCCTTATCATCAGGGAAAGAATTTATAACTTCTTCTGTCGGAACAATTTTTATAACAACGTCTTCACTTCCGTCTTTTTGTCCGCCTGTCCTTTTTCCGCCGAATACACAAATTTCCGCAAATTTAGGACTTTTTTCCATAACAGCTTCAACTTCTTCAGGGAATACTTTTTTACCGCCGGAAAGAACTATCATGTTCTTTATTCTGCCTGTAATCCAAATATATCCGTCTTCATCAATTTTTGCAATATCTCCCGTTTTTAGCCAGCCGTCAGGAGTTATAACGTCAGATGTCAAATCATCTCGTTTGTAGTATCCTTTCATAATATTAGGACCTTTTACCTGCAATTCTCCTGTTTCTTTGTCAACCCTAGCTTCAACTCCTGGGATAGGTCTGCCAACAGAACCGAGTTTATTATAACCTTTTGTGTTTAGTGAAACAACAGGACTTGCTTCTGATAAACCATAGCCTTCAAAAACTTCTATACCCACAGTATTAAAGAATTTTGCGATATTAACATCCAATGGCGCACCGCCTGATATAAAACCTCTGAATTTTCCGCCCATGTTCTTTTGAACGGTTTTAAACATCATTCTTCTTACTCTGTACCAAGGAATAAGAGGAGCTATTTTGTATTTAAGTTCAAACAAAAATCTTCTTATTGGTCCGAATTGGCTTATTTTTGTATCCAATGTCGTTTTTAAAAGTTTTAAAAACGCAGGTACGACAACCATAAATGTAATCTTTTTATTTTGAATTATTTCAAACAAGTCTTTTGGTTTTAAGCTCTTTGAGTAATATATACTTGTACCTAAACTTAAAAAAGTTAAATAACCTACCGATAACTCAAATAAATGGTTCATTGGCAATATTGAAAGCAGTCTGTCGTTTGTTGTCAGAGGAAAACATTCGGAGATGCTTTCTGTTTGCGTCATCATGTTTTTATAAGTTATTTGAACGCCTTTAGGCATACCTGTTGTACCTGATGTATATATGATTAAGGCTGTTTGATTAAGGCTTCTGTGCACCCATTTTTTTCTTGGTTCTGACTGAATTGTATAAATACTGTCATACTCTTTGTTTACACCCTTATCATCAATTAAAACCAGTCTTTCTATTGACGGAATTTGTTCTTTCATTTTTAAGCCCGTTTCAAAATATGCACTTGAAACTAAAAGAACTTTTGGTAAACAGTCACTTAAAATTGAATTTAATTCATATTCTGTTAATTTTATATCAAGAGGAACAATTGTTCCGCCTGCAATTACGATAGAAAAAAATGCCGCACTCCACTCTGGATTAGATTCCGACAGAATGGCTACTTTATCTCCTTTTTCAATTTTGCACTCATCAATTAAATATCCGCCAAGTCTTTGGGCAAGAATACTTACTCCTTTGTAGGTCATTTCTGACCAGCCAAATTTTGAACGTATACCCAATGCTATATTTTCGTCTAGTTCTTTAGTTTTTGATTCCAAAAACATAAGCAAATTTCTATTCATAACTATCCTTTCAAATTTATCCAATCCATGCTAGCAAAAAAGCATCTTTAATGCAACTGTTTAATATTTTTTTAATATGAGTATTGCCTTATTTGGCAATATTTTTATCCTTAACAAATTTGTATAATTTTTGCATGAAAGAAAGGATTTTTATATGAATTTTAAAGGCAGCAAAACAGAAGAAAATTTAAAAGAAGCTTTTATAGGTGAATCTAAAGCAAGAAACAAGTATACTTACTATGCTTCAAAAGCAAAAAAAGAAGGTTACGAAATTATAGCGAAAATCTTTGAAGATACTGCAAGTAACGAAAAAGAGCACGCTAAAATTTGGTTTAAATTGTTAAACGGAGGTGAAATTTCGGATACTTTAACAAATTTGAAAGAAGCTTCAAGTGGTGAACACTATGAGTGGACAAATATGTACAAAAATTTTGCAAAAACTGCAAAAGAAGAAGGCTTTAATGAGATAGCACATCTTTTTGACGCAATTACTCAAGTGGAAAAATTTCATAATGAAAGATACGACAGGCTTATTGAACTTTTAGAACAAGAAAAACTTTTTAAATCTCAGCATGCTGTTGTCTGGGAATGTGCAAATTGCGGATTTCATATTTTGAGCGAAACAGCGCCTGAAATTTGTCCTTTGTGTTCACACAAAAAGTCTTATTTTTTCAATAAAGAAGAAAATTTGTAAAATTTATTTTATAGGAGTACATCCTGAATCTTCAAAATCAATTTTTTCGTCAAAATCGTTGTCAATTCCGTCATAGCAAGAACCGATAGAGTCATAAGATTCGCTGACGGCATTTTTTGTCAGCCAAATATCAGGTATTTTTTCCCACAAATACATAAAGAAGGATTTATAATATTTCGTTAAAGTAGGGTTTTCTATTACAAGAACATTTTCATCATTGATATTATTGCCTCTTTTTGATAAATTCATTGAGCCTGAAATTAAGTATTTATCATCAATAATCAAACTTTTTGAGTGCATTTTTCCTGCATAATTTTCCGTTTTGACTAAAGCGCCCGCTTTCCGTAAGTGTTCGTGTGTGGTATATTTATTTCTTGCATTTGTCGCATCTAAAATAATTCTTACGTCAACACCGCGTAAAGCTGCGTCTGAAAGTGCCTGTGTTACTTTTTTGTGTGTTATTACAAACATCGGAATGTAAATATAAGTTTTTGCATTGTTTATTAACGGTATTATAACGTCATTTATTGTGTTGTCCTGTGGTGAAAAATACACTGAAACTATTGATTTTCCAAGCAGTATGTTTTCTTTATGTTTGATTTTGGCTTTTTTGTTATGGAATTTTTTATTAAACATTTGCTCAAATTCTTGTTTATAGATTTTCGCTATTTCAGGTGATTTTATGATAAATATATCATTTGAGTTATAGCCTGAAATATTTGTGAAACTGATATTTGCGGAACCTGTTATAACGGTGGAATCATCAAATATGAAAAACTTGTTGTGCATTATTGCATTTTGGTACGTATAATCTCCATAATCAGCGCTGCTCTTTGCAAGTGAAGTTGCAAAATTTATTGTATCAGGATAGAAATTTGTTCCGTCTGTATCTATATCGTGAACAAATCTTACTGTAACTCCGCGGCTGATAGCATTTTGTATTGCAGAGGTTATTTCGGGAATGTTTGAATATCCGTATAATGCCATATCAATTGAGTTTTGCGCATTATTTATTTCTTTTACCAATTCAAGACAAAATTCATTTGTGCATTTATTATTAGGTATTAAAACCGTAGACATGTCGGTTATAATAAGTTTTATTTGTTCTTCTGAAATTGAAAAATTTTTGGAAACAATTTTTCTTAATTTTTCACGCTCTATCTTTATTTTATCGTTTAAGGTTAATTTACTGCTTTCTTTGTTGTTTAAGTTTTCGCAAAATTTGCAGCTTTGAGCATTTTTTGGAAGTTGATTTTTAGGCAAAATTATTGAGTCATGCGCCATTTGACCATATTTGCAGTTTAATCTGTGATATTTGTTGCTGTTGTTGTTATAAATTTTTAATTGAGAACTCTGTGCAAGTTGGACTTGTTTTTTAAATTCTTTTTCATGAATAGCTTTTCCTTCTGAAAGAGCAAAAGGTGAATGTTTTATGATTTTATTATAATTTTTTCCGTTTATTTTAATTTCAATATTATTATTTTCCAGTTTTTTATACTGAACATTTTTACCTTCAAGAAGACTTTGAGCATATTTTTCGGCAAAAAATCCTATTGCCAAAGCTGTTTCTTCGTCAATATTCATATTTTCCGCATAAGACTTTTGATAGTCGCTTGCCTTTGAAGTGAAGGTTTCCACTCCGTCAACGGTAAATTTTTCGTTAATTTCTGCTTTGCCGTTTTTATTTAAGTCCAATGCAACTGAATTTGGACTGTAAACTTTTAGTACATAAAAAGAATTTCTTGTAGATATTATGCAAGCGGTAAAAACTATAAAAAATAATATTATTAGTGTTATACAGAGTTTTTTCATTTTTACTTTGCAAGCTCACTGTATGTCGTAAAGTTAAATCCAAAATTTTCTATTTTAAATTTCATATCTTGGTTTTGTGCTATGTAATACTCAGGCATTTTTTCCGAATAGTAAGGATGAATTAGGGATTCTACCAAAATATTTTCTTCGTCTTTAAATATTTTTAAACCGTTTTCAACCGTATTATTGTCCATTATGCCTGTATAACTTACACCAACAAGAAAATCGTTTGTTTTTAAATTAGGAAAATTTTTTAATGTTTTTCTGTTTTTTAGTGTAAAGTTATTCAATAAAATAACTTTTAGTTGATTAACAGGATATTTTAAATTCAAATGTTTACTTATAATTGGAGTAATATACGGTTTTTCATATTGAGTTCTTACGTATTTTATTCCGTATTCTTCCGCAAGTTTACAAGTTATTTCAAAAATATTCGGAATTCCATGTGTATGTACATGAGAATCAATATGAGCGGGTTTTATATGGTTTAATATTTTTTCAATTTGAGCTCTAAATTCTTTTTCAACCTGTTCTAAAAAGTCTTTTTTTGTTGATTTAGTCATCAGTTGCGTATAACTGTTATTAAAATTACCGTTTTTATCTGTAAGGAGTGGTATTTCTTCAGGATTTGAAAGCGCTTTACCTTCAATAATATTCAAATGAACACCGATACACAAATCAGGACATTCGGGTATTATTTCGTTTATTACGGATTGAAAGGCCATACCGTTTGCACAAAGACTTGCCGATTTTAATACTCCGCTGTTATAACCGTCCAGTATTCCTTTGTTTATGTTGTTAGACAATCCCAAATCGTCTGCATTTAATATAAAATTTTTATTTGCCATTTTTTCTTGCCCTTTGACACAAATTATTATAATATAAAAATGTATCTTATACAAAAGGGAGTTAAAAATGAAAAAACCAACATTAGCTATTACAGTTCCTTGTTATAACGAAGAATTGTGTATAGAAAGTACGGTAAACAGTTTAATAGAGGTTTTAGGCGATTTAATGGCTAAAGATAAAATTAACCCCGACAGTTTTATCTATCTTGTGGATGACGGTTCTAAAGATAAAACTTGGGAGTTAATTTCAAAGCTTCATGAAAAAAATCATCTTGTTAAAGGCGTAAAATTTATAAGAAATTACGGGAACCAAAAAGCACATATTGCAGGACTTTTGGGTGTTCGCGATTTGGGCTGTGATTGCGTTGTTTCAATAGATGCCGACTTACAACAAGACCAATGGGCTATTGAAAAATTTGTTGATAAATATATGGATGGCGCTGATATTGTATCAGGCGTGAGAAACAGCCGAGATACGGATACTTTTTTGAAAAAGACTACGGCTGTTTGTTTCTATAAAGTAATGAATTTGCTTGGTGTAAAAATTCCTGTTAATCAAAGTGATTACAGACTTGTTAGCAAGAAAGCAATTGATATTTTAGCTCAATATCCTGAAAAACAAGTGTTTTTAAGAGGATTCTTTAATGAACTCGGTTTAAAAACAGAAATAGTTAATTTTGATGTAAAACCAAGACTTTATGGAAAATCAAAGTTTAATTATGTTAGTTTGCTCGGGTTAGCGCTTAACGGTATTACATCTTTCAGTATAATGCCTTTAAGAATTATAGCTGTTTTAGGTTTTTTAATGGCTTTGTTTTCTTTAGGGCTTGGGGTTTATGTTTTAATAGAAAAATATGTTTTTAATAATACTCCTGCGGGCTGGGCAACAATTGTCGTGTTAATGTCTTTCTTCGGAGGTTTACAACTGTTTTGTATGGGCATTATCGGTGAATATTTAGGTCAGGTTTATCGGGAAGTTAAAGCAAGACCAAGGTATATAATTGAAACAGAGTTAAGATAATAATAAAAAAGGTTTAAATCAATAATCGATTTAAACCTTTTTTGTATTTATTATTCTTTGTTAAACATCTGCTCTTGAGTTTCTTACCTGTTCCATCAATTCGACAAAATCTTTTTCGTCAAGAGTTTCCATTTCCAATAATTTGTGAGCAATTACGTCAAGCATGTCTCTGTTGTCTTGTAATAAAGTTTTTGCCAAATCGTATTGTTCTTTAACTATTCTTTGAACTTCATTATCAATTTCTGCCGCAATTTCTTCCGAGTAATCTCTTTGATGTCCGAAATCGCGTCCCATAAACACATGGTCTTCGCTTTTACCGTATGCCAAATTTCCCAACTTCTCGCTCATTCCGTATTTTGTAACCATGGCTCTTGCCATTTGAGTTACTTTTTCAAGGTCATTAGAAGCTCCTGTTGTAATAAATTCTTTGCCGTAAATGATTTCTTCGGCAATTCTGCCGCCCAAAGTCATTGCAATTTTATCCAGCAATTGAACTTTTTTCATAGTCAGATGATCTTTTTCAGGAAGAACCATTGTAACACCAAGTGCCATGCCGCGCGGAATAATTGAAACTTTGTGCAGAGGATCACAATTGCCTAAAAGTTTTGCCAATAGGGCATGACCAACTTCGTGATATGCAGTATTTTCTTTTTCTTCGTCAGAAATTATGCGGCTTTTCTTTTCAGGACCTGCCATAACTTTGTCGATGGCTTCTTCCAAATCGTCCATATAAATTCTTGTTTTATTGTGTCTTGCGGCAAGCAACGCAGCTTCATTTAAAAGGTTTTGTAAATCTGCACCGGTAAAACCCGGAGTTCGCTTTGCAAGAACTTTTAAATCTACTTCATCTGCAAGAGGTTTGTTTTTTGCATGAACCTGCAAAATTTGTTCTCTGCCTTTTACATCAGGCATACTAACCATAATTTGTCTGTCAAATCTGCCCGGACGTAATAGTGCATTATCCAAAATATCAGGTCTGTTTGTAGCAGCAATAATGATTATATTTGTATTTTCATCAAACCCGTCCATTTCAACCAACAACTGGTTCAATGTTTGTTCACGTTCATCGTGTCCGCCGCCCCAGCCGGCACCTCTTTGACGTCCGACTGCGTCAATTTCATCAATGAATATAATA
>CAJOPF010000085.1 GCA_905236205.1 Candidatus Gastranaerophilales bacterium
CTGTGTTTTTTATGCTTTTTGCTATTGTTGTTACCACCAAATAAAATACTTAAAAGAAACGCAACTATTGCCGCAAGAAACAATCCTACTATTGACCATACAATATTTCCTATAATTGCTATCAGAATTGAGGTTATATCGTTATTCATTTTCATTGAGTGTCTGATAATATACAAAATTGAAATTATAATTGCACAGTAAGCGATAATAAGAAAATCAACATTTTGAATACCAAGCATCATAAGAAATAAGCATACAATTCCTGACACAATCAGAGCAATAGTAAATGAGCCGAAAGTTACCACCATTTCAGAACCGCTTCTGTACAGGGTTATGATACGTTGGCAGTGCAGATTCATTGTTATCGCACAGCAGATGATTAAAAGTATAAATAGTATTATTATCGGTAAAAAATTATTCATAACTTAACTATAAAATATATGTATGTCAAATATGGACATAAAGGCTTCTGAAAATTTCAGAAGCCCAAAATAGTTATACAAATTTACTTGAACAGCCGGAAATTATTTGTTCCTCTTTAAAGTCTTTTTTATTTTCTATTACATAATTACGTATTAAATGATAATACTCGCTATAATCATTTGTTACAAATCTTTCGTTGCAATTTGAACACCAAAATTTTATGGTATGAGCACCTGATAAAACAGAAGCGATTGTTTGATAAGGAATCAGCACTTCTTCTTTACCACATACAGGACATTTTATCTTTGGAAAAATGTTGCTGTCAATATAATATGCTCCAAGCCATATTATACCTGCTTCCAGCGGCATTCCTTTTTTGAATTCTGTAATCTCATCATTACTAAAAATTTGAGGATAAATTGTACCTACGTTGTGTGTTTGTTCTTGGTCGATTTCTTGAGTTTCTAACTCTGATTTTGAAATAAATTTAGGCATCTTTTGCCTCCTTTCTGTTTACTGTGTTGTACATTTTCATAAAGAGGTCAAAAGAAAAGACTCATCGTGATAATGAGCCTTTTTATAAGTTCTCATCATCCAAGCATTAGCACCCGACTTTACGGGTTGCTGTGTAGTCAACGGGCTTGTCCCTCGTACACTCTTTATGAGTAAATTTATTCCGGTTTTATTTTTAAATTTAATCCGACTCTATTTGTCTGATAATTCTTCGTCAAAAATTTCTTCAACAAGATTTGTAAATTCTTCATCTTGAGCAAGTTGATTAAAGATATTTTTTAACCAACATTCAAATTTTCTTTGCTCAATTATATTGAGTAAATCGCCTGTACTTATTGCATCAGGTATAAGAATTTCTTCATCCATATTTATTATTCCCTTTCTTGTTTAATGTCAAAACTAAAAAAAGTGAGGGGTAAAAGGAGGTTTACCCCTCGTTGTAAAGCAAATACCCTGAGGTATTTATATCTATGAAACTTGTATTATTATCTTAAAATATAGTACCGTCAAAAACGGTCGCATAATTTCCGATAAAATTTTTATTCAATTACACTTCTCCAAAATCCGTTTCTACACTATGTTTTAGCCACCTTTTAGAGATGTGTTATTTACAATATATATATTCCAGCTTTTTTCGAATTTCTAACATAATAAACTTAAATATTAAGAAATATTAAATTTTAAAAGCTGATTTCGTTGTGTCCGATTTTGACGTGGGGGTGTTTTAACATATAAACATACGCAAAAGAAAGCGAGGTTTATATGTCATTAGAACGTGAACTTTATGCAATTTTTCAGCGATTTGTTTATTCTTCTGTCTTTTTGCATTTCAGAAGAAATTTAGAAAAATATAATCAATGGAAACCATTTTTTATTTCATTGGTTTTTCTTGCGTTGCTTGATTCTGTCGTATTATTTCTTTGCGCAATTCTTTTACCGACAATGTTTGTCGGCTCGTTCACAATATCAATAGTAATTTTTCTGTTCTATTGGTATTTCAGAATAGAAAAATTAAAAAAAATCGGCAAGACCAAAAATTCAAAATACTGGGACGAGGCTCAATTTTGGCTTGGTTTAAGCGGTTTGCAATTTGAGCAGGAAGTTGCTGATGTATTCAGAAGAAACGGATTTAAAGCAGAAGTTACCCCCGCAAGTGGTGATGGCGGAGTAGATATTATTATGCACAAAGACAATTTAAAATATATTGTTCAGTGCAAAAAATATGTAAATCATCCCGTAACACCACAGGAATTAAGAGCTTTATGGGGAGTTAAAGACGATTTTTCAGCAGACAGAATTTTAATGGTAACAACAAGCACGCTGACAAAAATGGGCAAACAATTCTTATCCAATAAGCCAAATTTTAGTTTTTTAACGCTGAACGATTTAATCTATTTATCGCAAAAACCTTTGCAAAGCAATAATTCCAACAAAAATTCAAATCCGTAAAAATTTATGACCGTTTTTGACATACCTTATTTTTATAATGAGATAACAAGATATTACTAATAACGAAAGGAGTAAGACTATGGCTAATCAAACACCTTATTGCAGTACAAACAACTTATCAAATTCATTTGATGAAAGAGAATTGAAATTTGAACTTGTAGAGTTCGCACAAAACCCTGAACCCCGTTGTCCTTGTATTTTACTTTTAGACACATCAGGTTCAATGTATGGTGAACCTATTAATCAACTTAATCAGGGGTTGAAAGAATTTAAAAAACAACTTGTCAACGATGAACTTGCGGCAAAAAGAGTTGAAGTTTCTGTTGTTAGTTTCAACAGTGAAGTAGAAGTATTAAATAACTTTGAAACTGCAAACAGTTTTAATGCTCCGACATTAAACACTCGTGGTTGTACGGAAATGGGCAGAGCCATTGAAGTTGCGATAAATATGCTTGAAAAAAGAAAAGCAGATTACAAAAGTAACGGCATTTCTTACTATCGTCCTTGGATTTTCTTAATAACAGACGGAGCTCCGACAGATGATGTTACAAGAGCAATTTCAAAAGTTCACGAAGGCGAAAAACGTAAAGAATTTGCATTTTTTGCAGTCGGAACAGAGGGTGCAGATATTTACACCTTAAACCAAATCTCAGTAAGAGAAGCGTTGACATTACAAGGATTGAATTTTACAGCTTTATTCCAATGGCTTTCAAACTCAATGTGTTCAGTATCACGTTCTACACTTGACGCAGAAATAATATTAGAAGCACCGACAGGATGGGCAAAGATTTAATTATGAACTGGAAATATTTTTACGCAACCGAAAAAGGCACCTCACATATTGCCAACGACACCCCCAGACAAGATAATTGTTCCGTTGTAACTTTCAAAGTTTCAGGGACAAGGTATCTTATCTCTGTTGTCGCTGATGGTGCAGGCAGTGCCTCAAAATCTCAAATATCATCAAAGTACATCTGCTACTTTTTCATAAAAAGAATGTTTAAATGGCTCAAAAAGAACTCCATTTCAGATTTCAAAAAAGAAGTTGCTTTTGCGTGGATAGAACTTTTGCACAAAATTTTTGATAAAGCCGTAAAAGACTGCCACGCAGAATCAAGACGTGAATTTGCTTCAACTTTCTTATTTTGTGTTTTAAGCGACAAAGGCAACTTGTTTATGCAAATCGGTGATGGTGCTATCGGAGTTGAAAAAGACAATGAATTTGACTGTGTTTTTAAACCTCAAAACGGTGAATATATCAATACTACGCACTTCATAACTGAGGATAATTTCAGAAAACATCTTATGCTTGAAAAAAACAAAGATGAAATATCCAAAATTGCAATGTTTACAGACGGAATTGAAACAATAGCACTTGATATGCAGAATATGAAACCACACGCTCCATTTTTTGCCCCATTTTTTACAGTTCTTTCAAAATTTAAAAATAACGGGAAATGCAAGGCTTTATGCAAAAATCTGTCAGAATTTTTAAACAGCGAAAGAGTAAACAAAATGACTAATGATGATAAAACGCTTGTTTTGATTTCAACAAATAAATAAAACCAACAGGTGATTTATGGCGACATACACAGACGAAAACGGAAAAGTTATAACACTTGGCAAACAAATTGCACAAGGTGGCGAAGGTACTGTATATAATTGCAGTACCGGTTCTCATTTGGTTGCTAAAATTTACAGAAAAGATAAATTATCCAAGAAAAAAGGCGAAAAACTTGAAGTTATGTGTAAACTTTATGATAAAGAAATTGCCAATTTTTCAGCTTGGGTGAAAAAAGTAATTTATGAAAACGGAAAACCTGTTGGTTTTCTTATGGAAAAAATCACACAATATGAAGAAATTCATCTGTTATACGGAACAAATGCCGACAGGCAAAAATATTTTCCGAATGCTGAGTGGAAATTTATGGTACACACAGCCTTAAATTTGGCAATTGCCGTTGATACTCTGCACGAAAGAGGTATTGTTATTGGTGATATTAATCAGTCAAACATTTTAGTAAACGATAAAGCCGAAATTAAACTTATAGACTGCGATTCTTATCAGGTTGAACATAACGGAAAAAGATTTATCTGCGAAGTTGGTGTTCCTGAATACACTTCACCTGAATTACAGGGATGCTCATTTAAAAAAGTAGTCAGAAACCAAAATCACGACTGCTTTGGTTTGGCAGTTATGATTTTTAAAATTTTATTTTTTGCAAAACATCCCTATAGCGGATGCAACGCACCGAGCGAAATTGAAAATGCCATAACAGGAAATTATTTTTGCTATGCAAGAAATTATGCTTATGATACACCAATATATTCTGCACTTGTAAAAACACTATTAAATGATAAATTAAAAGATTTATTTGAAAGAGCATTTTGTGATTCAACCTCAAGACCAACCGCAAAAGAATGGATAAGCGCTTTAGAAGAATTTGAAAAAAATGATATAACTATATGTTCAGGTGATAACAGACACTTTTTCAACAAAAATTCAAACAAATGTATTTGGTGTGCATTGAAACAAAATGGTCTTGATTATTTTGAACAAGCACCGGCACAAAATAATACCACATCTAAATCACAAACAACTTCAACTAATAAAACAAAATCGACTACAACAACTACAAATCAATCAAACACTATAACCTGCTCAAATTGCGGTTATACATATCCATACATAAATAACACTTGTCCTGTTTGTGGTTATAATCCTAATTTAGTAAACAATACTTATAGTTCAGGCAGTACAGGTGCTGTAAATTATATTGTACAAAATTCTCCGCAAAACACAAAAGACACAAAATTAAAGGCTCTTGCCGTTTTAATTTTCTGTATATACATTATCGGATTAATTATATTCAGCGGAAGTAATCATGAAAATAATTATCCTGAAAATTACAACAATACAAATAATGTTCAAAATAGTGGTGCTAACTATGCTGATAATAATGCAAATCACGAAAAAGAACAAAATAAGTACAACAAGCCTAATGTTCAACATCATTCACAAGAAAAAGTACAACAAGAACCAACTTATGAAGATGAAAAGGAAGAAATAAAACGAATAGACAGAGAAGGTCTCAAAGAAGAATTAAGAGGTTATCAAATAAGAGTAACAGATTCATTAAATAATCATTTAGGACGTCTTGATAATATAAACACTGATTTTTCAATGAACGTTACTATAACAGGATTTGGAAAAATTTATAGTTGTAAATGTGCTACAGAAAATATTTCTGAAGGACTTGAGAACAAAATTTGTACCTTTTTGGGAGATAATCTGCTTGGTGGACCAAGAGTTTTTGCAGGACAAGACCATATAAAAATGCAGTATATATATACAAATGGTCGTTTCTCCGTAAAAGCACTCTCATACCGACGTGATTATGGTGATTATGTAGATAATATAACAGTACAAAAACCTCAACCAATGGTTAAGCAGGCAAAGAAAACGTCGCCACAAACAAACAAAACTTACATCAAAAATTTATTATAAGTTCTAACATAACTCAGTTCGTTCATTTTTATTATTCACGCTAAATAGAAAGGAGTAAGTAATATGAAAAAAATTGCAGATATAATTCTTGACAGATTAAATACAAATACATTAAGTGAGGAGGAAATATTTGGATTTCTTGCCTATTATTACAGTGATTTGGTAAAATGCAGAAAAAGTAATAAATACACAGAAAAATACAGAAATGAAATTGAATTCATATTTAAGAACAAAAAAGAATATAACGGGAATTATATATCCCTAAAAGCAAAAGAATTAGCTTTCGGTATTTTAAAACACATAAAAGACAAAAATTTACCACAAATAGCAGGTGAAACATATGCAAGAGTATTCATGTTATTTGGTTATTTTTGTGGTTTCCTTTTGATTCTTTTTGTTTTACTACTAATTTTTATGATAATTACACAATGTATTGAAATTTTTAGTTCAAATACTACATATACTGATGCACCAATAGGTGGTATGATTAAATGTATTATTCCTTTATTACCTGGTGTTATGTTAAGTCTGATAAATTATTATTTTACTGAATATATATTAAAAAATCACTCCTTATACTGTTGGCCGAACTCCTAAAAATCCCGTAATGACGGGCGTTTTCAGGGTATCATACGTGACGTTACATCAAGGTACAATAGGCCAAGAAAACCGCTCGTCAAAATCTTTGATTCGACCAAGGTGATTTTGCCCCTTGGGCAAAATCGAAAATCCCATGGGGATTTTCGCCTTCTGGCGAAACTGCCACGGCCGGCCCCGACTTCCGGTCAAATCGAAGATTTGAGATGCGGCACCGTTGCTGCCCGTTTGTGCGGTGATTCCTTAATCCAATGTTATCTTCGAGGCTATGCTGCGAAAGGAACACCAATCAGGGGTTGACACTCATCGCTCCGACGGACTCAGCAGATCGTACGATCATGATTCCCCGGCTTTCTGTGAAGAGCCTTTTTTGTTCATAAAGGAACGTGCAATGTTGATACCGATTTTGAAGGGAAGCGGCCGGAGCGCCCGATCA
>CAJOPF010000086.1 GCA_905236205.1 Candidatus Gastranaerophilales bacterium
AGTTATAAAAAAAGAGAATAAACAAAGTTATAGCAAAGAAGAATTTTTGAAAATTGCATTTCAGGTATTTGATATAGATAAAGAAATTGATTTAGATTTCCAAAAAATGATGTTGGAGGATTGGGATTAAATGTTGTTCAAAAAGCGTTCAACAGCAATTCTAAGCCCAGTCAAATATGATTTAGGGTATAAAGGCTGTACCTAATGATTTTATGCTAAAATAACTGCCAAAACGATGGCAAATAAAAACAAGTGGCGATTTATTTGAAATAAAAATAAAAAACGATTATTGCCTGAACATAAATACAAAATTGACCGAATATGCGAAAACTGAAGGGCAATTTGTATATTTAATGCTGAATTCATACTCTGCCTCTATTGTTGAATAGAAAATTGTTTTTTCTTTTCTTGACGGTGTTTTATAGCTGTTCCCAAATGCAGTAAGGTCAAAGCGAAAGTTATAAAAGCAAGAGGTTTATGACTTTTTCTTATTGACTTTGATTTAATCATTGTACTTACAGTAGTTAAACACATTCCGCCTATTGCTGCATAACCTGTGTTTCTCGGATTAAGTATCTTATTATATGTGTTTGTTGTTTGTACTGCATTTATTTTTTGAACTGATGTCATAATAAAATCCTTTATAATAAATTATTTTCCGTCAGGAAAGCTTGTAAATGACGAAGTTTCAACATCAGGCAAACCATATTTATCCGTTGCATCTTTAAATGCCTTTATCATAAATGACATATTTTTTGCAAGATTTCTTATAGTCTGTAAGCCTTCTAAGTCTTTTTTTACATCTTGAGGGGTAAAACCTGTGTCATATTCCAATATGTACTTGAAGCAATAGGCATATATTGTTTACTAATTAATCCTATTGCTGCTAATAAAATTAAAGCTATTCCAAATATCATAAATTTTTTCATTTTTTATATCCCCTTGTTATTCAAAACGGTTTTAGCCAAACCTTTTATCCAGTCTTGATGTCCCTGATTCATAATATCAGGATTTGAATTAAATAAATCTTTTGCAGGTTTCCCGATTTGAGATTCTTGAGTTAAAATTCTAACTCTGTTATGAGAAAGATTTTCAAAAAGCCAAGCATGAATAACATCAAGCCTATGTTCTTCATCGCCCTCTGCCCAGCCATGCCAAGCAATTCTTCCCGGCTCGTTGCCATTCGGTTCAACATATTCAACAATTTCCGCTTCAATCGGGAAACCAAATGTTTTAAAGCTAAATCTTGTATCTGATTTAAGAATTGTACCTTCCGTATTATAGAAAATAATGTCAGAAGCATTGCCATAATAGCTTGTCCAAATTGATGTATCAATTAAACAATTAAATACATCACTTGCAGTGATTCCCTGAACAATAATTTCATTTGAAGCAAAATTGTCTGTTGTTCCCGGTAAATAACCATCAGGCCATTTGATTTCATTTAACATAATTCATTCTCCTTATATTGCCTTTTATATGCCTATTTTCTATATAAAATTAATTTTTTCAAGCTGACAACATCTATACTTGTTTGGTTTGACTTTAAAATATCTCCGTATTAGTATAATATTACAAATAAAATATATTTCAAATGTAATATAAAAGGGGAGATTTTATGAAAAGGTTTATAAATCCGCCGTATGCAGATACGATTTTTTTCAATATCGAACAAATTGCAAAATACATTCAGGAAGATTATTTGAAAAAATATAATTCGGAAATAACACATGATGAATTTCGTGCAATGGGTATAATAAATTGCAATCCCGACATTTGCCAGAGGGATTTAGCAAAACTCATTTTAAGAGACAGCGTCAGAACAGGCAGAATTTTAGACAGTCTTGAAAAAAAAGGTTTTGTCGAAAGATACCAAGATACAAAAGGCAACAGGCTTGTAAGGAAGATGAAACTTACAAAATCGGGTGAAGATTTTTATTCTAAAACACTAAAAGAAGTTCATAAAGGTACGAATGAATTTCTTAAAATTTTTAGCGAAAAACAGCTTGAAGAACTGCATCATTCGTTAAAGTTATTGCATGAAAAATTAAAAGAAATAGTAGAGATAGAGGTATAAAAGTGGAAGAAAATACTAAACAGGAAAACGGTAAAAAGAAATTTGTTATATTACTTACATTAATCATTGCGGTTATACTTGGCGGAATTTATTTTTATATTCAATCCGCTTATGTTTCAACAGATGATGCCTATGTAGATACAACAACCGTTCAGGTTTCACCCAAAGTTTCAGGACAGTTGGTTGAGGTTTTGGTTAATGATAATGAACATGTAAAAAAAGGTCAATTGATTGCCGTTATTGAGGATAATGACTATAAAATAAAAGTAGCACAAGCGAAAGCAAAATATGAACAAGCTTTGCAAAATCAAAAAAATGCAAAAGCAAATCATAGTGCTATGCAAACTCAAATTGATATTGCTCGTACCGATTTTGAAAGATACAAGCATTCTTATGAAGAAGGTGCCGTTTCAAAACAGGAATATGATGTTGCAAAAGCAAAGTATGATTCAGCAAAAGCAAATTTAGTTAATACAAAAGAGGCATTAATAACACAAGACGGTAAAAGCGTGGCAGATGCTCAAATTGCTGAATTAAAAGCATTAAAAGATCAAGCGGAATTGTATTTATCTTATACAAAAATTTATGCACCCCAAGACGGAACAATTTCAGGCAAAAAGGCTTCTGTCGGGATGATGGTTCAGCCCGGAACTCCGCTTTTAACTATTATTCCTAATGAGGTATGGATAGTAGCAAACTTTAAAGAAAATCAATTAGAAAATATGGATGTAGGTCAAAGTGTAAACATAAAAGTAGATGCTTATCCTCATAAGAAATTTATAGGAAAAATTGACAGTATACAAAGAGCATCAGGGGCAAAAGCATCTATGTTTCCACCTGAAAATGCTGTTGGTTCTTTTGTAAAAATTGTACAAAGAATTCCAGTAAAAATAATATTTACCGATATATCAGACCAAGACAAAGCAAAAATTGTTCCCGGTATGAGTGTTGTGCCAAAAGTAAAAGTCAGAGGTTAGAATGTCAGCTCAAAACTTGGTTCAAGAAAATTGGCAGCCTAAATACAGCCCTTGGTTAACAGCGTGGCCGGTTTTAATGGCAGTATTTATGTTTGCATTAAACGAAACTATATCCAATGTTGCATTGGCAAACATTGCAGGTGCTTTATCTATAAGTATGAACGAATCTACTTGGATTATTACAAGTTACTTAATGGCAAGCGGTATTGCTATCGCTCTTGTAGGGTTTATGACAAAACTTTTAGGCAGA
>CAJOPF010000087.1 GCA_905236205.1 Candidatus Gastranaerophilales bacterium
GCACGTACAAACGTTAAGATTTCGCATGACTTTTATTCTTTTATATTTATACTAACGTTTTCTTTTTATAAAAATTGCCTTTTTAATAATAACAAGCTTTTTCAGGCTCGTTATAAAAAATCAAATTCTAAAAAATGTATTAAATTTTTAAAAGTAAACAACTTGCATAGTTAGTATAATTGTTCTAAAATAATATATTATGAGCATATTAGAAAAAAGTATAAATACATTAGAATTTGATAAAGTTTTATCAATATTATCAACATTTGCAAGAACGCAACAAAGCAGAAACTTATGTTTAAATCTTAAACCTGAAACTGATTTTGAAAAAATTCAGGAAGACATATGTTTAACTAAAGAATCAAAAGAACTTATTGACAAGCTGTTAGAACTTCCTATAGAACATCTTGCTGATTTATCAGCAATAAATAACAGCCAATTAAACAGTTATCTTTCAGAACAAGAACTAATTGGTCTGGCAAAAAGTTTACGTTCTGCAAGAGTTGTTAAAAATTTCATGAGAGAAAATACTTTGGCTGACAGTAATTTGAGCAAACTTTCAATGCAACTGTTACCGAATAAAGAACTGGAAGATCAAATATTTGCTAAATTTGATGATGCGGACAACATAAAAAAAGATGCCACAGATACGCTTGCAGGCTATTATTCATCATTAAAAGAAGCAGAAAAAGAAATAAAATCAAAAATCAATGAATTACTAAATTCTCCTGATTTTGCGCAATATTTACAGGAACCAATTTACACAATTCGTGATAACAGAATAGTTTTCCCTATTTTGGCAAGTGCAAAGGGTAAAGTTTCAGGTATCACTCATGACGTATCGGCAACAAATAAAACTGCTTATATCGAACCGTCTGTTTTGGTTTCTATGAATAATAAAATCAGAGAATTGAAAGTAAAAATCAGAGATGAAATAGTAAAAATACTTACAGAACTAACAAAACACATTAAAACTAATTTTGAAGCACTAAAACTAAACGAAAAAGTATTGGCAGAACTTGACATGCATTTTGCAAAAGCAAGATATGCCGTAAAAATTCAGGCTGTAGAACCTGAATTAACGAAAGAAAAAATATTGGAATTATGCGGAATAAAACATCCGTTACTAATTTCAAGAGTGGCAAATATTGTTGCGAATGATTTTTCACTTGGTAACGGTTACACATCCTTAATCATAACAGGTTCAAACACAGGCGGAAAAACCGTAACATTAAAAACTGTCGGTTTATTTACACTAATGACAAGAGCAGGCATGTTTTTACCATGCTTGTCAGCTAAATTGTATCCGTTTACAAAAGTTTTGGCAGATATTGGAGATGAACAAGACTTAATGCAAAACTTATCAACATTCTCATCTCACATGAACAATGTTATAAGTATATTAGATTCTGCAGATGAAGATACTCTTGTATTGCTGGATGAAATATGTGCAGGAACAGATCCTCAAGAAGGTGCATCTCTTGCCGAAGTTATTCTGGATGAGCTTGTAATCAAAAATGCAAAATGCGTAACAACAACGCACTTTGGTGAATTAAAGACTCTTGAGTACACAAACGCACATTTTAAAAATGCTTGTGTAGAATTTGACAGAGAGACTTTGCAACCGACATACAAGTTAACAATTGGTATACCTGGAGCAAGTAACGCAATATTTATCGCAGGTAATTTAGGTTTAAAACAAGAACTTGTAGAACGTGCAAAATCTACATTAAATATTCAAAGAGATCCTTCTGCCGTAATTATTGAAAAATTACAAGAAACTCAACAAAAACTGACAAGAAATTTAAAAGATGTTGAGACAATGAAATTGTCTTCTCAAAAGGCAAAAGAAGATTATGAATCCAAACTTGCGGAATTGCGCAGAGATAAACGTAAAACAATTAAAGCAATTGAAAGCAAATTTTCGGAAGAATTTGACAATGTTCGTTTGGAAATAAAAGATATCATGAGCGAATTAAGACGTGATAAATCAGAAAAAGTTGCAAGACGTTCTTATACAAGATTATCGTATTTGGAAAATGATTTAAAATCTCAATTTGACAATGCGATGGATAAACAAACTTATGATGAGTTAATATGGGATTCAATCAGAGTTGGTGATACAGTTATGATTAAGGAATTAAATCAACCTGTAACCGTAGTTTCCTTACCTGATAAAAATAACAATTTAACTGTTCAAATGGGACAAATAAAAACAAAAATAAGCAAAGACAGAGTTGCAAAACTTGATTCTTCGTTGACTTTAAAACCTCAATTGCGTTTAAAACCAATGGAATCTTTTGAATTAAAACGCAGCGGCATGTCAAACACTCTTGATTTGAGAGGTTACAAAGTAGACGACGCGCTTGACAGTTTAGAATCTTATCTTGATAAAGCAAGTCTTGCAAACTTATCTCCTGTATATATTGTTCATGGAAACGGAACAGGAGCATTAAGAACTTATGTAAGAGATTATGTATCAACATCTCCTTATGTTGCAAAATACAGAGCAGGTGAGCCTGCTGAAGGTGGAGACGGAGTTACGATTATAGATATAAACTAAATATTTAATTATGTAAAAATTTAAAACAGACGCACTCGATTTTTGAGTGCGTTTGTTTTATAATCTGCATGTAATGGTCTTTTATAAATAAACACGGAGAAAATATGGAAAAACAAAACTATTCTGATGAAGAGTTTGAGTCTTTGCTTGGCTCTTATGATTACACATTTAAAAGGGGAGATTTAGTAAAAGGTACAGTTTGCGGGTATGATTCAGAAGGCGCAATTGTGGATATAGGTGCAAAAACATCTGCAAGCGTTCCTGTAAAAGAAGCCGTAAGCGATAAAAGCATCTCCATAGAATCAGCACTAGAAAAAGGAAAAGAATATGAATTTCTGATAATATCTGATGAAGATATTGACGGAAAAATGTTATTATCAAGCTTAAAAGTCCAACAAGCATACACATGGCAAGAATTGGAAAAATTAAAAGCTGCTGATGAAACAATTTTAGGTGAAATAAGTGCAATAGTAAAAGGCGGTTTGATAGTAGACATATTAGGATTAAAAGGTTTTGTACCGTCAAGTCAAATCAAAAATAAAGAACAGGATTTTTCTATCGGAGAAAAAATCGAATTAAAAATTTTAACTTTGGACTGTCAACAAAACAGTTTTGTTTTATCAAATAAAAAGGTTTATTCCGAAGTTTCAGAAGAGGAAAAAGCAAATATCTTCTCTCAAATTGAAGTAGGTCAAGTCTTAAAGGGAGATGTTGTAAGAATAACCGATTTTGGTGCATTTGTTGATATAGGCGGTATAGACGGATTACTTCCTCTTTCTCAAATTTCATGGAAATGGATAGATCACCCTTCTGACAGATTAAAAATCGGAGAAAAAATCGAAGTTGAAGTTATCAGCATAGACCACGATAAAAGCCGAATTTCATTAAGTTTGAAAAATCTTGAAGAAGATCCTTGGATTGCGGCAGAAAAAGAAATCAAAGAAGGTGAACTCAGAGAAGGTGTTATCACAAGAATTAAATCCTTCGGCGCTTTTGTCGAAATATATGCAGGAGTGGAAGCTCTTTTACCACAAAATGAGCTTGCAGCGTATGACAACGAACACTCTACGATTTCAAAAGTCGGAGACAAAATTAAAACTTATGTTGTAAAATTTAATCCGCAAGACAGACGTATCGCCTTAAGCGTAAAACAGCCTGAACTTGCTAGTGTTTAAATTGTTTCAATAAATCAGTTAATGATTTAGAACATAAACCGACAATATTTTCAAAACTGCCGTTAATGTGCTTAACAAAGCCTTGCGGCAGTTCTTGTATTCCATAAGAGCCCGCCTTATCAAACGGCTTAAATTCATCAATATAATAATTTATTAAATCGTCCGTAAGATTTTCAAATTCAACATAGCTTGTAGTAGAATTAGTTTTTGTATGCATATTTGGAGTTTCAATTACACAAATTGAAGTAACAACAAAATGTTCTTTACCTGATAACTTTTTGAGCATATTAAATGCATCCGCCCTGTCTTTTGGTTTTCCAAGAATTTGATTATCCGAAACAACAACAGTATCAGCACCTACAACTAATGCGGGTTCGTTAACAGTTTTTGCAACTGCCAAAGCTTTGTTGTATGCTAAATTTTCTATCTTATCATAAGAAAAAACATCATTTTCTAAAATTTCATCATAAGAAGATTTTATAATTTCAAACTCAATATTTAAAGATTTAAAAATTTCTTTGCGCCTTGGTGAACCGGAGGCTAATATAATTCTTTTCATAAAATTATAATATCACGTACCACGCCCTAAAGCAAAATTTGTGGATAGTGAGTGGTGAATAGTGAATAGTAAGTTGTGAATAGTTTCAGTATTTAATTACAAAATAAAAACCTCTCATTTTTATGAGAGGTTAAAATTCACACTAACTAAAATTTATTAACTTACCTTATCCTTACCTATCTTATCTTAAAAATCTTTTCAAGATTACGCAGCCTGTTGTAATGCTTTTACAGGGTTTGTTGTATA
>CAJOPF010000088.1 GCA_905236205.1 Candidatus Gastranaerophilales bacterium
AAAAAAATGCCACCCAACGGGTGGCTTAAATTTGGTTTTTTGGTTTTGGTTAATTATTTTGGTTTGGTTTTTGTTTTTGTTTGGTTAAATTTGGTTAATTGGGTTATTTAAAATCCTTGATTATGCATATTGAGGAGCTGAATCTTTAATACCATTGTTGATTGATTGGTCTAATGTTTGTAATTCTGCTTCCATCATTTTTAATTGTTGTTCAAGTTTCAATTTTTCGTTTTCCATTGCTTTTTCTTTAACGTGTAATTGAGCTTGTTCTGCTTTTAAGAATTGTTGTTTTTGTTGATCGTATAAGTTTTTGTATACTAAGTATTGGTATTGTTGTTGAGCTGTTGCATCTTGTTGTGCTTGACCTGCTTGAGCTCCACCTAACATAGCATAATTTGCTTGAGCAGCTTGTGTTGCATAATTGTTTGATGCTACCATATATTGGCTTAATCTGCCAAACATTGATGCAGGAACAGTTGTTAAATCGTTCATTGAAACTTCACCGTCTGCAATTGCTGCTGTATATTGTTGCAATTCTTGTAATTCTTGTGATTTTTGCATTAACTTATAGTTCAAATCGCTAACTTGATTTTTTAACGACATTTTTCTTGCAAATAAAACTAAAAAAGACATTTTCTAACCCCTAACCAAAAGTTATTTATTTTTTAACCAAATTTTTAAAACTTTGAACTTACTTTTTTATTTAACCCTTATTTCGTAAGCCCTGATTTTAACCTTTACCTTACATTTATATAAAGTATTTCTAAACTCAATAATTGCCATGTTTTTCAGCTTTTGTTAAGTTATGTTAAGATAATTAAAAGGCTTAAAAAACAGTAATAGTCATGATTAGGCTATAACTGTATTGTAGCTTTTTAAAAAATATTGCTAACCCTTTACAGCGCCTTCGTTTTCGCCTGAAATAAAATATTTTTGCATTGCCAAAAAGAAAATTAAAATAGGTACTGTTGAGAGAATTGAACCTGCAGCAATAAATCTCCAATTTGAACTGAATAATCCTTGCAGATTATTTACACCAACAGGCAGTGTATACATAGATTCTTTTGTTAACACAATGCTTGGCCATAAAAATTCTCCCCACGAACCGATAAATGTAAATATTGCCAAGACAGCCAAAGACGGTTTAACCATTGGTATAATCACTTTCCAAAAGACTTGAAAGACATTACATCCGTCAACAATTGCAGCTTCTTCCATTTCTTTTGGTATTGTCATAAATGCCTGTCTCATAAGAAATATTCCGAATGCACTTACTGCAAAAGGCATTACAAGTCCTAAATAGCCCATAAAATTATTTACGGTATCCATCATATTTAATTTTATTGTAATTAAATAGACAGGAAGCATAATGGCTTGAAAAGGTATCATAATTGTTGCAAGTATTGCAAAAAATGTTATTTTTTTCCCTGCAAAATTCATTCTTGCAAGAGGGTATGCCGCAAGTGAAGATAAAACCAAATTCAGTATTACTGTCGCTCCTGCAACAATCATGCTATTCCAAAAATAAGCCATAAAATCAACTTTTTTCCATACCCCTATGTAATTGTCCCATGTGAAATCACTTGGAATAATTGTTGGCGGATATGCAAAAATGTTTTCCCCAGCACCTTTTAATGATGTAGAAATTAACCAGATAAAAGGAAAAATGGAAAGCAATGATATAAAAATCAATATTGCGTGAGATGTAAATTTTTCTGCTAGCTTTTTCATAGATTTATATTAGCCACCCGGACACATACTTTCCCAGTCTATATCATCTTCGTCTTCACCGGGTTCAGGTATTTCATCACCATCTTCAAGCATTAACATTAACTGTAATTTAAGTTGATGCTTATAGTTTTCCAAAGCCTTTTCTCTTGTTTTTGCACAAAAAGCAAAACTTGGTATTTCTTTGATTTCTATGTAGTGATAAGGGTTGCCGTTAAAATCCAAATCGGTTCCCTCTATTAGTGTCCAATCAAGGTTTAAATAGTAGTCTAAATCTTTATTCATTTGCAAAATCCTCACTTAAAGGTTGACTAATCATTACTCCTTCTCCGCCTATTACATCAACTTGTTTTCCGTTAAGTTGTAAATATAAAGGTAAGTTAGAGTTTATTTTAACTGTTTTTATTAACTGAAACAATCTTTTATACAAACTGTCTGTTCCACCTCCGTTTTCAAAATCAGACGTTAAATTTACTACGACTTTTGAAGGTGATTCTGTTATTGAAATCAATCTCGTTCCTGCAGGAATTTCAGTATACACTCCATGTTTTTTTTCTTTATCGGAAGGTCCGTTTATTAAAGCTTTTAATGCAAATTTTAATTGAGAACCGTATTCTGGTATATATTCTCTTTTAACTGCTCTGTATACTTCTTCACCGTTAGAATTATGTGCAATAAAGAATACATTAACAATTTGATATTCAATTTTTTCATTATTTTCAGGAATTTCTTCTTTTGGCTCTTGAGCTGCCACTTTTTCCGTATTTTGAATTTCATTTTCAACTACATCAGGGCTGCCAAAGAAAGCCAATTTGACATATACTGCCGCAAGTATAACAACGATTACTATTCCTATTTTATACAAATTATTCATTATTTCTCCTATTTGCGACTTTCTTCCATATTCTTCGGAATAAACACCGTTCCGTCTAAAGCTAATTTTTTGTCTTTTATATCCAAGGTTTTAATTTCCACTTTTGCATTTTCGTTATCTAATATATTCACCGTATATTTTAGCGGGTTAATTATATTTAAGATATTTGATACTTGTGATAAATTAAGCATTTTGTTAGATTTTTGAAATACTATCTCAGAAAGTTTTAATTGACCGTTTTGAACGCTCATTTTAGTTGATACGTCAACTTCAAACGGAACGCTGTAATTAAAAATTCTATTATCCATATACATTGAGAATAAAAATCTGTTATCTTTTAATTTTAAATCAATATTTTTTAATTCAAGAAGGTTAATACCTCCAGCTTTAATATTTAACGAATTTAAAAACTTAAGGTAACTTTCAGAAAGTACAGTTTTCTTTAAGTCATCTTCTGTGACTGCCATTGAATACTTCATCGCAAAATTTTCTTTAAATTTTACGGATTTTTTAGTTGCTTTTATGTAGTTAAAATCACAAATTGTAGAAGCCGAAAATTTTGACAAGTAAACACCGTCTAAGTTTAAGTCTTTACCTGATATATCAAGTGATTTGAAGCGTCCTGCGGCTAAATCGTTGGCACTAAAAGATTTCATTTTAACCCTGAAATGTTTAGAACCCATAGACTTTCTAAGTTCTTTTTTTATGATAGAGTTTGCTACGGCTTGAGATAAAAATGTCATACCCGTAATAGTTGTAATTACTTGTGTACTCTTCCATGACATATCATATGGTTGTGAACACATTGAAGATAAGTCAGAAGCCTTCGCAGATGTTGCGAATACAAACATACATAATGCTATAACTATTATCTTCCTACACATTTTCAAATACCTTAATCATTTTGATAGTTGAATTATCAATTTTTCCTATGGCTTTTATATTATTATTATAAATCAAAATAATAAAATCTGCACTTTTAATATTTTTGTTAAGCAAACTTTGCCCATGCAAAACTTTCTTCAGTTCTTCGTCGTTTAGCACGTAACTTGGATAATTTAATAAATCTATCGGATTTAAAAGTTTATTTTGAGTAATCTCAACAGAGCTGAATTTAGACATTTCTGTTGCGGTTTCGACGTTTAATTTGCCGACTTTTGTTCTTATGAGTTTATACAGATGCGCTCCGCATTTTAAATTATTTCCTAAATCATTTGCAATTGAACGAATATAAGTGCCTTTTGAACATTCTATATATATCTCGGCTGTTTGTTTTATTTCATCAAAATTCTTTAATTCAATTTTGTTTATAAATACTTTTCTGCTTGGTATTTCTATTGATTTTCCTTCTCTTGCATATTCGTAGAGCTTTTTACCTCCGATTTTTATGGCCGAATATATAGGAGGAGTTTGTTCGATTTCGCCTTCAAACGCTTTTATTTCGTTTTCTAATGTTTTTTGCGAAATTTTATTTTCACTTCTGTAAGTAATTTTACCTTCTGCGTCGTAGGTTTCTGTACTTACACCAAATTGTACAAATGCAATATATGCTTTATCATCGGGTAAATATTGAATAAGTTTAGTGGCTTTACCCAAACAAACAGGTAAAACGCCTTCCGCAAAAGGGTCTAAAGTCCCAGTATGCCCTATTTGCTTTATTTTTAATAGCTTCCTAAAATAAGCAACTACGTCGTGAGACGTAATTCCTTGCGGTTTATATACGTTTAAAACGCCAAACAACTACACTTCTCCGCGCGAAATTTTATCTAAGATTTCATTTACCCTTGAGCCGCGTTCAATAGAATTATCTTGTATGAATCTTAATTCAGGAGTAAGTCTTAGTCTTATTCGTTTACCCACTTCATATCTTATTTTTGACACATTTTGGTTAATTATATTGATAGATTTTTCTTTTTGCTCATCCGAACCAAAAACGCTATAAAAGACTTTAGCAAAAGAGTTGTCATGGCTGACTTCTACATCTGTAATCGAAACAACACCCGTAAGACCTCTGATTTCTTTTCTAAGAATATCAGAAATTTCACGCATTAACTCTTTTCTTACTCTTTCGTTGCGTAGACTACTCATAACTTATCCTTAACTAAAAAAAACTATAAACTGGAACGTTCAACTTCTTCTGTTGTTGAAACTTCAATGATATCGCCTTCTTGTATGTCATTGAATTTTGCGAAAGAAATACCGCATTCAAAACCTTGCGCAACTTCTTTTACATCGTCTTTGAAACGTTTTAGCTGGTCAATTGCGCCTCTGAATATTTCTTGTCCGTTTCTAACGAGAACTGCCGTTTTATTACGTAAAATCTTACCTTCAAGAACATAACAACCTGCGATTTTAGTTGTTTTGCCGATAGTAAATACTTGTCGAATTTCAGCTTTACCAAGAGCAACTTCTTTAATCTCAGGTTCAAGAAGTGACAACATTGTTTTTTCCATATCTTCAAGTATTTGGTATATGATATCGTATTTCTTAATTGTTACGTGTTCTCTTTCTGCTGCAGCCAGTGCATTTGAATCTTCTTTTACGGTGAAGCCCAAAATTAGAGCCTTAGATGCTGATGCTAGCATAACGTCTGCTTCTGAAATATCACCAACACCAACGTGAATAATTTTTGTTGCTATTTCATCAGATTCCATTTGAGCAATAGCTTGTGATACTGCTTCTGCTGCACCATGAGTGTTTGCTTTTATGATTAAGTTCAATTGAGGTACATTGTCCTCTCCTGAAACGGCTTCTTTTCTTATATGAGCAGGTAACATTTCATCCAAGCGTTTGGTTCTTTCTGTTTCTTTACGTTTTTCGATGATAGCTTTCATTTCTTTTTCATTTGCTACAACTTCAAACGCATCGCCCGCTTGAGGAACTTCTGTCAAGCCTAAAATCTCAACAGGAGTTGAAGGTTCTGCTTCTTTAATTTTTTCTCCTGAATCGGAAAGTAATGCTCTTGCACGTCCGCACGCAGTTCCTACAACAACACAGTTACCGACTGATAGTGTTCCGTTTTGAACTAACAGAGTTGCAACAGGACCTTTTCCTTTATCCAAATTAGCTTCGATTACGACACCGCTTGCCATTGCTTTCGGATTTGCTTTTAAATCCTGCATATCGGCAACAAGTAATATGTATTCTAACAATTCATCTATACCTTGTCTTTGTAACGCAGATACGTTGCAAGTGATTGTGTCGCCGCCCCATGCTTCAGGAACAAGTCCATGTTCTGTTAACTGTGTAAGTATTCTGTCAGGATCGGCTCCTGCTTTATCAATTTTGTTAACTGCAACAATAATCGGTATTTCAGCTGCTTTTGCGTGGTTTATTGCCTCAATTGTTTGTGGCATAATACCGTCGTCAGCTGCTACAACTAATATTGCAATATCAGTTGCTTTTGCACCTCTTGCACGCATTTCCGTAAAGGCTTCGTGACCGGGGGTATCTAAAAATACTACTTTTCTGTCGTTTAAATATATTGTATAAGCACCTATTGACTGAGTAATACCACCGACTTCAGTGTTTACTATTTTATGTTTTGATGCTCTGATACTGTCAAGTAATGTTGTTTTACCATGGTCAACGTGTCCCATAATACTTATAACAGGAGCTCTTTGTACCATATTTTTTTCGTCGGCTTTGAGTTTTTCTTTCTTTTCCTCTTTAGCCATTTCTTCTTCTATATATGCGTCTAAATCTTCATCCAGAACTTCAAGACCGTATTCGGCACAAACTTTTTTTATTACGTCTACGTCGATAAGTTGGTTTACTGTCGCCATAATGCCGTTGAGCATTAAGAATTTTACAATTTCAGCAGAGGATTTTTGAATTTTATCTGCCAATTCACTAATTGTCATTGCAGTATTAACAACAAGTTGTGTAACAGCTTCTTTTGCTTCTTCCTTGTGTGAACGTTTTCTGTGTTTTTGAGCAGCAGCTTTTTCAAGTGAAATACGTTCTTGTTCTTCTTCTTTTGAAATTTTATCTTTTCTTTTGTCTGCTTGTCTGTGCTTTGAAGAAGAACCTTTATTTTCATATATATCCTGAGGTATAATATGTCTTTCTATTGGTTTTTCAATACCTTTTTGAGGTCTTTGAGCGCCTGTATTTGAAGGTTTTTCTCCTGCTCTGTTAGGTCTGTCCGTTTTATTATTAGGTCTTTCAACAGGTTTTGCCGCACGACGAACAATTTCTAATCTGTTTACGGGCGCTTTTTTTACAACTTCAATTTGTTTGCGTTCAGGTTTTGGAGCTGAAACAGGTGATGTTGTTTCCGTTTTTTGAACAACAGGTTCTTCTGCAGCTTTAGGAGCTTCTTTAAGTTGAGTTTCCTGAACTACAACTTTAACTTCAGGCTTTTCTTCAGGTTTAGCTTTTTTTACAATGAATGCTTTTGGCTTTTTAACTTCGGGCTTAGCTCCTGCATTCATAGAATCCTTCAATCTTTTTACCTGATCAGGAGTAACGGCACTTGAATGTGTTTTTACCACAATCTGAATCTGAGCTAATTTTTCGATTACCTCTTTGCTTGTTAATCCTAATTCTTTTGCTAATTCACTTACACGCATATTACCAGTACTCAACTAATTTTCCTTTCAATTCTTCTGAAATTGGTGTTTTTAAACTTTTTTGAAGTTTATTCTTTTTTAATGAATTTATAATACACAATTTATTATAACAAAGATATACCGATCTGCCAAATATTTTAGAATTTGGGTTTATCACAATCTCTTTACTTTTATTATCTGATGTAATTTTAATCAGATTTTCTCGGTCTTTTAAGGCTCCGCAGCCTACACATTTTCTAATGTGTTTCATCTTTAGTTCACTTCCGCTAATTTTTCCAATTTTAATTTTTGGTCGTATTCTATTAACAGTTTTAGAAGTTCCTCTAAATCACCGTCTATTACTGTCCAGACATTAAGGTTTTGACCAATTCTGTGGTCGGTTAATCTTCCTTGCGGGAAGTTATATGTTCTTATTCTTTCGCTTCTGTCGCCCGAACCTACCTGAGAACGTCTTAAGTCAGTAATTTCTTTTGTTTGCTTTTGAACTTCCAAGTCATATAATTTTGCTTTTAATATTTGCATTGCACGTTCTTTATTTTGCAATTGAGAACGTTCTTCTGTACAAAATATCATTATTCCTGTTGGTTTGTGGAATAACCTTGCTGCGGTTTCTACTTTGTTTACGTTTTGACCGCCTGCACCGCCTGAACGGGCTGTTGACATTTCAATATCCTCAGGACGAATTTCAATTTCCACGTCATCAACTTCAGGCATAACAGCAACGGTTGCTGTTGATGTATGTACACGTCCTTGTGATTCTGTTTGAGGTACACGCTGAACTCTGTGTACACCTGATTCATATTTTAATTTTGAATATACGGCATCACCTTTAACTGAGATGATTACCTCAGAAACTCCGCCCGCTTCACATTCTGTCATGCTCAATACTTGCGTTTTCCAACCTTGTTTATCCGCAAAACGCATATACATTCTCATTAAATCGCCTGCGAAGATGTTTGCTTCATCGCCGCCTGCGCCGCCTCTTATTTCAAGCATAATATCTTTGTCATCCATAGGGTCGCGAGGCAGTAGCAAAATTTTCATTTGTTCTTCATATTGAACAATTTTATTTTCATTTTCTTCTATATCTGATTTTAAAAATGAACGCATTTCCTCGTCATTTTCACCTTTTAGCATTTCTTTTGCATCTTCGATAGCATCAATTGCTTTTTTCCAAGCATAATACAATTCAACGGTTTCTTCCATTGATTTACGTTGTTTTGAAAGTTCTTTAAATCTGTTGTAATCTTGAATTACAGCGGGATCTGACAAAGTTATGCCAAGTTCATTATATTTTTTTTCAATCTGAAGGATTTTATCCATCATATCTTTCATAGCAAACCTCACTTTTATTTGATTATAACAGAAACAGGATGTAAGTAAAATTTTTATAAAAAAGAGGAAATATTTTTTATATTTCCTCTTTTTTTGCTATTTCTTTTCTTGTTCTGCTTGAGTTTCTTTATTTGCCGATTCTTGCAGAGCTTTTTGAATATCTGTCGGATTGTAATCCTTGTTGATATATTCAATTTTTGCAGTTTTCTTAAGTGATTCTATGAATTTTTCAAGTACTTGAACTTTCTTTTCGTTTTCTAAATAAAGCATAATATCAGATTTAACTTTTTCAAATGAATCTTGTCCTGCTTCTTTTCTGTCTGTTACCATTATAATATGATATCCGTAAGGAGTTTTTACAATTTCTCCGATTGTATTAGGTTTTTGAGAAAAAGCGGCATTTGCGAAAGCTTCCACCATTTCTTCTTTTCCAAAGAATCCTAAGTCTCCGCCTTGTTTTGCTGATTCTGTGTCATCAGAATTTTCTTTTGCAATTTTTGCAAAGTCTGACGGATTATTTTTAACTTGAGCTAACAAAGTTTGAGCTTTTTGTAATTTTTCTTGCATTTGTTTTTCAACTAATTTTGCTAATTCTTCGTCTGTAAGATTTTTATTTTTTTCTTCAGCTTTAAGAAGTTCTTTTATTTCGTCTTTGTTTGCCATAATTAAAATATGTGAAGCTCTGACTTTTTCAGGATATTTGAATTTATTAAGATTTTGGTCATAATATTTTTTTGCGTCAGCTTCTGTTATGTTAATTTTTTCAAGTGTTTGAATTAACTTATCAAGTTTAACTTCTTCAACCAAGTCTTTTTTGTATTGAGATAATGAAATACCGTGTTCTTTTAAGATTTGGTTAAACTTATCTTTTGAACCTACAAGTTCAATAGATTTGTTAAGAGCTTCGTCAGTATCTTTTTGTGTTACTGTGATGTGACGTTTTTCTAATTCACCGTTTATCAATTCTCTTATGATAAGTTGATTTACAACTTTATCTTTAATCATTGTGTACATAAAGCTGTTTTTGTCAGTTTCTTTTTTATTCAGACCAAACATTTGAAGTGCAGGATTATTTGCTGTTTGATTGAATAATTCATCATAATCTGCTTGAGTGATAATTCTGTCATTAACTTTAACGATAGCTTCTTTGTTTTTAATTCCGCAACCTGAAAATATTACTGCTGCGAAAACTAAGAGTGTTAGTAATTTAATTAGTTTCATTATAATGTTCTCCTTGTTTATTTAAGTATTCACATTTAGTCTTGTTAATATAATAAAACAAATCTGTTAACATGTTAAATATTTCATCAAAATTAGCATATTTTTTGTTAAGCAAAAGTATGGAATTGTTGTCATTATCTGATTTTGGCGCTTGGGTATACTTAACATTATTTTGTAAATTTTTTGGCAAATTTTGGTATATAAATAACCATTCAGGTCTTGTATATGGCGTATATATGCGAAGAGTATCTTCTGTTTCACGAATGGCGGATATTTTGGCTTCAGTTGCCGTTAGTCTTATTTTTATCAGTTTAATTAAATTTTTAACAGGTTCGGGAGCTTTGGAAAATCTGTCTTTCCATTCGTCAATTATATAATCAAGTTCTGTTTGATTATTCACGTCTGAAAGTCTCTTGTATTCTATCATTTTTTGTTCTGATGAACCTACCCATTCGTCAGGAATGTATGCTGTTACGTTAATATCTATAATAGCAGGAATATCGTTTTCAACGGTTTCTCCCTGTAATTCTTTAATAGTTTCGTCAAGCAGCTGACAATATGTATCAAAACCGACATTTATCATGTGTCCGTGTTGTTTTGTGCCAAGAAGGTTTCCGACTCCTCTTATTTCAACGTCCCGCATAGCTATTTGATATCCGCTTCCTAGTGTCGTAAATTCTTTTATTGCTTTTAGTCTTTTTGTTGCTTCTTCCGTTAACTGCTTATTTTGGGTATACAGGCAGTAACAGTAAGCTTGTTTTTCGCATCTTCCTACTCTGCCTCTGAGTTGGTAAAGCTGTGCAAGTCCGAATTTGTCTGCATCGTGGATTATAATTGTGTTTGCATTTGGAATATCAAGTCCTGATTCTATAATTGTTGTTGATAATAAGATATCATACTCTTTGTTTGCAAAGTCTACCATAACTTTTTCAAGCGCTTGTTCATTCATTTTGCCATGTCCTATACAAATTCTTGCATTAGGTACAATATTTTGAAGCGTCTTTTTAAAGTCTTCTATGGTTTCAACGCGGTTATAGAGATAAAATATTTGTCCTTCTCTGTCAATTTCGTGTATTATAGCATTTTTAACAGTTGTTTCGTTAAATTCTCCGACATAAGTTTTGACAGGCAGTCTGTTTTTTGGCGGAGTGTTTATCAATGACATGTCTTTTATTCCCGAAAGTGACATATATAGCGTTCTTGGAATAGGTGTCGCAGACATTGAAATTATATCAATGTTTTCTTTCAGTTCTTTAAGTTTTTCTTTGTGCCGTACTCCAAATCTGTGTTCTTCATCAATTACAAGCAACCCTAAATCTTTGAAGATAATATTGTCTTGAAGTAGTCGGTGTGTGCCTATAACTACATCACATTCGCCAAGAGCCATTTGTTTCTGTGTTTCTTTTTGTTCTTTTGTGCTTCTGAAACGGCAAAGCAGACCAACATTCATTGCAAAAGGCTTAAATCTTTCTGATATAGTTTGATAGTGCTGTAAAGCAAGAATTGTTGTCGGTACAATAACGGCTACTTGCTTTCCTGATGTTATAGCTTTAAATATTGCACGCATAGCAACTTCTGTTTTACCAAAACCTACATCTCCACAGATTAGCCTGTCCATTGGAGTATCTGATTCCATATCAGATTTAACTTCTTCTATTGCACGCATTTGGTCAGGAGTCTCAACATATTCAAACGCTTCTTCCATTTCAATTTGCCAGCTTGTGTCTGCGTCAAAACGTATTCCCGTTTTCATTTTGCGTTTGGCATATAATCTTAATAGGTCGTAAGCTATGGTTTCTACGGCTTTTTTAACTTTTCTTTTTGTGGTCTCCCAGTCATTACCGCCAATTCTTGATAATTTTGGCTTTATTGAACCTGAACCTCTGTATCTGCAAAGTAAATTTACCTGCTCTGCAGGAATATGGAGTTTGTCTTTTTCTGCGTATTCAATTGTTAGGTAATCTTTTAGTTGTCCGTCTATTTCTTGTTGAGTAATTCCGTGGTAAATCCCGATACCATGGATTCTGTGAACAACGTATTCGCCTGTGTGTATATCGTTAATATTTTCTATATAGTCTTGTTGTTCTTTGTAATATTTTTTCTTTTCCGAGGTTATTTCTTTTGACCGTTTATTAAAAAGTTCTCTGTCAGTAAGCAGTAGTAATTGACATTCGTCTGATATAGTACCAAAAGAGCTTATTCCGTCTATATATTTGCAGTGAAAAATATTGTTTTCCGCAAGTATTTCTTTTACTCTTTCAGGGTAATCAGTTGATACAACAGTATTATAGCCAGTATATTCATTTAGATATTCTGAAATTTCCGCAATATTTGCATTAAAATTCTTTGCCGGCTGAGCATCAAATTCTATAAATTCTGTGATATTGTCATCAATAAAGTTGTTAAAACCAATTTTTTGAAAACTTGCTGTATTTTTTATGAAATCTTCAAACGGTATATGGTTTTTATCTGCTAATTCATAATTTAAAGCAAGTTTTAAGTTTTCTGCATACTGTGTTTGATAATTTTCATCCAAAAACTTGTATTTTGAATATATTTCGCTTGTCTCATCAAAAATGATGATGTAATCTCTTAAATATTGAAAAATATCAACCAGATTTTTATTGAAATATGACTGATATATTTCTATTCCTTCAAAATAGCTTTCTTCTTGAACCATATTAAGAATTTCTTTTGGCATTACAGCTTTATCAGAAGATATGAATTTGTTTATCGGTAATATGTTTATTTCTTTTGTCTTTGTAACGGACTTTTGTGTTTTATTGTCAAACAGTCTTATATCAACGATATCATCACCCCATAGCTCAATTCTGAAGGGGTAATCGTTGAGTGAAAACACATCAATTATATCTCCTCGAACAGAAAATTCTCCAATATCAGAAACCGTTACAGAACGCTTATATCCTAATTTGACAAGACGTTCTGCAATATTTTGGGTATCAATCATATCTCCTGTTTTTAGAGTGATTTTATTCTGTTGAAAAAATTTTTCATCAGGAAATTTTTCCAAAACGGCTTTTGCAGATGTAAAAATTATTTCAGGTTTTTGCGTAAGTATATTTATTTGCTGAGCGTATTCATACTTGTTTGAATTTATAGTTTCGTACATTGAAATGCTTTGAAACGGCAGATAACTTGTTTGTTTCTCAAAAAGTTTTTTGTAGTCCGCTTGATATTTTAATGCACTTTGCTCATTTGACGTTATAAATAATATTTTTTTATCAGAGGTTTCATTTATTTTATTTAATAAAATAAGTTTAAATACTGATGTAATACCGCTTACAGAAAAAGACTTGCCTTTTAAGACAAGACTTTTCAGTTTATCAAACTTTTTGCAATTGATATTAAACATTATCTTTTATGTTTGGACTTTGATAATCAACGCCAATATCTTTCAATGCGTTAATAAAATGTTCTGCGCAAGCTTTTTGAACATCAGGCGGTACTACCCTTAATAATTCAACAGTTTTTGATATAACAGGGTCTTTGTCATACCAACGGTTGCCGTTAACAGGTTTTACCATTTCGTAAAATCTTTCAATTGCATCTTTGGATACTTTTTCTTCAATCTTCTTTAGAAAGACTTCTGCTTGAGAACGCAACTCATCTTGGTAGTTCTTCAATAATTCAACAACTTCCAGTAATAAAGGGTCATGTTCGTACCAGCGTCTATATTCTGGCTTCATTATAGCCCCCTTCCGTTGTTTGTTCGGATGCGTTTACACGCTCAATTTTTCCGCCTAATGCTTTTAATTTTTGTTCAAAGTTTTCATAACCTCTGTCAATGTGATAAAGGTTATTTATTTCAGATGTACCTTCAGCCATCAATGCCGCAACAACCAATGAGGCCCCTGCTCTCAAGTCACTTGCGGAAACAGCAGCGCTTGTCAGCTTTTTTACACCTTTTATTATTGCGTGATTTCTGTCCTGATGAATATCAGCTCCCATTCTTCTTAAGTCAGGCACTTGCATAAACCTGTTTTCGTAAAGGCTTTCCGTAATAATACCGACACCGTTTGCGGTAGAAAGCAAAACCATTGCCATAGATTGTAAATCAGTAGGAAATCCCGGATACGGTTGAGTTACAAAATTAACGGTATTAAGTCTGCCTTTTGCGGAAACTTCAATTGCAGTGGGCTCAATAAGTTTTATATTAGCGCCCATTTTTAGTAATTTGTTATTGAAAAATGTTAAATGAGCAGGAAATATGTTTCTTATAATAGCTTTTCCTCTAGTTGCCGCAACAGCAGTCATAAATGTACCTGCTTCAATTCTGTCAGGAATTGTAGTGTATTCAATCGGATGAATTTTATCTTGTGTTACGCCGTTAATTATTATGTCAGAAGTTCCTGCACCCGAAACTTCAGCCCCCATAGCATTCAAAAAGTTAGCTAAATCTATAATTTCAGGTTCTCTGGCAGCATTTTGTATTCTTGTTTCACCTTCTGCCAAAATAGCAGCAAGCATAATGTTTTCTGTTGCCCCAACCGAAGGAATATCAAGATATATTTCAGCACCTGATAATTTAGGCGCTTTGGCGTGGACATAACCGTTTTCGATTTTAATGTCAGCACCCATAGCCTCAAGACCTTTTATGTGAAAATCTACACGACGTTCACCTATTGCACATCCACCAGGTAGTGCAACAATTGCTTCTTTACATCTCGAAACAAGCGCACCTAAAATAATAAAAGATGCTCTCATTTTACTTACAAGTTCATATTTTGCGGTTACACTCGTAATATCTGTCGCATCAATAGTAACAGTCTTTTGATTTTTATCATAGTTTGTTTTAGTGCCAAGTCCTTGGATTACGCTCAGCATTATATCAACGTCAGTTAAATCAGGAACGTTGTGAATGAGAGTTTCTCCTTTTGCAAGAACAGCTGCTGCCATCAATTTCAGAACAGCATTTTTTGCACCGCCTATAAAAACTTCGCCTTTTAGTGGAGTTCCGCCTGTTACTATAAATTTTTCATCAAGATTTTTGTCCATGGTTAATATAATGATACTACTATATTCATTTTGTGTAAAGTTTTTAGATAAATTGCTTAATCAAAACTTCTGTGTCCGCTGAATGCTTTTATGCCAATGTATTTAGCAGACATGCCAAGTTCTTGCTCAATTCTTATCAATTGATTATATTTTGCCATTCTGTCTGACCTTGAGGCTGAACCTGTCTTTATTTGACCGCAGTTTGCGGCAACAGCCAAATCTGCTATAAATGTGTCTTCCGTTTCTCCCGAACGGTGAGATGATATTGCGGTATAACCTGCAGAATGTGCCATAGCAATAGCTTCAAGTGTTTCTGTAAGTGTTCCTATTTGGTTTACTTTTAT
>CAJOPF010000089.1 GCA_905236205.1 Candidatus Gastranaerophilales bacterium
AAGATAGGTAAGGATAAGGTAAGTAATAAATTTTAGTTAGTGTGAATTTTAACCTCTCATAAAAATGAGAGGTTTTTATTTTGTAATTAAATACCACAACTACTCACTATTCACTAATCACTACTCACAAATTTTAATTTGTGTGGTATCATTTATTTATGTTTTTGGATTACTTTAATTTTCATAACTATTCGGTTACGGAACTTGATTCAATGAATTTCATTTTTGCATTTTTCCTGTGCCTGATAGTAACGTATTACGGCTGGAAGGCAAAATTAGACACAAATATTGAGCCTGTATGGATAAATTTGGGCGTTATTGTCTTCATTTTTGCAGATATAATCTATGAATCGTATAATTTTGCATGGTATATTATACTTGCAAAAATTGTATTTACATTATTTTGTTGTTTCTTCTTAGTTAAAATTCTAAACAAAATTTTCCAATAGGTATTTAACTATGTTTGCTAATTTTTTTAAAACAGTATTTGCCACAAACGAATTTGATTTAATTTATTTTGTTATTGCTTATATAACTTGTTTAGTTGCAACATTTTATTTTTGGAAAGCTAAATATGATACAAATATAAAGGCATCAATTCTTAATATCGGGTTATTTCTTTATATTTGTGTTTTAATAATCTTTGAATCAGACGGTGTAACGCCATTTGTAATATTTATAAAGGTTTTAGTTACCTTACTGAGTTGTTTTTTATTTCAAAAGTTATTGATAATGTTCTTTTAAAAGTTTTCGGGACTGTTTTTCAACAGTCCCGATTTTTAATTATTTTTTCTTTTGTGATTTATCTGCAAGCTCGGAATCCACTCTTAAAAATATAGGGTGAATGTCATCTTTAGATATCAATTTTCCTATTTTTATATTATCAACCGTCAAATTATCATATTTTATATCTAAATCAAAAGATAATTGTTTTGCCATATCACGTGCAATATTAGGGCAGAAAGGTTCAATTAAAGAGGCAATTACGCACATTATATCAAGAACGGTTGTAAGAACTTGCCCACATTCTGTCATTTTTTCTTCTTTTGCAAGTGTCCATGGCGCATTATCAGTTACGTACTTATTTGTTGTATCAACAAGCTGTATAATAGCATTTGCAGCTTCCGCAATTTCAAAATTATCAAAATGGTTTTTAACAATATCAATGGTATTTTTTGCAGAGTTTAAAATGCCAGCATCAGTCTTAAATTCAGCTTTAATCTCACCGTCAAAATATTTTACAAGCATTGAAAGAGTTCTGTTTAACAAATTTCCCATTGAATTTGCAAGGTGAGCATTAACCTTTTCTTTGAAATCATCATCGGAATAATTTCCGTCTTTACCGCAAGGAGCAGCCGACGCCATGTAGTATCTTAAAGCATCCGCATTTTGGAGTTCAAAATTTTTCAAAATATCCTGAGGTGCAATAACATTACCTAATGATTTTGACATCTTTGCTTCATCAATGGTTATCCAACCATGAGCAAGCAAATGTTTTGGCAAAGGCAAATCTAATGCCATAAGCAAAGCTAACCAGTATATGCTATGGAATTTCAAAATATCTTTACCTATTACATGAACATCAGCAGGCCAATACTTATTAAACTCTTCACTATTTTCTTCCGTATCATAACCAAGAGCCGTAATATAGTTTGAAAGAGCATCTATCCATACATAAATAACCTGTTCAGCATCATCTAAAACAGGTACCCCCCAAGTTACATTTGAAACAGAGCGGGATACAGAGATATCCTGTATGTCTTCTAGCTGGTTCAAAACTTCGTTTGCTCTGAATGACGGAACAATAAAATCAGGATTATCCTTGATATGCTTAATTATAGCATCTTTGTACTTTGTAAGTTTAAAGAAATAGTTTTCTTCGCAAACTTCTTCAGGTTTTTTCATGTGATTAGGACAAAGACCGTCTTCCGTTAAATCTTTTTCATTCAAAAAGCACTCACAGCCTTGACAATAAAGACCTTTGTAAGAATTTTTATAAATATCACCTTTATCAACTAACTTTTTAAATATCTTTTGAACTGCTGATTTATGGTAATCATCAGTTGTTCTTATAAATTTATCATAATTAACATCAAGAGCTTTCCAACATTCCTGAAATTTAGCGGAATTTTGGTCACAAAGTTCTTTTGGCGTAATGCCCTGAGCTGCGGATGTTTTTTGGATTTTTATTCCATGTTCATCAGTCCCGCTTAAAAAGAATACGTCGTCAATTCTCTTTTTAAAATGTCTTGAAATTATATCCGTTAAAATTTTTTCATAAGCGTGTCCTATGTGTGGAGCGCCGTTAACGTAGTCTATTGCGGTTGTTAAATAAAATTTTGCCACTTTTGTTCTCCTTGAAATCTCTGTCTGTGTCTATTATACATTAAAATTTTTTAAAACGTACAGAATAGTATTTGTGGTATTATTTATTTATTATGATAGACAGATATTGTTTGGAAAAAATGAAAAAAATTTGGGATATAGATTCCAAGTTTAACTGTTACCTTAACGTCGAGTTAGCGGTTTGTGATGCATACCGCAAACTCGGTTTAATACCTGAAAATGCCTATCAGGAAATTTTGCAAAATGCAAAATTTGATATAAAAAGAATTGATGAAATAGAACAAGAAGTTCATCACGACGTAATTGCTTTTTTAACATGTGTAAACGAATTTTTGGGTGAAAACGCAAAATATATGCACATGGGACTTACAAGTTCCGACGTTATTGACACTGCTTATGCACTGCAAATAAAAGAAGCATCCGCTATTATTGCCGACGATTTGGCAAATTTAACCGTAACAATAAAACAAAAAGCAAAACAGTACAAAAATACCGTTTGTATCGGACGTTCCCATGGAATACATGCAGAGGTAACGACTTTTGGCATAAAACTTTTAAACTGGCTGGATTCTATTGAAAGAGCCTATAAAAATTTTCTTATTGCGGCTGATGATATCACCATAGGGCAAATATCGGGACCTGTTGGAACATATAGCAACGTTCCTATGGAGATTGAAAAAATTGTTTGCGAAAATCTTGGTCTGAAACCGGCAAAAATATCCACACAGATTATCTCAAGAGATGTTTATGCAAGATTTATGAATGAATTAGCAATGATTGCAACGATTATAGAACAATTTGCGACAGAAATAAGAAATCTCCAAAGAACGGAAATATTTGAAGTTCAAGAAGGATTTTCCGAAAATCAAAAAGGCTCCTCAGCAATGCCTCATAAGAGAAATCCCGTTTTGTGTGAAAATTTGTGCGGACTTGCAAGAGTTGTAAGAGGTAATGCTTCGGTCGCTATGCAAAACATTGTTCTTTGGCACGAAAGAGACATCTCTCACAGCTCCGCAGAAAGAATTATTTTCCCTGACAGCTGTATTTTAATTGATTTTATGCTAAACAGATTTGATAATGTATTAAAAAATCTTGTTGTCTATGAAGAAAACATGAAAAACAATACTAACCTTTACGGCGGAGTAGTTTACTCTCAAAAAGTTCTACTTAAATTAACAGAAAAAGGTCTGACACGTGAAAAAGCTTACGAAATAGTACAAAGAAATGCCTTCAAGGCAATTGATGAAAAATCTGATTTTAAACAAAATATTCTGAATGATACTTCCGTAACGGAAAAACTATCAATAGAAGAAATTGACGAATGTTTTGACTTAAACTCATACCTGAAGAATATTGATGCAATATTTGCAAAATTTTAAATATGTACTAAAATAATGTTATTAAGTTGATTTAAACAAGGTGTATATATAATGGATAAAATTAAATTACCTGAGCCGTTAAAAGAATTTTTAACATCACCAAAATTCTTATACGCACTGCATTTTTCGTTATTTACACTCGTAATGACGCTCATTATTGCTTCTCAAAACTTCCTTTTCCAACGGGTTGTTGAAAACGGCATAAGCAGACGTGATATTATTGCGGAAAAAACAATTGTTGTAGAAGATACGAAAAGAACAGAACAACACAAAAAAGAAGTTGCACAAAAAATTGAACCTATAATGACGGTTACGGAAGATGATTTTATCAGAAATAATCTTTCTTCTCTGCAAAGTTCTATTTTAAAAATCCGTGAAAAAGACACCTCAGAAGATACAAAAAGAGAAGAATTAAGTATCCTTTTTGATTCCGACAATATAACAAAACATAATTTTGTTGTAAATTACCTTTTAAAAACCCCTGAAAATGATTTAAAAATTTTATTTGATAAATCAAAGCTTACACTTATCAATATTTTAAACGTAGGTTTGAGCGAAAGAGATTTTGACAAACATTTTTTAAACAATATTATTCAAAAACACGTTTCAACAGATATACCTAAAAATCAAGTTACCGTAATTAAAGCATTATTGGAACAAATACTTGTCCCTAACCTTGTTGTGGATGAATTTGCAACAGAAATAGCAAGAAAAAATGCTCAAAATGCAGTAAAGCCTTATGAAGTAACGTTTGAAAAGGGTGATAAAATCCTTTTTGAAGGTGAACCCGTAACAAAATTAAAAAGAGATGCTCTGAGACAAGCAGGATATAATTTGGTAGAAATCAATTTCAACGGACTTTTGGGCGTATTTTTTGTAATAGCATTTTCTTTATTTGTATTTTTAATGTACAAAAATACATTTGAAAAAAATAATATAACACAAGCTCAATTGCAAATTATGGCGATTTTATCGTCTGTATTGGCACTTATTTCCGTAACTCTGCCGACAGGATTTTCACCTTATATCTTGCCGTTTCCTGCATATATAATGTTAATTTCAATTGTTGCAAATCCTCGAATTGCTCTTGTAAGTGCATCTTTAATGCTTGGAGTTATAACTTTGGGCTTGCAATATGATATACAATTTATATCATCTTTTATTCTTATAAATATTATTTCTGCCACATTTATGGCAAAAGTTAATTTTACAAGACGATTTGATTTGATAAAAGCAGGTTTATACATAGCTTCAGCAGGCGCTTTGTTTGTCGTAAGCATTTACATGCTTGAAAAATTCTTAATTGACGTAGAAAACATTTTAATAACAAGAGATGCTCTGCTTACGTTTTTAAACGGTGTATTGAGCAGCATGATTGTTTTGGGCGTATTACCATTACTTGAAAATGCGTTTAAGATTGTAACTCCGTACGCTCTTGCAGAACTTGCAGACCATAACCAACCGATATTAAAAAGATTACAAATGGAAGCTCCGGGAACTTATCACCATTGTCTTATGGTTGCAAATTTGTGTGAAGCTGCCGCAGAATCAATAGGTGCAAATCCTATTCTTGCAAAAGTAGGTGCTTATTATCACGATATCGGTAAATTGAAAAGACCTTTCTTCTTTGTTGAAAATCAATCTTCATTCGGAATAGAAAACCCTCATAATAAACTTAATTCAAGATTAAGCAAAATGGTTGTTACCGCTCACACTAAAGACGGTGTGGAAATAGCTAAAGAATATAAATTACCGCCTATAATCAATGACTTTATACTTCAACACCATGGAGAAGGACTTGCAAGTTATTTTTATAATCAGGCAATAAAAGAAGAAGGTGCTGAAAACGTAAAAGAAGAACAATTCAGATATTCGGGACCTAAACCAAAAACAAAAGAAACAGCTATTCTTATGATAGCAGATGCCGTTGAAGCTACTGTCAGAGCCATGAAGGCAAGTACGGCAGAAGAAATTGATCCTATTATTAAAAAGATTATTGATGAAAGAATTGATGATAATCAGCTTTCTGACTGTCCGTTAACACTGGCAGATTTAAAGACAATATCCGCAACCTTCAGCCGAATTTTAAGGGGAACTCAACACGACAGAATAAAATATCATCAAAATATTGTTGAAGAATTGGATAATTCAAACAATATTCTTCCAAACCAAATGCATATCGTGGAACAAGAAATTGAAAAAAAAGTTAAAAATTTAGAGCAGGGGCATAATGAATAAACCTGTTATAAATATATTCAGTGAAAATATTTATGATAATTGGCAGGTTGATGAAAATAAACTAATTAAAATTGCCCGTTCTGTTTTGCAATATTACTTGCAGCAAACCGATATATATGAAAATTCTTGTCTGTACAACCAAGAATATGACACTATATCTTTTGATATTTTATACTGCAACGGCGAAAAAACGCATCAAATAAACAAAGAATATCGGAATAAATACTATGTTGCAGATATAATTACTTTTGCAATTTTTGCCGATGAAACACCCGAACAAAGATTTATTTTTGACGGCGAAATTAACCTTGGAGAAATTATACTTGCGCTCGATAAAATTACCCAAAGCGCTCAAGAAAAAAATGTAACAAAAGAACATGAACTGTGCTTTTTAATTGCACATGGCATAATGCATCTTCTGGGTTTTGACCACCAAACGGAAGATGAGTATAATTTTGTTGTAAACGCTCAAAACAACGCTCTTGAAACAATAAAGGATAAAAATGTCTAAATACAAAACACAAGGAATGTTTAGTACATTCAAAAACGCAGGCAAAGGCTTAAGATTATCATTAAAAGCCGAAAGAAATGTCCGAATACATGTTGTTGCCGCATTTTTAGTTATATTAACAGCAATTATATTAAAAATGTCTCTTACAAAAATTTGTATTCTTATACTTGCTATTTCAAACGTTATGGTTGTTGAATTTATAAATACAGGCTTGGAGTTTGGACTTGATGCCGTATTTCATAATAAATACTCACGTCTTGTAGGATTTGCAAAAGACATTTCTGCAGGAGCTGTCATTCTTGCAAGTTTTTTCAGCGCAATTATAGGTATTTTATTATTCGGCTCGGAAATAATAAAAAGACTGCCTAATCAACTTTTTTAGCACCGTTCTTCTCAATATTTAAAGATTTAATTTCAAAATTGATATTAAAATCTTTCCAAATATCAGTTACTGTATTTCTTATAAGTTCAGTATTATTTTTTTGTGAAACAATCAACAAAGACGGTCCTGCACCGCTAATAACAGTACCTAAAACGTTATCTTCATGTTTTAATGCATTACGGATTTCTTTAAACCCCGGAATCAATTTTTCTCTGTAAGGCTGATGTAATCTGTCGTCAAGTGCTAATTTTATTAACTTTTCATCTTTATTATCAAGGGCATTAACAAGCATCGCAAGTCTTTTTGAGTTAAAAACAGCATCTTCCATTGATACCATTTGCGGAAGAACAGAACGTGATACATTTGTTGCAAGCTCAAAATCAGGCACACAAACCGTTATATGCCATTCTTCAGGCCAATTTAATTTTCTGTATACTATTGAACCATCATCTTCTAGTGAAGACATTACAACACCGCCTACAACAGCAGGTACAACATTATCAGGATGACCTTCAACTTCTGTTGCAACAGATAACAGCGCATCTTCATCCGCAGGAAATCCGAGTAATTCGTTTGCGCACATCAAACCGCCGACAATAACCGAAGCAGAACTGCCAAGACCTCTTGCGATAGGAATATTTGTATTGATATTTATTTTTAGTTCGTTAGCCTCTTGTCCGACCAAGTTATACAACGTTTCAACGGCTTTTAAAACTATATTATCTTTATCCTCAGGAATACTGTCCAATTCGAGAATATCAGAATTTTCAACATCATTCATTACGTTTACTTCTATTCCTGTACTTGGCATAACAGTTTCTTCTATTGTAACAATGTTGTATAACGGCAAAGCCATACCGAGGCAGTCAAACCCAGGACCTAAATTTGCAGTTGTAGCAGGAACTTTGTAACTTACTTTCATATTTACCTTACTTTAACATTGAAACATTTGTTTTTCCGAACTTGGCAGACAAATCATCTATGTGATGAACAGCATAAACGGAAGATTCCAAATCTTTGTCATTTAAGTCTATCAATGCACCCCATTCCGTTCTTCCATGATGTGCGGCAATCATTCTGGCAACTTGTTTAAAGCCATTATTCATACATAATGAATAACCAAATTGAGTATGGGTCAGCCAATCTTTTGTGAAATTATCATCATAATCAATCAATCCGCTTTCAGTATCCACCGTATATTCATAAATTTTACCTATATCATGCAAAATGCAGGCTGCATAAAGATTATCTTTATTAACTCTTTGAAAAACAGTATTAACCACCGATTCTGCGATTTGGCAACATTCAAAAGTGTGAACCAATAAACCGCCGATATAATTGTGATGCATCAATTTTGCGGCAGGCGAAACTTTTATTTTATCTTCATGTTGAGAAAAATAGTTTTTAATAAACGATTTCAATTGTTCGTTTTCAATTTTTTCAATGTACGATAAAATTCCGTCATAATAGTATTTTGTTTGTTCGTCAGTCAAACCTGTCATTGCTTCTTCAACAAGTTCTAACGCAGAAACAAGACAATTGTTGTATTTTTCATTAAAACTACCTGAGACAATTCTTAGTTTGTTACCGCTTCTGAAAAGTTTCATATCAAGTCGATTTAATGTTTCTTCCCAGAGAATACAATTCAAAAGAGAGTCATCGTTCGGGTCTTTTAATTGTAATTTTCCCATTTTAGAACCTGATTTTGTATCTCCTACGGAAAAAACAACAACATCATAAATTATATCAGTACTAAACATAAATCCTCATTTCTGAAATAAAGTATAACACAAAAAGAAATAAAACTTCATCCTGTTGAAAAGCATAAAAAATTATTCTAATATATAGTTATGAAAAGATTGGGTATTTTATTATTTTTCATATTGCTTGCAAACAATTTCGTTTTTGCCGAGGAAATTAAGATATCAGACTTGCCGCAGGAACAAAATTCTCAAGAAATAAATGTTCCGAAAGGTTTGCTTAACGACGATAAGTATAAAATAAAGGGCAGAGTTGAGTATGACGAAAACGGAGTTATGTTTTTGGATGAAAACGACGTTGACAAATTAAATTTAAAAGTTAATTTGCCTAAAAAATATCCGAAAAAATCCGTATTGTCAGAAGAAAAAGTTCTTTTACAAATTGAAGAACAGAAAAAATATAATGCTCCTAAAGTTGATGAATATTTAATCTCAACCTTTTCTAATTCTCTTGAATACACACACGGTAATTTTTCATACGGGACGACTTTTGGCACCGAAATGGATACCGCTCAGCTTGAATACAGAACAAAATTTTTTGCAAAATATGATAATAAGTTTTTAGGATTTATGACAGCTGTCGGAAAAGATGCATATACTTCGTCAGGAAGACAAATGAACAGCATATATTTGACTCCTGAAATAAAATTGACAAAAAGTCTTTCTCTTGTTGACTCTTTTAAAGCTAACCCTGATTATGAAAGATTTAGAAATGATATTATCCTCAGATACAGCCCAAAAATAAACCATTCAAGAGATAACTTCCAACTTGAGGCGGGCTTAAGTCAAACATCTTATTACACATCAGGAGAACAATTTTATCAATTTTCTTTGTCAACAAAATTCAAAATTTAATATTGTCCGAAAGCTGATATTGTATTATAATTGAATAAAAATGGATAAAAATAAAAACTTCCCAAAAAATAAATATAAAGCAAAAAGGCCTAAGCAGACCGAAAAAGTTACGAACCTTGATTCGGTAAGAAAAAAAGCAAAAGCCAAAAGTGAAGAACATAAAACAAAATCTAATGTTTACTATTCATTTTTGACCATAGTTCTTTTAATTTGCCTTGTTCAAATCGGTTATAGCGCATTATTAAATATCTCAAAAAATATTTCTTACAATAACAAAGTCGTACAAATCAAAAAAATCAGAGATGATGCCGAAAAGAAAAATAAAAAATTAAAAAAAGAAATAAGAGATTTTTCATCCACACAAAGTATGGAAGCTATTGCAAGAAATAACCTTAAAATGGCAGGTGAAGATGAAGTTCTGATACTGATAAATGACGGTGAAGATAAAGAAGCTCAGCTAAAAAATAAAAAGAAACATAAAGGAATTTTTAAAAATGGTAACAGATAACAACGAAGTTTTAAATTATATAACCAAATCTTTTGATTTAAAAAGACAGGGATTTTATAAACCTGCAATTGAAATGCTTTATAAAGCTTTAACAATAGAAAATAACAACGTTGAAATACTGTCACAGCTTGCAGAATTATATTATTTGCTTGAAAACTATCAAAGAGCTATCAATTACATTGAAAAAACACTGGAAATTAACCCTTTGCATATTGATTGCTTAAAACTCATGAAAACAATTCATTTAAAAAACGAAGATTACATTGAAGCTCAAAAAGCTGCCGTTAAAATTTTTGAATTAAATCCTACGGCAGAAAATCTTACGGAAAGAATAAGGATTTTAAATAAAATAGAAGATTTTGAAACAGTAGAACAAATTGAGCATATAAACTTTGAATTTGATGATGAAATTTATTACCAAATGGCAGTGGCTCACTATCAACACAAAGATTATGCCAAAGCGGTTCATTATTTGGAAAAAGCAGCTCAATTAAAACCTGATGATGAAAAAATAGAAATATTATTGGCAGAAACATATTACCTTAAAAATGAATTTGAAAAGTCAAAAGAACTGTTTTTGAAATACAAGGAAATAAAAGATAATCCAGTTATAATGAATTATCTTGGTCTTTTTAAACTGGAAGAAAACAAAATTGAAGATGCTATATCATACTTTACTCAAGCAGTTAAATATGACCAGCAAAATTCACAATATGCCTATAATCTTTCAAATGCATACTTCGTAAACGGTTGGTTTGAAGAAGCAGTTAAATACATGAATATTGCAATATGTCTTGAACCGGAAAATTGTGAATACAGATATACTCAAGCATATTCTTATTATACAAATTCTCAATTGGAAAAAGCTTTGGGTGAAATAAAATCTATTCTGAAAATAAATCCTGACTACACAAACGCGAAAATATTAAATGCGCTTATCAAAGGACAACAAGGTGATCCCGTAAGCGCAAAAGTTGAATTGGACAAAATAGTAAAAGAAAATCCAGAAAATGTTTTTGCTCTAAATTCTCTTGCGCAAACAGATATAGAACTTGAACAAATTGATGCAGCCTGTGAGCTTATGAAAAAAGTTGTTGAACTGGAGCCGACAATTTTAAATCAAACAGAATACGCAAATATATTGATTGATAACCAAGCATTTGGAGAAGCACAAGAAGTTATAGAAAAAATTCTTGAAGAAAATCCAAAATACATAGAAGGATATATTCTGCAAGCAAAAAATTACATAGGAATAAAAGATTATGATTCAGCCTTTGATTCTGCACAAGAAATCATCAATCTTGATCAAAACAACTCAAAAGGTTATTTCTACAATGCTTTGGCTCTGTTTGATTTGGGAGATACAAATTTTGCTCTTGAATCAATGAAAAAAGCTATTGCACTCGACGTAAATAACGCTATGTATTATGTGCAAATGGGCGAATTTTATCAAAAATTGGGAAGAAATGAAGATGCTCTTGCTTACATTGGAGAAGCCGCAAATATAGACGAATCTGCAAAAAATAAAGAGCTTTATGCAAATCTTGCAAGTATTGTAAGAAAATCTAAACAGATTTAAAAATTAAAGATAACATCAAAAACAAAAACATCGGTACTGTTATCAGAAAATAACCGATAAATACTTTTGCCCTTTTCTTTTTTGGCTGTTTTAAGTTTGCAAAATGAAGCACCAAAAGAGCGGGTATGCTGCCCGTAATAAAAGCAATAATAAAAACAGATACTAATACTAACTTAGACATATAAGTATTATAACATAGTCATTATAATTTATTAAGCAAAGATTGATTTTTTATTATCCGACCTTATTGGAATTTACGCCTGATATATTGATATATAATTAAGAAATATTAGCTCCGTAATATATGCCTGTAAAGAATGCTACTACCAATGAACCTAAAATAATACAATAATACGCAAAGAAATTCATGGAAAATCTTGCTACAAATTTCAAAAAGTACTTTATACAAAAATATCCGACAACAGCAGATGTAATTGTACCCAAAATTATAGCTATCCAATTGTAACCTACAAGTTCACTCGGATTGATTTCCAATATAGGATAAAAAACAGATGTTCCCAAAATAACAGGAATAACAAGAAGGAATGAAAATCTTGTACTTGTTACTCTGTCCATGCCTGAAAATAAACCCGTCGCAATTGTCCAGCCGGAACGAGAAAAACCTGGGAAAACCGCTAAACCTTGAGCTAATCCTATCAAAATAGCTTTTTTATAATCAAGCTTTTCTGTATGCTCCTTCATGTGTTTTGACTTAAACTCGCTGAAAAACAGTACAATACCTGTTAATATTAACAACACAGCAACAATTTGCGGAGATACAAGAAGCTTTTCCGTAATGTCTTTTAACGGATATGCAATCGCAATTGTGAAAATATTTCCTATGATAATATAAACCCCAAGCATCGCATTTTTATCAGAAAAATCTTTTTTATAAATTGCTTTAAAGAAAGATTTTATAATTGCCCAAAGTTCTTTTCTAAAGTACACAAAAATCGCAACCAATGTTCCCAGATGAAGCATAATACTTAAAAACGCTTGTTGAGAAGATTCAACATCTATTGGCGTACCTGTTAATATAGCGTAGATGTTTGACGTAAAAACAATATGTGCAGAACTCGAAATTGGTAAAAATTCACTCAATCCCTGTACTATACCAAGAACTATAGCTCCTAATGTTTCCATTATTCAGCCTCATAGAAAGTAGCACAAGATTCTTTTGTTTCCCAAACGGAAACCTTATATAATTCTACATACTTTTCTTTCATCTTGTAATAAATATAATTTGCAATAAATTCACTGCTTGGACTTTCGTCTTTAAAATCAGGTAATTCATTCAAATCTTTATGGTCTAAATCCGACAAAATCAATCTTAAATCTCTTTTAAGAGCTTTAAAATCTACCAAAATATTACTTTGATCTAAGATATCACCTCTTACCGTAACTTCAACAGTCCAATTATGACCATGTTGCTGCTCACATTTACCACCCTCATAAGCCAATAAATGGTGTGCTGCTGAAAATTCTACTTGTGCGCTTACTTCGTACATATTAAACTCCTATTATTTACCTTCTGATACAATATATTCTTTTTCTATACCTTGAGCGTCGAGAACAAAATCTGTCAGCTCTCTTACTGCGCCCCTTCCACCGTCTTTTGATGAAACAAAATTACAAATACTTTTTACCTCATCCACTGCATCATTTGGACAGCATTTTAAACCAACTTTTTCCAAAATGCAAATATCAGGTAAATCATCACCCATATAAGCAACTTGTTCAAAAGTTAAATTATACTTTTTCATAATTTCTTCCAAAGCAGGAAGTTTATATTTTTGTCCTTGATATAACTCTGTTATACGCAAATTTTCGGCTCTGTGTTTTACCGTTCCATTATTTCTCGCGGTAATTATTGCCGTAATAAAACCTGCATTTTGAACTCTTACAAGCCCATGCCCGTCTTTTACGTTAAAAGATTTATATTCTATGCCATTTTCATCATAAGTAACTTCGCCAGTTGTCATAACACCATCAACATCAAAGGCAAGTAATTTAATTTTTGAAGCTATTTCTTTTACAACATCATTCATTATGCAACACCAGCTTTCAACAAATCGTGAACATGAACAATTCCGACAGGCTTTCCTGCTTCATCCGTAATAGGGAGTGCTGTAATTGAATATTTTTCCATTAAATGTAATGCACTTGCCGCAAAAGAATCTGATTTTACGGTTTTTGGAGATTTTGTCATAGCATCAATAACTTTCAAATCGCTGACATTTTTGTATTTTATCAAATTACGTCTTATATCTCCGTCGGTCAATATTCCTGACAATAAACCGTTATCATCGACAATTAAAGCCAAACCAAGTTTGTGTTCGGAAATAACTTCAATAACATCCACAAATAAATCATTTCCTTTTGCAACAGGTAAATTTTCAGTACGCATTAAATCTGAAACTTTGTACGTAAATCCTTTACCTAAAGCTCCTGACGGATGAAAAATCAAAAAATCTTCCTGAGTAAACCCTCTTTTTTCAAGCAAACACATTGCCAAAGCATCACCAACCGCAAGCGTTACTGTTGTAGATGCGGTAGGAGCTTTACCCAGCGGACATGCTTCTTTTTCAACAGATATATCAATAAATACATCCGCCGCTTGTCCCAATGTTGAATTAGGATTTGCGGTCATTGCAATAATAGTCAAACCAAATCTTTTTAAAAGCGGAAGTAAATTCAACAATTCTTGTGATTCACCACTGTTTGAGATAGCAATAATTACATCTTCTTTTGTAATTATACCTGAATCACCATGGGTACTTTCCGCAGGATGTAAAAAATAAGAAGGAGTACCTGTTGATGAGAAAGTTGCAGCAATTTTTTTACCAATATGTCCTGACTTACCCATACCTGTAACAATAACTCTGCCTTTGCAATTGTATATTGCATCAATAGCTTTGTTAAATTCTTTTTCGTCTAAATTATCTTTTACTCTTAATATTGATTGAGCTTCGATATCAAGAACATTTTTTGCCGTATCGGTAAGATTAGCTGTTTTCATGTTTCACTCCACTTTCCTATATTATACAATAACCTCATACAAAAGTAGTAATTTAATACAAAACTTCAAATTTTTGTAATGTTTTGAACGATAACTAAAACATAAGAGAGATAATTATGTTACAAGCAAAAGTTCAAACATCCCCTATTGAAAAAAATCCGAACAAAATTTTGGAAAACATAAAATCCGCTATCAGAAAAAACAAATCTGCAAACATGACTGTAGATATATCAATGTTAAACCTGATAGATGCATCAAAAATAGCAATAACCGCATCGACATATCATTTTTTAAAATTTACTGACGGCAGCATAAATTGGATTGTAAATTCAAAAGAAATAGAAAAAATACTCAAACCAATGAACCTTGGCAACAGTAAGTTTATTTATTCATAAATAAACCGTTTATGCTACAATAAACTTATAGCAAATGGGGTATTTGTATGGTTGCGGACAGAATAAAATATTTAAGGGATACGATAAATCGGGCAAATTATCTTTATTACGTCGAAGATAATCCTACTTTATCAGATTTTGAATATGACGAATTATTCAGAGAATTAAAAACTCTGGAAGCGCAATATCCGCTATTTATCACTCCTGACAGTCCGACACAAAAAGTGGGCTCAAATAAAATTCAGTCCTCTTTTAAAGAAGTTAAACACAAATACAGATTATACAGTTTGGACAATTCTAATAACCATGAAGAACTTAAAAAATGGTATGAAAGAGTTCAAAAAGAAGTCGGAAATGTAGATTTGGTTTGTGAGTTGAAAATTGACGGACTTGCAATTGCGCTTACGTATAATCAAGGTATATTTACCCAAGGTGTTACCCGCGGCAACGGAATTTTTGGCGAAGATATAACAGAAAATCTAAAAACAGTAAAAGCTATACCTCATAAAATTTCAAAGCCTTATAATTTGGAAGTGAGAGGCGAAATCTATATGCCAAAGACTTCTTTTGAAAAACTAAACGAAGAAAATTTACAAAAAGGTGATAAAATTTTTGCAAACCCTCGTAATGCCGCAAGCGGTTCCATAAGGCAACTTGACACTAGCGTAACCGCAAAACGAGACCTTTCTATTTTTGTCTATACACCAATTTTGGAAGGAATAGAAAACGCGCCAAAAACGCATTACGAAAGTTTAATGCTGTTAAAAGATTTAGGGTTTAAAATTAACGAAAATATAAGACCTGTAAAAAACATTGAAGAAGCAATAGAATACTGCAAAGAATGGGAAACCAAACGTTTTGACCTTGATTATGCAACTGACGGAGTTGTAATTAAGGTTAATAGTTTTGGATATCAAAACGAACTCGGCTTTACGGCTCGTGCGCCTAAATGGGCAACTGCTTTCAAATTTCCTCCAGAAGAAGTTAACACAAAATTACTTGATATTGAAACAACAAATGTCGGTAAAACAGGTGCAATAACTCCTGTTGCTGTTTTAGAGCCTGTTTTGTTGGCAGGAAGTACAGTTTCAAGAGCAAGTTTGCACAATTTTGACGAAATAAAAAGGCTTGATGTAAGAATTGGTGACACCGTTTTAATAAAAAAAGCGGCAGAAATTATTCCAAAAGTAATTAAGCACGTTGATAGCGAAGAACACGACAGTTTACCCGTTTATGAAGCACCGACCGTTTGTCCGTCTTGCGGAACAAAACTCGTTGTGCCTGAGGGTGAAGTAAATTTATACTGCCCGAATACTTTCGGCTGTCCAAGTCAGGCAAAATCTCGTCTTGAATATTGGGTTTCAAAAGAAGCCATGGACATAGATTTTATAGGGCCAAATGTTATTGACCAACTTTACGAAAAAAACATGGTTAAAAATCCTGCAGATTTTTATGCACTCACACAGCAAGACTTTATGCAATTGGATTTGGTAAAAGAAAAATCTGCCTATAATATGTATAATTCAATTCAACAAAGCAAAGAAAGACCATTAACTAAGTTTCTTACGGCACTTTCAATAAGACATGTCGGCAAAGAAACAGCCGATTTACTTGCAAATCATTTTCAATCACTTGAGGCAATTCAAAACGCAAATATTGAAGAAATTGCGCAAATTGACGGTATCGGTGAAAAAATAGCCGGTTCCGTAAAAGAATTTTTTAACCAACCGTATAATATAGAATTACTAAAAAATCTCAACCTTTTGGGGGTACATCCGACACATAAAATAGTAGTACAATCAACTGTGTTGAATTCAAAAACGTTTGTTTTGACAGGCACACTTTCAACAATGGGAAGAAGCGAGGCAAGTGAAAAAATAAAACAACTTGGCGGAAAAACATCTTCTTCTGTAACAAAGAAAACGGATTTTGTTGTTGCTGGTGAAAGTGCGGGTTCAAAACTTACAAAAGCTCAAGAATTAGGCATAACCGTTTTGAGCGAAGAAGAATTCCTTAAAATGATAAACACAGAAGAATAAGCGCCCTCGACGTGAAGTCGCGGGAGGCTTCAAGGAAGAGGTTAGAGAAACTTATGAACAAGCATTTCAGAATAATCGACGTGAACGGATTTCGCGGTTTTGCTTTATTCTTGTTTATTGTAGTATGCTTGATTTGCGGATTTATAGGATTTCCGGGTTATTTATCAATGGCTTTGTGGAATACTTTTGCTCCGTCAATTGCATTACCTGAAATTAACTTACTGCAAGGCATTTTATTATGGGCTATTGTTGCATTTTCAATTTATATGTTTAGCAACCATAAAGTAGTTATAGTAATGCAATCAAGAAAAAAAATGTTTAAAGACTAATTGATAAATCCTTTCTTTTATTTTATTATTAGCTAAAAAAGAAAGGATATCATTATGAAAAAATATTTTATTACTTTTGCGATTTTACTTGCAATCTTTTTGAGTGCAGGCTTTGTTTGTGCGCTTGAAAACGGTGTTATAGACATAAATCTTTCAGGTACAAAAGAAATTTCACCTGATGCGTTTCAACTTACTTTTGCGGTAGAAACTCAAAATACGGATGTTCAAAAAGCAATTTCACTTAACAAAGAAAATTCAGAAAAATTATATAACACTTTAAAATCAATGCTTAACGCAACAAGAGGTGATTATATAAAAACCTCAAATTACAGCGTAAGACCTAATTACGATTACAGCACAAAGGGCAAAAAAACTCTAAGAGATTACACTGTATACAACTCCGTAGTTGTGTATGTTAAAGATATAAATATGGTTGCAAAATTTGTAAATGCCGCATCAACAAAAGGAGTAACAAAAGTAGATAATCTTATTTTCAAAACAACAAGCTATGAAAACGAATGTAATGCACTTTTGGGAGAATTAACAAACAGAGCAAAAAACAGAGCAAATGCAAGCTTAAAACCGTTAGGCTTACAAGTTTTAACCCTTAAATCTCTAAATACAAGCTGTTCAGAATCAGCAAGCTATCCTGTTGTAAATTATGCATTGAAATCAAGAGCATTAGGCGCAACGGCTGATAGTGCAAATGAAGAATCCGCACCTGTTGAAGCAGGAAAAACAATCCTGAGAGCTAATATAAACTCAGTTTTTTATGTAGGTAATAAAAAATAAATTCTAAGATTTTAATATAGAAAAGCTCCGATAAATCGGAGCTTTTCTGCTATTATAATAAATATTTTTAAGCTTTTGCAGGATTTTCAATAAACGCAGAAATAAGAGATAAATCTCTTTTGTGTTTACGAACAGCACTACCGCCTTTGCCGCCTGTATTGCCCTCTATTGTACTGATAGTACCGTCATCATTTACGCTTATAACAATACCAATATGGTCAACTCTGCTGTCATCTCTTTCCCAGTTAAATATACAAATATCTCCAGGTTTTACATTTGAAGTATCAAGAGGTCCTCTTGGTGTAGTTCTTTCTGAAATTACTGCTCCCGCATCTCTTGCGGCATTTAATACGGTCGGACAATACGCTCTGTTTTTGCAATTTCTATACCAATCTTGAAGATTTTCTTCACCATAAGCGTTACCTAAAGCGAAACTTACGAAATCTGCGCACCATAGGTTTCTGTCAAAACGATAGCCTTTTTCGTTCATAATTCGTCCCATTTCGTCTTGAAGGATACCTTCATACTGTTCTGCATATTCAATAAGATCTTCACCTGCTGTATTAACGCGATTTTCTCTTGCAACTTTAGCATCTTTTGCTCTGCTTATTTTATCCGTAATTTCGGTAACGGCTTTTTTGGCTTCTGCCAATTCTTCTTTAGCAGTTTGTAATTCACTTGCTTTTACCGTTTTAACATTTTCGGCAGCTTCTTTATAAGCATCTATTGCGGCTTTTGTATCTTCAGAACATTTCTTTTCGTATTTCTGAATTATGTCTTCTTTCTTTTCTTCAAGTTTTTCTTGTTTCTTTTCAAGTTTTTCTTTTTCTTGTTTTAATTTTTCCAAGTTTTCTTTTAACTCGGATAATTTCTTTTCTGCTTTAGATATTTCTGACTGTTTAGTCGCTATTTGTTTTGAAATGCTTGATTTCTTTTCTTTAATTGTTGCATCTTTTTCTGCATCTTCTTCTTTACCTGTCGGTTGAGGTAATGCACACATTGATGCACGCAAACTTGCCAAAGACATATTCATATTCTTTACGGTATTGTCTTGGTCAGATACGGCATCTTCAGCTTTTGAAATGTTTAAATCATTTTCATCTATTAAAGCTTGATTTTCTGCAATTTCTTCTTCTACTTTTTCTAA
>CAJOPF010000090.1 GCA_905236205.1 Candidatus Gastranaerophilales bacterium
AACTATCCCTTCTTTATCTAACAGTACAAACGATAAGGACGTAGTTGCAAAAGTAAGAAAAAATCATACGGCATTGGAAGATGCTTTCGGTAGAATGATTGGTACTTATGGTGAATTCGACTCTTGGGGTTCTACTTTAGCTTCTTCAGACGTAGGAAAACGTCTTTTTAGTTCAATGAAATTAACAAAGGATTGCGGAGTTACAACTTCCGGAACTTGCTTTGCTACAAATACAAACATGCTGAAATCTGATGCATCCTCACTTAGTAATAACGTGAATTCTGTTGCTACTGCGTATAAAGTAATTCTTGCAGACGGAGCTTCTGTTGCAGTTAGTGTTGATAATACAAGTTGTACAGCTACCGTAGGAACAAGCGTTTCTCAAGATTTGAAAGAAGTTTGTGGAACAGTTCTTGTTGATATTGACGGACCAAGCAAAGGTAAAGCTATGCACGGTTTAGACTTATTCCAATTCCTTATCACAAGAAAGGGCATATACCCTGTTGGTACGGCGGATGATACTACATTCAAATATCAGGATAATTGTACTAAAAAAGGTGCTCCTACCACAGTTGCAGATTCAAAAGCTTGCACAGCATGGGTAGTTTACAATGCTAACTTGGATTACAAAAAAACTAATTCATCAGGTGCTTGTCTTTCAAACACTGGTAAGACTTTAGACTTCACTACTAATACTTCTTGCGATTAGTTCATAAATAAATTTTAATAAAAAACAAAAAGCGGAGAATTATATGATTCTCCGCTTTATTGTTATACAAATTAGTAAGTAAAAGTTAACGTATTATCAATAATTTTAGCCTTTTCTCCAACAGGTATTGTTAATTTTTCCCTACTGTGAGTAATTTTGAATCCACCTACAGTCGGAATATTTAATTCATTTGCTAACTCTGAGAACAACTCTTCCAACCAAACACTGTCATCTGTATTTAAAAACTCGCCCAAAACAATACCGCTTATGTTTTGTCTGAATTTTCCGATATTTAATAATTGCGTAAACATTCTGTCAATTTTATAAACAGGTTCATTTATTTCCTCCGTAAAAAAAATAAATTTTTCATCGGGAATAAAATCCAGTCCTGCAAGAGATGTCAAGGTCGCCAAATTTCCTCCAAAAAGAACACCTTCTGCGTTTCCGGACTTATACAAAGTTTTACCTTTTATACATTCTTCTCCTGATTTGCTAAAAATTTTCAGCATGTCGGAAGATGTAAAATCCGAAATATTATCTGTTCCGAAATCACTTTGAGCCATTGGCGCATGATAAGTAATCAACTTGGAGCGTTTAAAAAATAAGGCACAAAGTGCACTGATGTCAGAATATCCCGCAAAAATTTTGGGATTATTACGCACTAAATCGTAGTCAATTTTTTCTGCCAACCTTATGCAGCCGTATCCTCCTCTTAAACACAATATGGCTTTTATCTCATCATTTTCAAAAAATTCATGCAAATCTTGAATTTTTTCATCATCACTCCCCGCGAGATATCTGTTTTTATTAAAAATATTTTTTCCGAAAACAACTTCGTAACCGCATTTTTCCAAAAATATTTTTGATTTCAATGCTCCGCTTTGACTGTCAACACAACCTGCAGGAGCTACAATACCTATTTTATCACCTTTTTGTAACTTATTTGGTTTAATTATGTTCATAATCGTATTCATTCTGCTGTAATTAGGATATAATAATAGCATGAATGAAAAATTTATTCCATTATACAGAAAATACAGACCGCAAATACTTGAAGAAATAGTCGGTCAGGAACACGTAAAAAAAGCTCTCGCAAATGCCATAAACTTAAACAAAATTGCACACGCGTATCTGTTTACAGGTCCGAGAGGTACAGGTAAAACCTCTACGGCAAGAATACTTGCAAAATCCCTAAATTGCCAAAAAGGTCCTACAACCGAACCTTGCGGTAAATGTCCCAGTTGCGTTGATATAACAAATTCAACACCTTTAGATGTAATAGAAATAGATGCTGCAAGTAATCGTTCAGTAAATGATGCACAAAATATTCTGGAAAAAATTCAGTATGCTCCGGTAAACGGCAAATACAAAATTTATATCATTGACGAAGTTCATATGCTGACAGACCAAGCATTTAATGCTCTTTTAAAAACGCTTGAAGAACCGCCTGAAAATGTCATTTTTATTCTTGCAACAACAGAAGTTCACAAGGTTTTAGACACAATAAAAAGCCGCTGCCAAAGATTTGATTTTAAGAGAATAACAACTGACGATATAACAAAGCACTTAAAACATATTGCAGAGCTGGAAAAAATCAACATTGAAGATGAAGCTCTGCTGACTATTGCAAAAAATTCAGCGGGCGGAATGCGCGACAGTTTGGCACTGTTAGACCAATTAAGCGTGCTTGATACAGAAAAAGCTATCTCAACAGAGGATATAAATTCGCTTTTAGGCAGACTATCTTTTGAGGTACTGAATAATTTATCCGAATGTATAATTTCATCCAATCCGAATAAAGCACTAGAAATACTTGAAAGTATTTATAATTCAGGAAATGAACCTACACAAATTTTGTTGAATTTGCTTAACTATTTCAAAAATTTACTTATCGCCAAAAGCTGCAAAACCGATTTAATGCTGGAATTAACACAAACAACGGAAGCTCAGGCAGAGACTTTGAAACAACAATCTTCAAAACTTGAAACACATCAACTGGTATTCTTAACGGAAAGAACATCTCATTACATAAATGAATTAAAAACAACAACAAACCAACATATTTGGCTGGAAATAGCAATGATAGACCTTGCTAATTTAACAGAAAATACCAAATTGATAGAAATACAAAACAGACTTGCAAAACTGGAAAATGGCGATATTGAACAAGTGACGGTTTCAAACTACAAAACACCACCTCATCCTGTTCAAAAACCTTCTATGAAACCTGCAGGAGCAGCACAAGCCATTCCGCAGACAATCAGTAAACCGCAAGAACCCGTAAAAACAGATACGGAACAACAAACTCAAAATATAAAAGAAGAAAAAACACCTGTACAACAAGTAACTCAAAGCGCTGATACAAAAGAGCTTTGGAAAAACCTATTGGAAAATATCGGATATATGCCAACAAGACAACTTCTGCTGCAAATGGCAAAACCGGTACTAATAACGTCTGAAAACGTAATTATAACAGTACGTACGGAGAGTTTTGTAAAACACTTAAATGAAAACAGTAAAAAACAATTGATTATTGATGCCGTTAACAGATTATTCAACCAATCAGATTCAAAAGTAACAATAAGACTTCCTCTAGCAAGCGATAATGAAATAAAATCGGAAATTTCAACTGATAATACAGAAAAGCAAAACGCTAAAGAAATTGAAAAAACACCAAGCCAAGAAGAAATAAATAATACGCCAAAAGCAGAAACAGAAACCATCAATGATAAAAAAAAAGTTCTAGATGAGTCTGCACTATCAGACCAAGTGAAAATGGTAAAAAATCTGTTTGACGGTCAAGTTATAGAATAATTAAAATTTGTAAACTTTTAATTTAAAGACAGTTACTAAGAGTCCTCATGGTGGCATTTTAACTATGTACCCCTTTAATTGTGTTTATTTCAGGTGTAGAAAAAAGTATAAAGGTATATTTATCTCATATATATGTGATAAAGAGCATCAGACGAACTCTTAAAATTCTTGTGTACCGATTAGGTTTGTCTGATGTTTTTTTATTAAACACTAACTTTTATAACAGCTTTTTTAACATATACGGAATTTTCAATGCTTATTTGAGGCATATGAACATCTTGAGGAAAAAGAATCATAAAATCTCCCCCATTCATCCTTATAAAATCCTGTGGTTTATCGGTTTTTAAAAATTCAACATCTCTTTCTGCATTATAACTTTCTTCTGTCACAAAATTTTCAATTTCGCCTGTGCCAATATATTCCGAACCCTCAATAATATATTGAATATCAATATATTTTCTATGAGCTTCCCATAGACCGTTTTCTTTCGGTTTTGTATTATAATCTTGTATATTTACGTAGATGTCATCGCCTGATATATCATACCTTCCGTTTTCAAGAAGTTTTAGATTATTTTGCATTAAATATTCAAGTCCTAACCTGATTTTATCGGAAAGATTCAAGTAATTTTTAATATATTTTAATGAGTTTTTTATCATAAATTTAGTATAACATAAACTTATGGACGATAAAATTTTCTATACGTATTTGCTGCTAACCGAAAATAATACCTACTACTGCGGCTATACGGATAATATAACCAAGCGATACAAAAAACATATTGACGGTTGTGGAGCAAAATATACAAGAGCAAATAAACCTGTAAAAATAGCTTACCTTGAAAGTTTCAAAACAAAATCCGACGCGATGAAAGAAGAACGACGTATAAAAAAATTAACGCGAATTGCAAAAGAACATTTGGTTGAAAATTTTTCAAAACTTCTTCCAAATCTGTATAATTTGGCACAAGAAATAACGCTTAGCGTATATTAGTCTGCACCTGTCAGCTTTCCGCCTTTTGTTGTAAACGGCAAATGTCTTTGAAATTTTTGTTTTCTTGAAAATCCTGACAAATCTTCTTTTTTCAACTCTTTATAACCCTGTTTAATTTCTTTAAGTTCTTCTTTAAGCTCCTTTTTCAATAGTTTTTCTTTCTCTTTTTGAGCTTTTATAATATCCTTTTTTTTCTGTCTTTCATACTTTTCCGCCAATTTAGATTCCGCTTTAGCACTTGCAGGATCGACTACACCGTCTTGAATAATCTTTAAACCTATCATACTTACATTTATGTTTTCGTTTGTTAAAGATTCCATTCTTACCTGATTACCCTTGTAATCAACACTCCAAGTACCAAAACATCTTGAAGGTGTTCCTGTATAAGCATAAGCGGAAACAATGATTCTGTCAGGATTATTTGCATCAAAACCAAGCGGATAAATATCCCAACGCACATTTTTCACATCCAAATCTTTTGTTGTCCGCCAATAGTACCTGACCGCCTCTCGAACCTCTGTTAATCGGTAAACCTTCTTTTCTTTAAAGTCATATATCAAAATATTAGTTTGCCAAATACCGTCCTCAACACTGCCTATTTTTTCTTTTGCCAAAACCTTAGATAAATCCAACGAAAAATCAATCGGAGTAATAGTTTTAAAAAGTCCCCATTCAATCAATGTTCTGTCCGTTGAAAAAATAGGTACCGAATCTCTTGCGGCAAAATTTGCTTTTATTACTTTTTCAACATCAGGCAGCCCCTTCCTTAAAGGAACAACATAAACATCGCCGTCTGTTGAATTTGTTTTAGCATAATACGAAACAACAGGAACAATCATCATGCTTGTGTCAGGAGCAATTAGTCCTGGTAATATATCTTGCCTGTCGTATTTTGCGCGTTTTCTGTCTATTTTTAATTCGGGGCTTCCCGGAGGATTATTATATCTTACAAGTTTATACTTTGGCTGAGGAACATATATCATTTTGCTGTCTTCAACTTTTTTTATATAATCACCGTCGCCCAAAGACTTATCTTTTGCAGCAGATTTTCTTTCATATTCCTCGACGGTCATATATCCGGATACAGGCATAAGACTTTTTTTATAACGGGTTTTTGCTTCCTGCTGCTGAACTTTACATCTGTAATCCCACTCATTAGTATTCAACGCATAACAAGAAACAGCACAAAAC
>CAJOPF010000091.1 GCA_905236205.1 Candidatus Gastranaerophilales bacterium
CACAGCCGCCGACTTCTTTAATATTTAGTTTAAAAAACTACTTAATTTTTACGCTGATACCCTTTTTTTGTGTATATTGGTTAATTTTTGAATTTGCTTTGCTTTTTGCAGATTTTTTAAGATTTGCTTTAGCGTTAGCTTTTGCTGTTTTTAAATCTTTTTTAGCTTGTTTTAAATTAGCCTTAGCTTTTTCATAATCAGCTTTTGCTAAATCCATTGATTTTTTTGCAGATGCTTTTGTTTGTTCATTAGCATTTTTATAGTTTTTCTTAGCTTTTTCATAATTAGCTTTGGCGTTGTCAACTTTCTTTACAGCATTGTCAACTTTTGTGCTTGAAACAGATACACTTGTTCCGTTGACAGTTTTAGTAACGGTTGCCGCTGTTGCTGTTGATACTGTCAGAGCTATTGCCATAGCACAAATCATAATTAAAGTTTTTTTCATAATATATCTCCTTTCCAAACTTTTACTAAAATAATAAAACTAATTTGCATGTTTTTCAAGTATTTTTGTTATAATGAGCATATGCAAAGAAAACAGTGTAAATTATTAGGATATAATGTTGATTTATTTAACGTAAATGAGGCGCTAAATTATGTTAATTCATTAACTGATGCATCATCAAGCTCTCATATAGTTACTATAAATCCTGAGATTATTGAATATGCAAACAAACATGAAGATTTTGCAAAAATTTTAAATGAAGCTGAATTGGTTATTCCCGACGGAATCGGTATAAAAATAGGTTTAAAAATTAACGGATTAAATATTGAACGTATTACGGGTATTGGCTTTGCGTGGGCATTGATTGAAAATGCTGCAAAAAATAATATTCCGATAGCACTTGTCGGTGCAAAATCACGTGTTGTAGAAAAAGTTCAAACAAATTTAAAAGAAAAATTTCCCGATTTAAACATTGTTTATGTTCATGACGGATATTTTAAAGACAATTCGGATTTACACGAAGACTTAATATCCTCTTGTCCAAAGCTTTTGTTTGTTGCTATGGGTGCGCCAAAGCAGGAAGAATTTATTTATGAGTTAAAATCCGTTTTGCCGTCAACAGTTATGATAGGTATAGGCGGAAGTTTTGATGTTTGGTCGGGAGAAGTAAAAAGAGCTCCAGAAATCTGGCAAAAATTAGGATTAGAATGGCTATATCGTACAATAAAACAGCCTGAAAGATTTAAAAGAATATTTCCAACTTTACCTATTTTTGTGTATAATGTAATTAAAGAGAAATTAACAAAGAAAGGGTTATAAAATGCTTGAACAAAAAGACTTAGAACAATTAAAAGATTTATGCAAACAAACTCGCAGAAATATTATCAAAATGGTGCATAATTCAAAATCAGGACACGTTGGCGGTGCAATGTCAGCCGTTGAAATTTTAACGACATTGTATCAAAAAATTATGACTGTTTATCCTGAATGGGATAAGGCAGCAGATTTTGAAAAACGTGACAGATTTGTATTATCTAAGGGACACGCATCTGCAGTTTATTACTCTGTTCTTTCTCAATGTGGATTTTTCCCAGAAGAAGAACTAATGACATTCCGTTTATTTGGTTCTCGTCTTCAAGGTCACCCAAATACGCACTTACCTGGGGTAGAAGTTGCAACAGGTTCTTTGGGACAAGGTTTATCAATGGCGGTTGGTATGGCTTTGGGATTGAGATTAGACAACAGCCCTGCACATGTATTCTGTTATATGGGTGACGGTGAATTGCAAGAGGGTTCTTGCTGGGAAGCGTTTATGCATGCTCCTCACAGACACTTAAATAATCTTACTGCAATTATTGACAGAAATATGTTACAAATTGACGGTGATGTTGAAAAAGTTAAAGCATTGGAGCCTTTGGCAGACAAATTAAAAGCATTTAATTGGAATGTTGTGGAAATTGACGGTCATGATTTAAACCAAGTTTATGATACTTTAAAGGCTGCAAAAGAAAACAAATCTGACAGACCAACAGCAATTATTGCTCATACAACAAAGGGTAAAGGTGTTTCATTTATGGAAAACCAAGCCGGCTGGCATGGTAAAGCTCCAAATGATGAAGAAATGGAAAAAGCTTTAGCTGAATTGGTATAAAAAAGTAAGAATAAGGAGAAAAGTATGATATATATTGAATTACAGCGCTGGGGGTAAAACTCTCTAATAATAAGGGTTTTGAGGTTTTTAATTATCGTCATTCTGAATTTATTTCAGAATTTGTGATTATACAAAAGATAATATCAATAATTGAAAAGATGCTGAAACAAGTTCAGCATGACATTATATTTATTACAAATTTATTCACAATTCACAACTCACTACTCACTGTTCACCACTCACAATTCACTAAAAAAGCTTTAGCGTTCACGTTAGCAGAAACCCTGATTGTAATGGGTATAATCGGTATTGTATCAGCTCTGACTTTGCCAAATTTAAACAGTTCAACAGGTGACAAAGAAAAAGTTGCTAAAGTTAAAAAGATTTATCAAAATTTGAATGATGCTTTTGGGCGCGCTCAAGCAGTTTATGGCCCAGAAGATACATGGTTTGTTAATGATAATACTGGTGCAGCAAGGGTATTGCGATTTGGCGAGCGTTTAACAGAATTTTTAAAAGTTACTAAGAATTGTAAAATGAATACAGGAGAAGGTTGTGTCTTATATGATAATAATGATAGATACTATAAATTTGAATTGGCGGATGGAACTTCTGTAGTAATTGATGATAAGGGTAGCCAATCACTTTCTAATCCTTGGAACATTTGGCTGTCTGTTGATATTGATGCCAATAAAGGAAAGGGGGTAGGTGGTGTAGATATATTTAATTTTGTTACAAAGAGCGAATCTCGTACTATAGAACCATCTCCTAGCATTCTTAATTCTATTTTTTTGCCAGATGGTGGAGCAAGAGCTCGTTGGATAATTGATTATGGTAATATGGATTATTTAAAAGCCGATACAGATGGCAAGTGTAAAAATAATACATCAATTACACTTGACGGAGTTTCAAATACAACTTGTAAATAATATCTGATGATAGACAAGATATAAATTTTTTACAGTATGTAATGTTATGCAGATTTTAGTTGTATTTTGTAACCTAAACCATTTATTAGTTTTAACGTTGTACTAATTTTAGGTTGTACTTTACCATTAAGAATATCAGACAAATTACTTCTATCCATTTTTAATTCTCTTGCAAGTGAAGTTATTGCACCACGACCACGAGCTTTTACAACATGTTGTAAAGAACGAATAAAAGCATTTATATTTCCGTCTTTTGCAAATTCTTCCAAAGATGTTTCTAAATAAACTCTTTGATAATCCTTATCTTGCAAATGTTGTTGCATTAAATCACTATGACTAATTGTATTAGCCATAACTTTATCCATATCTAAATTAAGTTCTTCTGCAAAATCTGTCATTTTTTATTCCTTTCAATAAAGTCTTTGAAATATTTATCTGCTTGTTTTATTACTCGTTTTTGGTCGCTTTTATCACTTCCTGCTATTATTATTAATATAACATTTGTCAGGTCTTTATAATAAACTCTATACCCTTTGCCAATATCAAACCTTAATTCTGAAAGTAAACTGTTTTGTAGTTTTTTGTGGTCTCCGTATAGTCCATCTTGTAAACGTTCTATACGATTTTCAATAATAGATTTGGTTTTGTTATCTAATGAGTCAAGCCATTCACCATAAGGACAACGACCATTTTCAGTTTTGTAATATATGATTTGTTTTAAGTGTTCATTACTTGTCATAAATATTACCTATATATATTGTAGGATATAACCTACAAAAAGTCAAGTGCTTGTTGCACGTATGCGAAAATACTGTAACAAAAATAAATTAAACAATCTTTTTGCAATATTGGCATGATATTGTGCCAAGTAAAAATGATTTTGTCTTTAGAACTTCAAAATTATGTTTTTTAAACAAGTTTTGAAGTTCTTTTTCATCAAAAAACATTTTTTTTGACTGCATAAGATACTTGTAAGGCAAGTTATTACCGTAAAATATTTTCACAAGTATCGGAACAAAATATTCAAAAATTATGTTTGCAAAAAAGTTCTTTTTACCAAAGTCAAGGTGAAAGAAAATTCCTTCGGGTTTTAAAACTCTGTAAATTTCATCAAGTGCTTTTTCGTAGTCTTCTATGTTTCTTAAACCGAAACTTATTGTGACATTATCAAAAGAATTATCATCAAAAGGTAATTCTGTGCAGTCTCCTTCCGTAAAATTTATATCGGGGTGTTTTTTTCTTGCTTCATCAAGCATATTTTTTGAAAAATCAAGTCCTGTAACTTCACATTTATCTTTTAATAAATATGCGATATCTCCTGTTCCTGTGCATAAATCCAAGCATTTACCTTCAAATTTAAAACTTTCAATTGCTTTTCTCTTTACATATTTATGCAGACCAAAAGAAATCAAATTATTGTTAAAATCATATTTTGATGCTATTTGATTAAACATTTCTTTTATTTTTTGAGGGTTTTTGTCCATAGTTTTATTTTACATTATGTATTAAGTTTTGTGAATTGCTATGTTGATATTTCATAACAAATCATTAAGAAAAAAGTACATCAAATGTACTATTTTTATTCTGTTTCTAAAATAAAAAGACGATATTTAAAGAATTTACTCAAAATAAAAAAAAAACAGACGAAATAAAAAACAGAGGATAAGAGAATAAAAGCGAGGTATTTATGAACGGATTTAATTCAGTTAATTTTAATTCAAGAATCCCGTCAATGCAATCACAAATGGCATTTGGCAGAGTTTCAAATCTTGAAAGTACAAATGCAACAGCAAGTTTTAAAGATGTTATGACAAATATGGTTTCAAATGTTAATGAACAAATGAATAAACCTGATGATTTGCTGGCAAAGGCTGCAAGCGGTACAGGTGAGGTTGACGTTCACGATGTTATGATTGCAATGTCTCAAGCAGAACTTACTTTGACAGTTGCTACAAATGCGGTATCAAAAGTCATTCAAGCGTATGATAAAATTGTTCAAATTCAAGTATAGAATGATAATGCGATAGTAAAAATTTATAATAAACTAAAGACTGAGCAGGGGAAAATATGGATTTTAAGCAAATTTTACAAAATAAGACCGCATTGTACGGTATTATAGTTGTTGTTGTATTGGTTATCGCAATAGGCGTTATGGCTGTTGTTATTTCAGCAGGTAACGGCGCAAGTGCTGATAAAGCAAAAGTTATCGGTGAAAAACCAATTCAGGAAGATTTGGTATTGCTTACAACCGACAATTTGGGAAAAGCTATTGAAATCCAAGCTTTGCTTGCAAAATCAGGTATTCAGGCATCACGTGCCTTAGACGGTACAAAATCTTCTATCGTGCTTAAAAAAGGTACTTATAATCAAAATCAACGTGATGCGGCACTTTTGACTATTGTTAAAAGTGGTTTAATGGACCAAAATGTCGGTCTTGAAATATTTGACAAAGGTGATTTTACATCAACAAAAGAAGATAAGAGAATCCGTTTGGCAAGAGCCATAAATGGTGAGTTGGCAAGACTTATCAGAAAAATGGACGGTATTGATAATGCTTCTGTATTCATTTCAATTCCTGAACAAACTATGTTTTCTTCAATGCAAAAACCTGTAACTGCAACAGTTCAGCTAACAACACAAATAAGCGAGAAATTACCTCCGTTAAAAATAAAAGCAATTACGAACCTGCTTTTAGGCAGTGTTACGGGTTTAACTGCGGATAATATTTCAATTACGGATACAAACGGTAATGTATATTCAAGTATCATAAGCGCAGAAGATGAAATGCTTTCAAAAATTGAAGAAAATGACAAGTATATGCAGCAAAAAGTTAATGCGCAGTTAGACAGATTGATTGGTAAAGGTAACTTTGTCGTAACTGTAAGTACTTCGTTAAAACAATCTCCTGTAGAAAAATCAAGTATTATATATGATCCTACACAAAAGGCTTCTGTTTCTGAACAAACTTTTGTCGAAGGTTTGGGAGATGAATCAACAGACAATAGCGCAGGTTCAGGAAAAGCAAATGCCGTAAGCGTTTATCTTCCCGGTGGTTTGGCTACACCCGGTTCTTCAAGCCAATCTTCTGCATCTTCTCAAAACAGAAATTACTCAAGAAGAGCAAGAGAAACTCAATACGGAGTTACAAAAACTCAGGTTAATGAATATCAAAAAGCAGGCATAGTGGAAGAAATCACCGTTGCTGTAACCTTAGAAAAGAATGCTTTACCGACAGATACTACAATTGAAGAATTAAAAGAATTGATAGCAAGAGCTGCAAGTCCAAAAGTTGACCCTGCAAATGTTACAATAGCATTATCAGAATCAATTGAACCGTATCTTGCATCAGATAAAGGTGAAACTCTTCCTAAAACAGAAGAATCAGGTAATCCATGGTGGCTTATCCTTGCAATGGTTGGTATTTGTTTAGCAGGCGGCTATGCTGTTGTTGCAAGTAAAATTAAAGCCAGTCAAATGGCTCAACAACAAGAAATGCAAGTATTGAGAAATAAAGCTACCGAACAAGACGCTCAATTGAGAGATATGAATATGAAAGCCGCAGAATTGATTGAACGTCAATCTCAATTGCAGCAAGGACTTATTGAACAACAGCAAAGAGAATTTGTACCTCAAATTCCAAGCCATGTTATTGACGAGGCAATTGCCGCAATTCACTCTGATTTAGATGCTTTAGATCCAAATGAAACAGGTGAAAAAATCAGAAGTTGGATTGAACAAGGTTAATTTTTAATAAATTAAATTTAACATTTTCAAAAAAATAAAAAATAGTGTTAAAATAAAAATAGAAAAATGCCAATAGAAGGATTTGATTATAAACAATTTGCAACAGATCTTGCGACGCAGGCAAATGAACTTGTGCCGCAAGATTTTGAGCCGTTTCAAAAAGAATATGTTGTAAGAACATTGGCAAACTTTTCCGCAATGGCAGGTGAAGCTATTTCTAATGATGCGGAAGCAGGTTTTAATGCTGAACAAGCTATTTTTCTTACACAAATTATTGCAGAATGGTCTTTCCACAAATCCGTTGACGTAATTCGCTCAGGTATTCAGCCTGAATATTGGGATGGCGTATTACAAAAAATAGCCTTTACTATTTTTGATATCGGTAAAAATACAATAAAACAAAATCTTCCTCAAGATAAAATTTTAGAATTAGTTGAACAACACGTACTAAAAGCTTACGAAGCTGCTTTGGAAGAATTGCAACAACGTGGGATAATTGACGAAGAATTAAAAGAAAAAGCCGAAAAACAAAATAACTTAAATGCTTTGGTTGAACAGGTAGAAGCAGAACAGGCAGCACAAAAAGAAGTTGAAATGCAACAACAAGCAGCCACTCAGCAGAATGTTCCTCAGGCTCAGGGTGTACCTCAAGGCGGTGATGACAGAAAATTGTTTAAATTGGCTTCTTTGGCTTTATTGCTAAGAACAGTATCGCAAGACAGAGTTTCTACAATTTTAAACAAATTTAATCCTCAAGATGCGCAATTGGTTATTCAGTATATGCAAATGCCTGACTTGAATCAGCGAGTTGATGCAAACACTGCAATACAATGCCTTAAAGAAATAAAAACAAACCTTCCAAGTAAAAGGAGTACATCTCCAAATCAGCTTTTGTTCAGGATAAATAATGCTTTGGGACCTTATCCACGAGATAAAGTGGAAATCTTTTTAAATCCAGAGAGGATAAATGTAAAAAGATTTGTAACAAGTGCGCTTAATAACGAATTATACGAACTTCCTCCGAAAGTCGCAAATGTTATTGCCCAACATATTGAAAATAGTGTATAATGTAATCAATCATGATTATAAAAAAGCAAAATAAATCTGCGGAACAGAATGTTAATCAGTCTGTGAACAGTACTGTTCCTTCGCAAGCGCCGACGATGTCTTTAAATAAGACAGCGGCAAAAGCCGAGGATGAAAAAATAGATATTTTTGATTTGGATAATATCGATTTTTCTCAACGTCAAGAACGTAGGAGGGGTGACAGAAGACGCGGTTACAGGCGTATAGATGACAGAAATTTGATTTCAAGAGCGCAGGAAGAAGCTGATACTATTAAAGAAACTGCTGCAAAAGAGGGCTATCGTGCAGGTATCGAACAGGCTGAAAGCGATATTATTGCTCTGCGTTCAAAAATAGCGGATTTTGTCAGCTCAAAGAGAGAAGTTTTTGAGTATATAGCACCTGATATTTTAGAAATAAGTGTTGATATTGCTCAAAAAATTATTAAAAAAGAAGTGTCTCAAAATCCTGAAATAATATTGGATTCAATATTAGATGTAATGAAAAATATTTCTAAGGATGAACCGAAAATAACAATAAGATTAAATCCACTTCAAGTAGATTTGGTCAGAACGGAATTGCCCGAATATATTTCATCAATGGGTATTGAGGCAAAAATAACAGTAGTCGCGGATGATACTGTTGCAGAGGGCGGATGTATCCTTAACACCAACAATGGTATAGTTGATGCGTCTTTGGATACTCAACTCGAAATAATTAAAGAAGCACTGAAAGGCATGTAATGGCAGCACAGCAACAAGGCGGAGGACAACCTATAAGTGAATTTGCTTTGGCGGGATTTGTTTTAGTACTTATCCTGATTTTGCTGATGGAAATGCCGAACTGGGTTATCAATTTTTCTATTTCATTAAACATGACGATAGGTATTGTACTTTTGATGATAGCCCTGTATGTGCAAAAACCTCTTGAATTGGCAGCGTTTCCTTCTATTATTCTTTTGGGAACAATGTTTCGTCTTATTCTTTCAATTGCTTCAACCCGTTTGATTTTGGCAAAGGGTGATGCGGGAGAAGTTGTTTCGGCTTTCGGTCACTTTGTTACAGGTGGTAATATGATTGTAGGGGTTGTAATCTTCTTGATTATTACAACCGTACAATTTATGGTAATTACAAAGGGTGCCGAACGTATCGCCGAAGTTGCGGCAAGGTTTGCCTTAGACGCTATGCCCGGTAAACAAATGACTATTGATGCCGATTTTAACGCAGGTTTAATTTCTCCTGAAGAAGCGGTTAAAAGACGTGAAGATTTACAAAGAGAATCAAATCTGTTCGGTTCTATGGACGGTTCCATGAAGTTTGTAAAAGGTGATACTATTGCGGGCTTGATTATTACTATAATCAACATTGTCGGCGGTTTGTGCGTAGGTTGTTTGATGAATCAAATGCCTATTGCTGATGCGGTTTCAAAATATACCGTTTTAACAATTGGTGACGGTTTGTCATCACAAGTTCCGTCATTATTGATGTCAGTTGCAGCAGGTATCGTAATGACACGTTCATCTGCAGCCAATTCGCTCGGTAATGATTTGGTTGGACAAATTTCAAGTAAACCAAATTCGTTGTTTTTAGCAGCAGGTTTCTTAATTTTAATTGCTTTATCAAGTCCTATTACTGGTTTGCCTTGGTTTCCGTTTATTTTATTTGCTTCAATTTTAGCGGTTACGGGCTTGTCTACTTTGGTTAATGCCGATGTTCAATCTCAATTGGGACAATTGGAAAGTGTTCGTCAGAACATGCAAGACTTGGTTAACCCTAACAGAATGTACGAAAGATTGGGTGTTGACGTATTGAGTCTGCAAGTTGGTGCAGGTTTGCTCTGTATTGCCGATCCTGATCAGGAAGGTCAATTGCTTGCAAAAATTGCTGCCTTAAGACAACGTGTTACGGATGAATTGGGTTACATTTTGCCTAACATAAGAATTATGGATTCGTCTGCGTTGGAAGCAAATGAATATTTAATCGCAATTCGTGGTAATACTGTTTCAACAGGTTTTGTATATCCTGGTAAATATATGGTTATTGCTGACCAATGGGATTCTGTCCGTTCTGAAGTTCCTGATGATGCGATAATCGGTGTTGACCCTACTTATCAAACACAAGCATACTGGGTATCTGAAGAAGATGCTAAAACTACCAAAGCGGTTACAGCTGTTGATGCAACAGACGTTGTAATTACTCACTTGCAAGAAATTACAAGAAAACACGTTGATGACATTATGACTAAAACAGACGTGTTAAAACTAATGGAATTGGTTCGTTCTCAAGACCCTACTCTTGTAAACGACCTTGTTCCTACAATTATTTCTACAAGTGATTTAAGAAAAATCTTTGTAAACTTAATCAGAGAAAAAGTTTCAATCAAGGATATTATCTTTATCTTTGAACGTCTTTGTGATTACGCTCGGTTTTCAAAAGAACCCGATATTTTGTCAGAACGTTTGAGGGCGGCTTTGGGACGACAAATTTGTTTGACAAATGTTCAGGAAGATAAAGTTCTTTATGCATTAACTCTTTCTCCTGAGTGGGAAAAAGTTCTTGATGACAGTTGTCAAAGAACTGAGCTTGGTACAATGTTCTTGTTAAATCCAATGCAGGTTCAGGAATTGATTGAAACGTCCGCATCAACACTGATGAATGCTCACCAAAATATTGGTAAACAGCCTGTAATTCTTTGTTCTCCAAGAATAAGATTACCTCTGTTCCAATTACTTGAACGTCATATTCCGACAATTGTTGTTATTTCTTATTCTGAATTGATTACGGATATTAAGGTCGAAGCCGTAGATACAATCGGTGAAAGTTATATGCCTCAATAGTGAAATATGATTAAAAAATTTATTCTTTTGTTAATTAAAATTTATCAATTTTTCTCAAAATTTACTCCACCTGTATGTCGTTTTACTCCGACTTGTTCTGAGTATATGAAGCAGGCGTTGATAAAATACGGGGTTATAAAAGGTCTTTGGCTGGGTATAAAAAGAATTTGCAAATGCCATCCTCTTAATCCGGGAGGGTATGATCCTTTGCCTTAAAGATTTTATGGTATAATGAATTTATGATTAAACTGTTTCAAAATAAAACTTTTCAAACAATAGGTTTTTATATTTTACTTTTCTTATTATGTGCTTCTGTTGCAATAAAATCCGCAAATTATGATTATGATTTGTGGGCAAGGTTAATTGCAGGTATGGCAATTGTGCAAACAGGACATATATTAAAATATGATTTTTTATCATATACTCCGACTCACGAGTGGTATGACCATGAATGGGGCTCAAGTGTTATTTTCTATTTGTTTAAAGAACATTTTGGACATTTGGGTTTAATGTTTTTACAAGTTATTTTGATATTTTTGACGATGTTTGTACTTGTGAAAGCAATAAAATTAAGATACCAAAATACGTGCGGTTACAAGAATGTTCTGATATACTTCTTGGTTCTTAACTGCTTTATGGTTACATATTCATCTTTGGTAAGGTGCCATTCTTTTACGTTTTTATTTTTTATGATAGAGCTGTATATGCTCGAATATATAAGGAAAAACAATAGTTACAAACTACTGCTGCTGTTTCCGTTTATGTTTTTAATTTGGGGAAATATGCATGGCGGAGTTGTTTCGGGTTTAGGTTTGCTTGCAATGTATACATTGGGCGAAGCATTAAATAAAAAACCGTTTAAGTATTTACTTATAACATCACTGGTTTGTCCTTTAATGCTATTTATAAATCCGTATGGTCCGGATTTTGTAACTTTTTTGATAAAAGCCGTATCAATGAAGAGAGTTCATGTCGTTGAGTGGTGGCATATTTTTACAAAATATAATTACAAAATGTTTATGACTTTTAAAGTGATGGCGTTATTGTATGTTATTGTAGAATTTTTGAAGGTTAAAAACAGCAACATAAGTTATAAATCATTAGATAAAACAAAGTTCATAGTTTTATTGGTTACGTTGTTTATGGCAATAAAACACGTTAAAATGATGCCGTTTTTTGTGCTAACGGGAACAGTTTTCTGTTATGAGGATTTTTTAAACGCATTTAAAAATTTTAATTTTCCAAAATGGTCAATGCCTTCTCTTATTGTCTTTTTAACATGTTATTCAATTTTGGCAATTTCAATAAAGGATTATCGTCCGCTAGTTAATTACAATGCTTATCCTGTAATGGAAGTGGAATTTTTAAGAAAGAATCATATTGAGGGTAAATTGCTGACTAATTTTGGAATAGGAAGTTTTGCAGCATATAAATTATATCCGCAAAATACTATATATATGGACGGAAGATACGAAGAAGTCTATAATGATGATTTGCTATATTATCTGGATGCTTTTTTTGCTCTAAAGGGCGGGGATAATGCTTTTTATATTCTTGAAAATTACAAGCCCGATATAATTATTTTGGAAACAGGTTATAAACGTCTGTATAATCTTTTATCAAAGTCGGACGATTGGCGCTTAGCTTTTGATGGTATAAATTATGGTGTTTTTATAAATGCTAAAATTTATAGAAAAAATTACAGTCCTCCAAGTGGCGATTTAAAATATTATAAAAAAACGATATTAAATACAGATATAACTTTTAAAGGACCAAATGCGATAAATGTTGACGAAATTAACAAAAGAGGAAAACAGCAACACAAAGATTAAAGAACGTTATACGTGTATTTTTGGCGGTGGTGCTATCAGAGGAGTTTCTTATGTAGGAGCTTTACACGCATTGGATGAATTAGGTATTGTTCCTGATTCTGTTTCAGGTTCTTCTGTTGGTGCAATATTTGCGGGACTTTTGGCTGCGGGGTATAATTCTGCAGAAATTGAAGAAATCTTTTTAAAAATCAATTTTGATTTGTTTCGGGATATTCATTTTGGTTTTGGTAATGCTTTTGCTCTATCAAAAGGGGAAGTTTTTCTTGAGTGGATACGTGAAATGATAGAGAAGAAATTTTATGGAGCAGATTACAAAAAAGGTAACAATCCTACGGTTAAATTTAAGGACTTGGACAAAGATTTGGTTATTATTACAACTGATTTAACAAATTTTAAATGCAAAGAATTTTCAAAACAAAATACCCCGAATTTTGAAGTCGCAACAGCTATAAGAATTTCGTCAAGTATGCCCGGGCTTATGACAGCAGTTAAATATGAAAATACAGAGCTTGTTGACGGTGATTTGCAAAAAAGCTGGCCTTTGTGGAAACTCTCAAATACTCTTAAAAACTCGGAAAACAGAATTTTAGAATTTCGCCTCGAAGGAAATTATGATAAAAACGGAAAAAATCCGATAGACTATCTGAATACAGTATACAGCTGTGTAACTTCTATTGCAACGAAAAACGTCGTTGAAATGTACGGTCAATGTGATAAATATGATTACGTAACCATCAACACCGGTGATGTCATAATTGTTGATTTTAATATGTCTTCAAAAAACAGGCAAGAACTCATTACTTTAGGGTATGAACAAACTATGCATTATTTTAAAAATGTTTTGCCAGTAAAAAAACAAAATTTAATCAATGACTACAAGCAAATGTTAAATAGTGTGGAAATAATTGTTGAAAGTCTGCACAAAAAGAATGTTCAAAGTGCAAAATTTGAAATGTGTGAGCTATATTCAGTTTTATGTGAAGTTAAGCCAAAAATAGATGAAGTTTTTTATTCAAAAATAAAAAATATAAAATTCAGAATATTTGATGAATTAAAACCTTCTCCAATTTTAAAAAAATATTCTTCTCAAAAAATTCATTCAATAGAAGAAGATTGCAAACAGCTAAAACAAAGTCTGGAGTTGAGAATATCAGAATTAGACGCGTATGTAGCTGTTTTGCAGTAGGCGTTTGTTTATTAAAAAATAAAAACATAAAAATAGTTTACAATTGTTTACAATTGTCCGTAAAATTTAATAATAATTTGTATTTTGCAAGATAGCTTTTGACTTGAAAGAGTGGTGTTTTTATTAAAACAATCAGTTTTTATATACTTTTTTCTGTTAAAAAATCTTATTTAAAAGGCTTGCAAAGATTTTTTCAGCAAATATTATAAAATAACACACTGGTTAGAAAAGGAATACTATGTCAAAAGACGTAATAGAATTAGAAGGAACAATTCTTGAATCTATGCCGAATGCAATGTTCAGAGTAGAACTTGAAAACGGGCATGAGATTCTGGCGCATATTTCCGGAAAGATAAGAAAGAATTTTATAAGAATACTTCCGGGAGATAAAGTTAAAGTCGAAATGACACCATACGACTTAACAAGAGGCAGAATTACATTCAGATTAAAATAAAAAAGAAAGGTACAAAAATGAAAGTTAGAAGTTCAGTAAAAAAAATTTGTGATAAATGCAAATGTATAAAA
>CAJOPF010000092.1 GCA_905236205.1 Candidatus Gastranaerophilales bacterium
AATTATTGAAATTTATAAGAGACTTACTATAAATATTGAAGAAATACGAAAACAAGAAGATGAAAAAATAGTTGAACATTTAAAAGCGATTTATGACATTGTCAAAACAAAATGTTCTCGTTGCAATAATGTATATGGCTGTATGGGTTGTACTTTAAGTCCTGGCGATGGCCTAAGAGGATATATAGATAAATCACTAGAGATGATGTCAAAGCAAAGTGACGCCGCAAACTGCAAGATTAATGAATTATTTTCGGATTAAAATATGGAGATTTTAAACAGATTAGCAAAATCAAAATTTAGGAGCAGATTTAAGCTCCGGGCAAAAGATCTTGAGTATATCAAGGACAAAGGGCTTGATAAAATTCGTTCTCATGCCTGTGATTTTATTAGGTATAGAGTTGCTACAGAAAAACCTGTTAACGAAGGTAAACAAACTCCGATGCGAGGACACCCTGTGTTTATTGCTCAACACGCAACCGCAACTTGCTGCCGCGGCTGTATTGAAAAATGGCACAAAATCCCCCAACACAGAGAACTAACCAAATCCGAACAAGAACACCTTGTTTCCGTAATTATGGAATGGATAAACCGACAAATTAAGTATTAAAAAATGTAAAATTTCCAAACAAACTTATTGTTTTTCTCCCTCATATGAGGTATAAAAATTATAAGTATTAGCAGAAAGGAAATTTTCTATGAAAGATATAAATACTAGAACAATATTAACAGAATATAATGCTGAACACAAGTTGCAATGCATGAAATTAAGTTCTGAAGGACTTACTCAATCATGTCTTCAAGGCTTTTTGTCTCGAGCAAACTGCACTTGCTACAACACAAAAGGCGGCCCTGGATTTATTCAGTGGGATGGGACTGTCAAGGCTTTAAGAGAATGCTTTTGCGGAAGCAACTGGGAGAAATATGAATACGGAGGTTTAGAGGGTATTATATCCTCAGATAAAACTATTAGAATAATTCCATCCTCAGGTAATGCAGCTACAGGTAATATTAACCAACCGGCTAGCAATAGAAATCCAAAGGGAATAAATATGATTCAGTTAATTGAAAAGAATCAACAGGGTTCCCTTTTTGAAGGGTTTCCCGTCCAAATAAATGATGACAATTTTGAAACTTATGTATTATTATTCTATAATGACGATAAAGAATTAAGAATGGAACTATCAAAACCTGCGTCTATAGTAAGAGGAAGAATCGTTGCGTGGGAAGAAAGAATAATTATAAAGCCATATGAATTTGAAAATATTGCGTTAAATACGGAAGAACCTGTAGACGAAGATTTCATTGATATTCCAGTCATAAGAAAACAAATTTAAAGAAGGTTTTATCATGTTTACACCATCGAGATTGGCATTAGCCAGACAAAAGCGTGGGTATAGTAAAAAAAAATTGGCAGAATTAATAGGTGTTACGGCACAATCTATAAGTAATTTTGAAAGTGAAACTGTTCAAGAAATACCAAGTGAAAAAACTTTATTAAAACTATCACAAGTATTAAATTTCCCAGTCAATTTCTTTAACAGAGATAAAGTTTCATTTGTTTCATTGGAAAGTGCTAGTTTTCGTGCTCTTTCTAAAATGACTGCCTCCCAAAGAGATTCCGCATTGGCATCTGGTGCTTTGGCATTTGAAGTAAACAATTGGATTGAAAAAAACTTTGAATTACCTATACATGAACTTCCTGATTTACGAAACGAAACTCCAGAGTCGGCAGCCATGTACCTAAGACAAATATGGTTTCTCGGAGAAAAACCTATTTCAAATATGATACATTTACTTGAATCAAAAGGAATAAGGGTATATTTTATTGCTGAAGATTATAAAAGTGTAGATGCTTTTTCAATTTGGAATGAAGGAACACCATTTATACTTCTAAATACATTCAAATCCGCAGAAAGGAGTCGCTTTGATGCGGCACATGAGTTAGGTCATCTGGTTTTACACAAACATGGAGTTCCAAGAAGCAGAGAAGCTGAAGCCGAGGCTAATAGATTTGCATCAGAATTTTTAATGCCTAAAGCAAGCATGCTTGCCAAAGCTCCTAAATTACCAACATATAAAAATTTAATTGATTTGAAACATTATTGGTTAGTTTCTTTGGCTGCAGTTGTCTATAGGTTAAAAACATTAAATTTGATAACAGAGTGGCAACATAGAACTTTAGTAATTGATATGGGTAAAAAGGGATACAATATAAATGAACCTTACACAATACCTAAAGAAAA
>CAJOPF010000093.1 GCA_905236205.1 Candidatus Gastranaerophilales bacterium
AAATTAAAAGTGCGAAACCGATTATAACAAAAGCCTCGCCTAATCCTGCAGCTATATTATTATCTTTTATTTCCTGCTTTATGTTTATAGCTTTTACAACCATTCTGTCTAAAATAAATGCAATACTTGGAAGTAAAAGTACGATTGCTGTTAAATCAATAAAATATAACAATAAACCATGCTGCCAAGTGCCTACATCACCAATAGTTGCACGCATTAAAATTAAACCTATTGCAATAATATTACCCGCGAAAGAAACGCCTACTGCAACATTATCTTCTTCTATTTCACCCAAAAGTGAATATGGAGTCAATTTATCATATATTTTTGCAAATAAAATTAAAAATAACATTCCAAGCAAATAATAAACAATAGACGAAACAAGACCGTATATCTTGCCATGAGTTGCAAGGGTTTCACCCGTAACGCAAGCGGAAATTATCAAACCTGATGCGACGTAAATTCCAAAGTGCACTGCAGCAGTTCCGATGTTTCTGTCTCTTACTATTTCTGCAACATTATCGAATTTATGTAAAATGGCTTTTTCAACAATATAACCTGAAAAAAGCATTAAAATAATGCCTAAAACAGCATATACAACGTAATATAGTAAATCAGCTTTGAAAGACAATGAAGAATCCCCGACAAATGCCCCTATTAAAACGGCAACATTACCGAACAAAAACCCACAATACGGAATAACTGCAGTAACATTTCCTTTTTTTATTTCGCCATACATATCATATTTTATACATTTAGTAAATAACCATTTGCCAAAAATAAGCATTAAACATGATACCACGATGTATATAAGGCTTGTTAAAATTGAATATTTCATTATCTTTGTTCCTCACTGTGTGTTGAATATACCGTAATTGACATAGGTGTTACTATTTGTGAATAGTAGTACACATAATCGTGTTTACCGTCACCACCTTTCCAGTCTTCAACAGAAACCAAATATCTTCCGCTTGCAGACTTGAAATCCCAATAGTATAAATTTTCTACTTTTGCATCATCACAATGTTTATAGAATTTAGCATCACCCGAATCAATGTAGTGATAAGAAGTTCCGTTGTAATTAACAGAACCGCATTCTTCTTCGTCAATATTACTCAGCGATGAAGAAAATTTTAAATCACTTTTTGTAAGTTTTTTCAATACAACAGAAACAACTAAACTATCATCGTCATCAACATCTACCCAAACTTTTTCGCCGTCATTTCTGACACATTCAAGTTCATACCAGCTGTAATCACCTTCCATATAAAGGTTTCTGCCAATAACTTTCAATTCCAAATCCGTATCGTATTCATCAAGATTAGCTATTTTAATAACTCCGCCTTCTTTGACATTTTGAATAATCCTTAAATCTTCAGGGTACTTAGTCATATTTTGCTTTAAATCAAAATTTCTTTTTGCCAAAGTGATTATAAGAATTACAGCTGCGATTAAACCAAGAGCTGCCAAAAAGCCTGTGGACATAGGAATACTCATTGCAACAATAACTAAAATAATTATTCCGTAAATAGCTACATACATGTTAAAATTTCCTTACTTTACCTGTTAATTATTTTCCATTTCAATATCTTTTTGTTCAATCAGATATTTTGGTGTAACTTGTTTTTTCAATTCCAATAAAGATTGTTGAACTTCATCAGAATAAGTTGTACCTATTGCGGCATTTATTTCTTTATCAATATCGGTTTCAATAGTTGTCATTTCTTCATAAGCCTGAGCCATAGATTCTTCTTTTTGTACTTTTTCTTTCATATTTTCCAAAAGAGCTTGAGCATTGTTATCACTCATAGAAACCATTTGTTTACTAATTTTTCTTGATGTAACAGCAACTTTGTGACGAGCTTTCAAAGTTTGAACTTCACCTTCCCAATTTTGAATTTGCTCTTTCAAATTGGCAATTTTACTTTCCATTTTTTCTGCCATACCGTTGTAGTTCTTAACATCCAGTGTATATTTTTTAATATTTTCAACAGCAGTTTGTTTTTTCTTTAAAGCTTCAGAAGCTAATCTGTCAGCATCAGCCTGACTCAAATCACCTGCTTGAGCCTTTTGTAAAAGAGTAAGAGCTTTCATTTCATAGTCTTTTGCAATTTCTGTTTGTTCTGCAATTTTATTTTGAGTATCTATTGCCAAGGATTTTATTTCAGCAAGTCCTTTCATACTCAAGTCATAATCCTTTTTTAAATCTCTTATAGCTTGTTCTGCCATTAAAATAGGATCTTGAATGTGGTTTACAAATGCGTGTAAAAATGATTGAATAACTTTAAATAATTTTTGGAAAAGGTTCATTTATTGCTCACTTTCTTCATATTTTTCTGCAAAATATTCGTATGCTTTATTTATCATACTAATCTTCTTTGCGGCTTTTATCTGTTTTTCTTTATCATCTGCAAAATTTTCCGGATTATATTTTTCAAGCAAACTTTCATATCTTGCTCTTATATCATCCAGAGTAAGTTCTGCATCATCTTTAAATCCTAAAATTTTCATATAGTGTTCATCCACAGAAATTTGTTCATCGTCAGTCGGAAACAAAGGCTTGCCATAAGCTTTTTCTGCTTCTTCCAAGTCTGCATCCATTTGTGCATACGCTTCCGCTAACGGAATATCTTCTTTTTCCACTGCAGATTTTATTTTATCAACTGCATCTTTTAGTAAGTTCTTAATATCTTTCATAGTAAGGTTTATAACACAAAGAAACAGTCTTTTCAAGTTATATTAAGTTATCTAAATATTTATAGTAATCCAAAATTGTATTAAATAACTCTGTTATAAATATTTTTTTCTGAGCATTATCTTTTGATGTAACCAATTTTGAAAACTTAATAAGTTCAATTTGAATACAATCCTGCAAAATCATCGTTGAAGTTATTTTGGTAACAATATTTGTCGCATATTCAAAAAACGAAGGATGCTCAGAATACATTTCAAACCATTCCTCAATGAGAGTTGTTATCGGTTTGATTTTTGTTTTTTCCTGTTCAAGAATTTGAATAGCTACATCTTCAAATTTTTTCGGAATTTCTGCATTATCCGATATTGCCACATCTATAATTTCATCACTTTTTACGGTTTCGTTATTCAGATTTGAAACAATCTCATCCATTTGCTTATAAATCATTCCCGAAATAAAAGCTCCAAAGGTTGTAAGATTATACAAATTAGAGACTTTATCCTTAGCAAAAATCGTTTCAAATTGTTTAACAAAGTTTGCATAATCAACCCTTGTTTGAACGTACTCACCTGTAATTGATTTGATTTTTGTAGTTTCACAAACTAAATTTTGAATTTTTACGGAATGGGCATTATTTGCAGCAACAATTTTTCCGTCACAATATGCTGTATCATCTTTAAATGCCAAATCAATTCCCGCAAATACAATATTTTTAAAGCCCAAATAGGCCGCACATCTGTATGCACATATTGTACTCGTTCCGCCTGTTTCCAAAAGTTCAATATCATCAGAAAGTTTTAATTTTAATTTATCGCTTATTATGTTATTTTTTGAACAATACAGAAAAAAGTTTTTGTGCGGTAAATTGTGCAAATATTTGTCAGCCTTTATGTCTGCGATAAAAGTAATATCTTTAAGAGCTGTGTTTTCAGGTTTTAGATAATAATCAAGCCATTTTGCATCAACAACAACACAAAAATCAGGGATAATACCGTTATTCACAAGCGTATCAACAGTTCTGTGAACCGCAAAGATTACGAATTTATCTCTGTTTTCTTTTATTTTTTCAATATTATCCTTTAAAGAAGGACCTGCACCGACAACAAGAGCCGATTTGCCAAAGAATTTATTTTTCAAAATATTTATCGGATAAAAGACTTTGTGCGGAAGAACATTTGCTAATTCGTTTTTTACCCATGATTTTGAAAGAACTTTTGTTGTGTTTAAGTCTATAATCTTTGCTTGACAAACCTCGTATATTTTTTCCGTTAATACAGTAAACTCGCTTGAATGTTGCATAAGATAATTTTTAAGATAAACAAATTCAATTTTATCTTCAAGCAGATATTTTTCACCAATATAATTCACACAATCCTGAATATTATCGGTTATATATAAGCGCCCGTCGGCAAAATACTTAGTTAAATCAACATATTCAAAAGTAAATCTCAAAATATTTATATCTTGTTCGTATACGATAATTTTTGAAACGGATTTGTTATGCGTATAATCAAGCAAATTGCCCAGTCCTAATCCGAATACTACGATAAAATCATATCTGCTTACAGGATTTTTTATATTTTGCGAATACACTTCTTTTGCCGCTTCTGCAGGACTTGGAGTATCGTCGATATATTTGTTATTGCGGACTAAAATATACTCGCCTTTTTCATTTTTTAATGCGCTTATACTTTTATTTGTCTCTTTTAATTGTCTTTTCTTTATTTTTTCAGCAAGCAGCTTATTAACCTTTTCTAAACAACTTATATTTTTCTTAAACATTCACAATCCTTATGGCTTATGTTTTTTATTACATTTTATCAATTTACTTAATGTATCACTCTCATCTCCTTCATGAAAATCTGCAGCATGTTCTGCATCATCGTGGTAATCTATCAAATGTTCATGCATAGCCATTTCAAGTTTTATCAGAGATATATTGTAATCAAACTGAGAATTTATATAATCTTTTAAAGAATTAAAATACTCTTCACGAGAATGTTCCAACTCCAACTGATTCATTTTATCAGATTTATAGTTATTAAAAGTTAAATCAAAATTTTCAGCAGCGGCAACCATTTTATCTTTATAAACAGCCAAATTATCATGCGACGCTTTTACATCGTTAAGACATTTCCGCACAGTAAAATATAAATCGTCTTTAAAAGTTTCTATTTCTGTATCTGCAAGTGCCAATTGCGATTTTGCACTCTTTACGTCATACTTTTGTTTCATAGCGTTGATGGAAGCATCTATCGTAACTGCAACATTCAGACCGTTATTGCTAAACAAATTTGAATTTACAAAATCATACCCCACACCCGCATTCAAACTCGGATAATAACTCTTTTTTACGGAAATAAGTGCTTGTTCAAAAGAATTGCGAACAGCAACAAGGGCTTTTATATCGGGACTGTTATTGTATGCAATTTCAACAGCCTTGTTGTATGTAAAATCAGGATATTGGAAAATAGTATCGTCGTTAGCAATTTTAGGAGTTTTAGACAAATAAACATTTTTAAAAGTTTTTTGACCTGCAGGACTGTAAATAAAAGACTGTGTATCATATATAGAATAATCGGGAGCATTTTTTAAATATATTGCATTACTCAAGTTTTCTTGTGAATTTTTACATTCTGCACCTGATTTTACCAATTCGGCTTTTATCTTTAAAAGTTCAACCTGAGCATTTATTAAATCCGCATTATTCTTTTTACCTGATGCAACAAGTTTTTTTATTTCTTTTATCAACTCCTGCTGAAGTTCTAAATTTGTTTTAAGAGCTTGCTCATACGCTATTTCTTTCAATAAATTATAATAAGCTAATTTTATATTGAAAACAGTTTTGCAAACAGTATCTTCAAACTCATATTCTGCCGCTATTTTCAAAAATTCTTCCATTTTGACATTCGCCGTTGTTCTACCAAAATCCCAAATCATTTTATTAAGAGCAACACCAACAGCAGGTAATTCACGATAATTTCTTGCATAATCAATGCTGTTAGAATTAAACTCCTGCCTGTACCCTGCGCCAACACCAAACTCAGGAAAATAAGCGGATTTTGCAATACCTACATTACTTTTTGCAATTTCTAATCTGTGAGCGAATTCCTTGATTACAGGGCTGTTTTTTACGCCAATCGCAATACAATCCCTCACATCAAGAATCGAACCCTTTTTTATTTCAACATTTTTTGTCGAATGGTGATGATGTTCGCATCCGCAGTCCTCTATTGCAATTGCTCTGACTGAACACAAAAATATTACAGTAATAAATAAAAATAACTTCCGCATAAATCTATTTTATCACAAAATAAAAATTCAATTTTTTAAATTTATAACACACTCAGGCTGCAATTTTACAGGAACTCTTTTCATCGGAACAGACACACATCCGTTTACAGTGTAAATTTTGTGCGTTAAAGCAAGCCAAACGGCATCTATTTCCGTTTTATCGAGTAAATAGCTGTTATCGGGAGAGACTTTGGAGTAGTTTAAGAATATAACACTACAAGTTTTCGGTATATCATATTTTGCTATATCATGCAGTGCCTCTTTTTTACTGTATAAAAATAACGACTGAGCAGGGATTTGTTCAATTATAAGCAATAAAATAACAAATGTTTTTAACGCATTTTTATTAATTCGTTCGACTAAATTGGCTAAAATAAAGGCAAATAAAGGACACAGAATATTTACAAATCGTCCTAAAGCCCTGATAGCACCACCCGCAGGGAAATAATCGTAAATCAATTTTTGCAGATAAATAATATTAACTGTTGCAAATATCACAATTATGAGCACAATTGCTAACTTTTTAAACTTTTGTATGCCGCAAAGTTCCAACAAGATTAGTAACGTAGTGAATATACCAATTCCGTATATATTTTCAACATCCAAATTCTCAAATTTGAAAAACAAGAAATTATCTAACAAACTCTGATTTATAAAGTAATTTTTTAAAGGCGGCGCAAGCGATAAAACTAAATCAAACGGATATTTTGTTACTCCAACGTTTAAGTAATGTACCGCCAGTGGCAACAAAATTAAAAAAGTAAAACAAAGGTTCAGAAAAATATACTTGTAATTATTTTTTAAAAATTCAAATAAAATATTACGTTCATTTTTGAAACATACAGCCGCTATTGTAAGTATAATACCTGCAAATACTATAAACCACCCTAAATAAAAACTTGTATAGAATTGCAGGGCAAAAAATATACAACCGATAAAAGATAAATACTTATAATTTTTGGACTTTAAGAAACAAATTAAAGCCAAAATTGTATAAAACTGAGATAAAAGCTGCACATGGCACATTTGTGCATATCTTATAACTGAAAAAGCGTAGAAAAAAGCGCCCGCTGAACTTGACAAATCTTTGAACTTAAAACAGTTTTTAAGCAGAAAATAAAATGTCAAAAAGTTCATTATACAAGCAATTAAGACTGTTATCAAAAAGGAATTATAAGCATTTGTAAAAAACCTTATCGGTATGTAAAAAATACTTAAACCAAATAATACATCGGAATAGGCAAGAGTATTTTTTGCAGGATAAAGACAAGGCATATCCCAAAGACTTTTGTGCGGTTCAATTTGATTAAACCATAACCAAAAATGTTCAAAAATATAGTTGATATACCTTGAATCTATGTTATCTCCGGGCAACAAATCAAAACCGCTCGCAATATTTTTACAAAAAAATATTGCAAGCCCCAAAAAAAGAAATATAAAACAAAATTTTATATTAACAATTTTTTTTACCATTATATTTCCGTAATTTCATACTTATCTGGTTGAACTGTACGTTGGTAAGCAATTTTTGGCCAACCAAACAGCATTACATAAGCAAGTTTGTGATTTTTTGGAATTTTAAATTCTTTCATAACATCTTTGCTTAACGTTAATGTTTTAGAAGCTATACCGCACCATAACGTACCTAAGCCTAATGATTGAGCATAAAGTTCAAAATAGCTCAATGCAATAATAGGATCAACTTCTTTGCATGGAGCATTTTTATTTGCAGAAACAATAATCATATGAGGAGCATTTCTAAATACAATATCTTCACCATTTAAAATAGCTTTCTTATAAGGTTCTAATTTAGTTTTTAACGGGATAATTTTTAATAAAAACTTTAAAACTTTGTACAATTTTTCTTTTAAAACTTTCATTTTATCCATATCTTCAACGACAGCAAAATGCAAATCTCTGAAATTTACACCTGTCGGCACCCAATTAAGAATATTTTTCAGTTTTTTCAAAGTTTCTTTATCAACATTTTCCTGCTTAAAACTTCTGCAGCTTCTGCGAGCTTTTATCAGATTTTCAAGTTGTTCGTGAGAAATTTTATTTTGAATATCGTCGGAATCTTCAGGATTTTTACCAAAAACTGAAACGGCACCTCTTGGACAAATTGCAAGACAATGCTGACAGCCTATGCAATTTGACTCATCACTCACACAAGGAAATCCGTCGCCATCTGTTTTTATTATACGGGTAATACAATCATTCGCGCATAATCCGCATTTTATACATTTTTCTTTGTCAACTTTAAATTCTAATTTTTGCATGATAACTCCTTTTTGTTAATTATACTCTAAAAATCATATAAACAGATTATTTTTATTTTCAAAAAATATGTAAAATTATTATATTATGACAAGAAATACATCAAAAAGAAAAACATCAGCTGATTTTTCATCAGTTGCAATGACAGAAAACAACCCTAAATACGAACAAGCGGTCTCAAGATTATACGATATGTACGTAACTGATTTTGAGTCCAGAACACCTTTTGAAAGGGATGAACACAGACTTTTAAATTGTAATGCATACCGTAGAATGAAAAACAAAACGCAAGTATTCTTTGCAACAGAGAACGACCATATTTGTACAAGAATTGAACATGTTACTCATGTTGCTGCACTTGCGGAAATGATTGCAAAAAATTTAAACTTAAACCACGATCTTGTAAACGCAATAGCCATAGGTCACGACCTTGGACACGCACCATTCGGCCACCATGGAGAACATATTTTAAATGACATTGTTAAACGTCTTGACATTTGCGTAAGATTTTGGCACGAAGGAAACAGTCTCAATTTTGTTGATAATCTGGAATTACTACCTGATTACAAAGGTAATATGAAAAATCTAAATTTAACATATGCAGTACGTGACGGTATTGTTTGCCACTGTGGCGAAGTTAATGACAAAGTTTTAAAACCAAGAGACGAATTTTGTGATCTCAGAGATATACAATATGCAAGCCACGTAATGCCGTTTACTTACGAAGGTTGTGTGGTAAAATTATCCGATACAATCGCATATTTGGGGCGTGATATTGAAGATGCCCTTATATACAATATTTTTACAAAAAGTCAATTAGAAGAAATTAAACAAATTATACAAAAATTATTTCCTAATGAACAAATACACGAAATTAGTCCTAAATTAATTTCATATCATTTTGTACAAGATTTGTGCCAAAATTCTAACCCCGAAGAAGGTTTAAAGTTTACGGACAGTTCTTTTGAAATGATGCGATTGATAAAGGAATATAACACTGAAAATATTTGCGGTCACGCAAGATTGCAGCCGTTTAAAAAGTATGCAACGTTAGTTTTAGAAACAATATTTGAAAAATTGGATACATATTTCTGCGACGATATATTATCAGCGATAGATTCGGAAAAAAGACTTTATCCTACGCTTACAACTTATTTCAAAAGATGGTTAATAAGGTACTCTGAAATAGATTTAGAGGAACGCGCAAAAAATAAGTGGGTAAATAAAATTGTTTATGATTATAAATCACAACAAATGTACAGAAAAGCCATTATCCACTTCATATCTGCAATGACAGATAAATTTGCAATAAAAATATTCAACGAAATAATCAGTTTTAACTAAATTTTACTGCCCGTTGCTTTGTATAAACTTATGTAATCAACGTAGCAGTCAGCTGTTGTGTTAACAACCATCTGATTTACCGTTAACAAATTTTCTTTCATTTGCACTAAATCAAGTTTTGAGATTATACCCGCATCGTAACGTTGCTGAGTGAAACTGAAATCTTCTGTTTCCAGTTTCAGCTGTTTTTTATGTTCGCTTAATTTTTCGCTGTCACGCTGAACGGTTGTAAGAGCATCATTAACTTCCTGAATAGCTGTTAAATTAGTTTTATGATAATTTTCCAGCATTTTATCATATTGAACTTTCTTCATTTTAAGATTTGCAATTCTCTGACCACCCGTAAACACAGGCAACATAGCAGCTGCGGCAAGAGCATAAAGACCGTTCCTTGTGTTAAATAAACCACCGCCACCCGCCTGACTCATAAACATTGCAAGTCCTGAAAGATTGATTGAAGGTAAAAATTCCTTTTTGGCAACTCTTATATCAATACCTGATTTTTCAAGCATTTTCTCTGATTTTAAATAATCAGGTCTGTTTACAATTATTTCAGAAGGTATTTCTGTCGGGATTTTTTTTGTATAAGTAATATCAGATAATTTAGAGAATTTGTAATTATCGATATTTTCAGGAGTATCACCAATCAAAACAGCAAGCTTATTCAATAATTTTGCTCTCTCTTTTTTGTACTCTATCAATTGAGAACTGCCTGCGATATAGGATTTATTGGCTTTTACCGTATCTGAAGTTGAAACAAGACCTTCTCTATTGCTTATAAGCATTATGTCATAAATTTGTTTTCTTAAATTAACTATTTCTTCCTGTGTTGCAACCATATCATTGAGCTTTACTATATTGAAATAAACCGCTCCGACAGCAGAAACTATTGATATATATGCGGCTCTTTCGTCGAATTTAGAACCTTCATACATTTTTTTTGAACTTCTTGTCTTATCTCTATTTTTTAAGAAAATATCAGCTTCGTAATTGATTACCATAGGGAATGACAACATCCAATCTGCATTTGCACCAAAGGCTTTTGCATAAGCAGGAGAAAAAGCAAGTCCGGCCTGTGGTAATTCATTTGCAAGTTGAATTTTTGTTGCCTGATAAAATTCGTCAACATTTAAAGTTGCTATCTTCAAATCATAATTATTTTTTATTGCAAGAGTTATGTAATTATTCAAATTTTCATCATTAAAACTTTTCCAAAAATCCAAATTAACATACTCATATTTATAATCATCACTGTATTTTTTATTACGCTTAACTCTGTGCTGAAGCATTTTTTGTTTTTGAATTTGCTCTTTTGTTTGTTTCTTAGTTTCATCTATTGCAAAAGCAGGCAAAATATTCATATTCAAAAAAGAAAAAATTAGCCCGACAGCAAAAATATCTTTGATTTTCATATATTCCCTAACCTACTTGACAAGTTTTACGAAAATATGATAACATACATCTGTTACAAAAGCAACAAATATTTTTTGTAACACAGGGGTGGAAATGGAAAATAAAATAAAACATAATGTACCTGAGGATTTCAGCAAAACTGTTTTCTATAAAATTGAACAGCTTTCAATATACATCCAAACTCTGGGCAAAAACTTTTTTGAAATCAGAAACGTTGATCTAACATCCGACGAATTTGCCGCTATGAATTTTATAATCAACAATCCAAATATTTGTCAAAGAGATTTGGCAAAACTAATGCTAAGAGACAGGGTAAGAACGGGCAGAATAATAACCTCTTTGGAAGATAAAGGATTTGTAAAAAGAATTAACGGAACTAAAAATAATCGTTTAATAAGAAGTTTAAAAATAACCTCATTAGGTAAAAAATTCTATGACAAACAGTTTAACATTATGTCACAGGTATTTGAAAAAATTTTAGATAAATTTTCGGAAGAAAAAATGGAAGAATTGATTGAAAACTTAAACGAGCTTGAAAATGCTCTGTCAGAAGTGGTTGAATTTAAAATTTAGAAGAGAAAACAATGGAAAATAAAGAACTGCAAGAAGAACAAGAAAGAGATATAAGACTAAAAAAGCGTTATGTTTTAATACCTGCGGGAATAGTTTTAACGTTGATTTTGATTGTTGCAATAGTATACAATTTGCAATTTCAAACAACTGATGATGCGTATATAGAAAACCACATGGTACAAGTTGCGCCAAAAGTTGCAGGACAAATAAAAGCTGTCTATATACAAGATAATCAACATGTAAAAACAGGTGATTTGGTTGCAGAGATTGATTCTGCCGACTACATTGTAAAAGCAAATCAAGCAAGAGCATCTTATGAAAAAGCTTTGGCGGCACAAAAAATAGCAAAAGCAAATTTCAATGCAGCACAAATATCAATTGAAAACGCAAAAGCAGATTACGAAAGATATAAAAAGCTGTATGAAACAGGCGCAGTATCAAAACAACAGCTAGATATGGCAGAAACAAGATATCAAACTTCACAGGCAAATTTAGTCAATGCGGATGAAAATGTAATGTCAGAGCATCAAAACAAAGTTGCCGACGCTGATATAAAAGTTCTAAAAGCTCTAAAAGATAAAGCCGAACTTGAATTAGGATACACGAAAATTTATGTTCCTCAAGACGGCACTGTTTCGGGTAAAAGAGTTGAAGTCGGAGCCTATGTTCAAACAGGTTCACCGCTATTTGCAATTGTTCCGAATGAAGTTTGGATAATTGCTAATTTTAAAGAAAATCAAGTCGGCAAAATGAAAAAAGGACAACCTGTTGACATAAAAATTGATGCATATCCGAACAAAGTATTCAAAGGAAAAATAGACAGTATACAAAGAGCGTCAGGAGCAAAATCAAGTTTATTTCCTCCTGAAAATGCAGTTGGAAGTTTTGTAAAAATTGTTCAAAGAATACCTGTAAAAATTGTATTTGACGAAGAAATCAATACTAATGAATACAATATTATCCCAGGAATGAGCGTAATTCCAAAGGTAAAAGTAAAATAAAATGACACAAGCCGTTGCAAATAATGAATGGAAACCGTCAAAAAGTCCTTGGTTGATTGCAATACCGACGATTTTTGCTGCGTTTATGTATGTTCTTGACCAAACTATCGCAAATGTAGCGCTTCCTCACATGGCAGGAACGTTTTCCGTAAGCCGACAAGAATCAATGTGGATATTGACAAGTTATATTATCTCTAGCGGTATTATGATTACTGCTGTTGACTGGTTTTGCAAAAAATTCGGACGTAAAATCTTTTTTATCGGTAGTATTTGCTTATTTACCATTTCTTCACTTCTATGCGGTATTTCAAATTCTATTGAAATGATTTTAATTGCAAGAATTTTGCAAGGGCTTGGTGGTGGTGGAC
>CAJOPF010000094.1 GCA_905236205.1 Candidatus Gastranaerophilales bacterium
ACTGCCATTTTTCTATACCTTTCTATTTATCTAATTTTATATTCTTAAAAACTTCCATACGCGGATCTTCTTCTACAAATTCTTCATCTGTTTGAAAAACACCCTTATTACAATTTATACCACAAACTTTTTTATTTGGTATATTTAATATTACAGATTGATACAATAAATCATAAACATCTATTTCGTCACTGCCGTTCAAATCAGTAACAAATTGTCCGTCTTTAATTTCTGTTTCCTGACCGTATTCTTCCATTAGATTGTTTTTTGCATAAGTTTCGTTTATTTCTTCATCCAAAACATATTCAAATTCTTTCAAGCATAAATCACATTCTAATGTTAAATCAGCATGAACAGAACCTTTAACTTCAATAAAATCACCCAAAGATTTTAAAATCAGATGAGCCTTTACGTTTTTTGCTGACGGAATATCCTCTATAACATCATCAAAATCAACTTCTAAAGTTTTTGAAGTGGCATTTTCAATATCATCTATTAAGATTTTATTGGTATTGTTCATCTTGTAGAGCAAGTCCTCTTATTTGGTTAGAAATTACACATAATCTTTTAATAGGTCCGTTTGCTTGTTTATCTACCAAAACAGGAGTTGCTGATTTCATTGCTTGTTTTAATTCTTCATATACAGCTTGAGGGTTGTCAAAATAAAGAACTATAGGATTCATAGTTTCTTTTATAAAAACAAATAATCCTGTTCTGATTTTTACTTGTTGTGAAAATTGTTGTGCCATTATGTTCTCCTTTTTATAAATTAAACCATCGTTTTCATTGTATTTGCAATAATTTCATTAAAGCTGTCAGCTTTAAGTGAAGCTCCACCTACCAAAGCTCCGTCTATATCTGACTGTCTCATTTGTTCTTCTATTGTACTTGGTTTTACAGAACCGCCGTATAAAATTCTGATTTCGTCAGCTGCTTTTTCGCCTGCAACTTCTTTTACAACACTTCTTATCATTGCAATAACTCTGTTTGCTTCGACAGCATCACAAGTTTTACCTGTTCCGATAGCCCAAATAGGTTCGTAAGCAATAACTGATTTTGCAACATCTTCTGAAGAAATTCCGTCCAAAGCTGCCTTAATTTGGCTTGCGATATGAGAATCGGTTACACCAGCTTCTCTTTGTTCCAAAGTTTCTCCGCAGCAGATAATCGGTAACAATCCGCCTGCAAGAATAGCTTTTGCTTTTTTATTTATCATTTCATCTGTTTCAGAAAAATATTGTCGTCTTTCGGAGTGACCGATAATTACATAATCACAACCTGCATCTTTTGCCATTTCTACTGAAATTTCACCTGTATATGCACCTGATTGTTCCCAGTGACAATTTTGACAAGCTACGGATATTTTTTTACCGCCGCAACCACAGTCACATTTTACATCTTCAACAGCAGATAATGATGTAAATACCGGTGCAATTACAACTGTTGGTAATTCTACCGCTGTATATTGGCTTACATAACTTTTTATACCTTCAAATAATTCTTTTGCTTGTGCTTTCAACAGGTTCATTTTCCAGTTACCTGCAATAATAGGTTTTCTTGACATTTTAATTTCTCCTTTTGTCTGTCATATACGAGTTAATTTTAAAATAAACATGTCCTTTAATCAAGTTTTATGCTAACATTTTTGTATGCTGAAAAAATATGACCTTTTTATAAAAGAATTTCAAAAAAAAATAGACAAATATTTTGAAGATAATTCTGAATATATCTATTGTCATAAGGGATGTTCCGCATGCTGTGAAATTGGAGAATATCCTTTTTCTTGGATAGAAATGGGATATTTAATGGAAGGTTTTGCAAAATTACCCGAAAATATAAAAATAAAAATAAGACAAAATATTGAAATTGTAAGAAAACAAAAAGAAAATTTTAAAGGCGAACGCTTTGAGTACAAATGTCCATTTCTAATTGACGGCTTATGTTCTGTTTATACAAACAGAGGATTAACATGCCGAACTCATGGACTTGCATATTTAAGAAAAAACGGCACTGTTAACGTTCCGCATTGCTCAAATAACGGTCTTAATTATTCAAAAGTGTTCAAAAACGGTATTTTCTCAGTTGAACCAATAAAAGAAAACTTGAATATTGATGAAATACTTAAAAATTTTGACGGCGAAATGGGTGAAATAAGACCTTTGGCAGACTGGATTTTAAAATAATAAAAAGGCGGTTTTGCTAAAAGAAAAGCAAAACCGCCTTTTTGTACTGAAAATTTCAGATTAGTTGCAAGAACCGCAAGCTGCACAAGTTAAACCTAAAGCTTCTTTTGCTTCTTCCATTCTAACTTTGATACGACCGTCTACTGCAATACCTTCACCGGTTTTTTCAGAAATTAACAATGGGTTAATATCTAATTCATCGATGAATTTGTAGTCTGAAACTAATTGAGATAACCTCAACATTGTTTCTTGGATTTGGTTCATATCAGCAGGTTTTGTTCCTCTTGCACCTTCCAATAATTTGTATGCTTTTACTGATTTAATCATTTCTTCCGCATCAACGTCAGTTAATGGAGCAATTCTGAATGTTACGTCTTTCATAACTTCGATGAATACACCGCCTAAACCGAACATCATCATTGGACCGTATTGAGGATCTGTTGCGATACCGCAAACCATTTCTCTGTTACCTTTA
>CAJOPF010000095.1 GCA_905236205.1 Candidatus Gastranaerophilales bacterium
AAGAGGTTTTATACATACAAAATTTTTATCGATAATTATGGTGTTTGTTTATGTTATATTTTTGTTTTTCAGTGTTAACCTTATTGTTTTCGGACAATCTATTTTAAGTTTAATTACAAAGTATGTAAGAGTTATTCCGTTGGAAATATCTCAATTGATTTTGTTGTTGAGATGGCCGGTAACTTTTATTTTAATTTTTGTTTTGGCCGCAATAAATTATTATGTTTTACCTGCTAAAAAAGTAAAAATAAAAACAATAATTCCCGGTTCTGTTTTTTTTACAATTTTTTGGTTAATAGGTTCATGGTTGTTTTCTGTATATATAAATAATTTTGGATCTTATAATAAAGTTTATGGCTCCATTGCAGCATTTGCAATACTTATGATTTGGTTTTATTTTACGTCAATAATTATTTTGGTTGGTGGGGAAATAAATAATTATGTGTTTGATAAATATGTGACAAATAAATGTTTGGAAAATTCTAAATAAAAATTTTGTTTGAAATTTTGTATATAAAATTATAAAATCTATGAAAATAATTTTAGAAAAGGAGAGTTGTAAAAGATGAAAAAAGTATTAGCATTGTTAGTTTGTGCAGTATTGGTTAGTGCATGTACAACCCCGGGTAAAAGAACAGCAATAGGAGCAGGAGCAGGAGCAGCGTTAGGAGCAGCAGCAGGAGCAATAATTGCAAATAATACCGGTGGAAAATCTTCTGAAGGTGCAATTTATGGTGCATTGGCAGGAGCAGCAGCAGGCGGTTTAATCGGTAACTATTATGATAAACAAGCAAAAGAGTTGGCAAAGATAGCAGATGTTAAGAAAACAGAAAACGGAATTGAAGTAACATTGAAAAATGATATTTTGTTCACAACAGGTAGTGCAGAATTGTCTGCAGCAGCAAAACAAACTCTTACTGATTTAAATACAGTTTTGAAAAAGTATCCTGAAAACATAATTCAAGTTCAAGGTCATACGGATTCAACCGGAACTCAAGCATTCAACCAAACATTATCAGAAAAAAGAGCAAAAGCTGTATATGATTACATATTGGCTAACGGATTACAGACATATGGTTTAACATATGTAGGATATGGTCCTAACCAACCTGTAGCATCAAATGATACAGATGAAGGAAAAGCAAAAAACAGAAGAGTAGAATTGAAAATTACAGCAAATAAAGATTTAGTAGAAAAAAACAGAAAATAATTTTTTTAATACAATTAAAAAGCAGGGAGAATTTTGTTCTCCCTGCTTTTTTTTGTAAAATAAAAGTAAATTAAAATTTTGTCGTTGATATAACAGAAGTTTGAATAGCGGAGAAAAAGAATTATGAATACTATATCTAAAATAGCAATAATCGGTGCTATGGATTGTGAAATAAACGATATAAAAAAAGAAATAACGGATTTAAAAGAACAAAATTATGCCGATTTAAAAATATTTACGGGAACAATAAACAATAAATTTATTATATTGGCACAAAGTGGCGTTGGTAAGGTAAATGCTGCTCTTAATACTCAATACATAATTGATACATTTAAGCCGGATATAATCATTAATACCGGTGTTGCAGGTGGAATTGCTGATGGACTTGATGTAGGAGATATTATTATAGGAACATATTTGGTTCAACACGATTTTGATGTAACGGTATTGGGGTATGCAAGAGGATATATGTGTACAGGAGAAGATAAAGATAAACCTACAAAATTTTATTGTGATAAAGAATTAGTTGAAAAATTTCAATCTTCATTACAACAAAATATGCCTGCAAAAAAAATTCATCAAGGTGTGATTGCTTCCGGAGACAAATTTATTTCAGGTAAAGAAATAAAAAAAGAGATAAATGAATACTTTGGTGCTCTTGCCGTAGAAATGGAAGGTTGTGCTATTGCACAAGTTGCAACAAGAAACCAAATACCATTTGTCCTTACAAGAGCAATTTCCGATTTGGCGGACAGTAAATCAGCGGAAGATCAAAATGAATTTGAGAGAAAAATGTCTAAAGTATCAACTCAGACAATAAAAGTATTTTTAAAAAATATCTAAGTGTGCTATTGATAAAAAAATAAAACTTTTGTATAATTACTTGGTCGTAGAAAATAGTTTTTTTAATATGTGTTTTGAATATGGGTGGATGGCGGAACTGGCAGACGCACAGGACTTAAAATCCTGAGGCTCGCAAGAGCCGTGAGGGTTCAATTC
>CAJOPF010000096.1 GCA_905236205.1 Candidatus Gastranaerophilales bacterium
TAAAGTTCTTGAAAAATATGATTCAAATACAATTAGATTATTTATTTTGACAAATCATTACAGAATGCCTGTTGAATTTTCGGAAGAATCATTAAATTCCGCACAAGCAGGTGCAAAACGTATGTTAAACGCAAAAGCAACACCTGTTGATGAAACGCTTGATATTACACAAACAGAAGAATATAAACAGTTTGTTGATGCTATGGATGATGATTTGAATACATCTAAGGCACTTGCTGTTCTGTTTGACCTTGTAAATAAAGCGAATAAAGATGAGGCAGGAGCATATACTTTACTTGTAAAATTAGGTGAAGTTCTTGGATTTAATTTTACAAAAACAGAATTGTCTGAAGATGAATTAAAAGAAAAAATTAAAACAGTAAGTGAAGATTTGGGATTAGAACTTAAATCAATGGAAGAATTGATAGAATTAAGACAAAAATCACGTGCTGAAAAAAATTGGGATATGGCTGACAAAATTCGTATGGCGCTTGATAAAGTTGGAATCATTTTAAAAGATTCAAAGGACGGAACTACTTGGGAATTAAAACATTAAAAAAAATATTTTTAGGATTTGTGATTTGTTTTTTGATATTCACAAGTCAAAAAAACTTTGCATCTGATAGCCTTCAAACAGAGTATAAGTTTGTGAGAGTTGCCATAGGTAATCAAAATTTTCAAAATTATACTTACCAAACGACAACAATTTTCGGAACATCAGACATTAGAATTTACGACAAAAAAACAAATGCTTTGATTGCGGAATTTCCTGCTGATACATTTGTTGAAATTTCTATGAAAAATAATACTTTTGAAGCTAAAACTATTAAAACAGAGTTAAACACAGAAGAAAATACTTCGCAGGTTACTGTAACGCTTACTGATAATGATATTATAATTCGTGTTGACGGCGGTTTGTTAGGAATAAAAGATTTAAAAAGAAAAGGTAAACAAGCTTTATATAAAAGTTCTTTTGAGCTTGTTAAAAAACCAAAAACAGAAAATTTATTCTATATTGTAAATGTTCTTGATGTTCAGGATTATTTAAAAGGTGTTGTTCCAAATGAAATGCCGACAAGTTTTGGACTTGCGGCTTTGAAAGCACAAGCTGTTGCTGCAAGAAATTATGTATTAAGTCCGCGTACAAGACTTGTTAATGAGTATGATGTAGTTGATTCTGTTGCAAGTCAGGTGTATTTTGGTGCTAATACAGAAGAAACTGTGGCAAACAAAGCTGTTGATGAAACAGACGGAATTGTTGCAATTCATAATTGGGATTTGATTTTGGCTCAATACAGTTCAACTGCAGGAGGATATACAGAAAGTTTTGAAAATGTCTTTTCTGAAGTTAATAATAAAAAATTTCCTTCAAATCATAAACCTTATTTGGCTTCAAAACCTGATATGATTTCTCAATTGCCGTTGAAAACAGAAGAAGATGTAAGAATTTTTTATACAACAAAACCTGATTCTTATGACATTCGTTCACCTTACTATCGTTGGCAAAAAAATTGGACAAAAGAAGAATTGGAAGGTGTTTTGGCAAGAACCTTGAAAGAACAATCAAAAACGGGTTTTGTATATCCAAAATTTGAAAGTAGTGATGATACCTTAAAACTTATAGATATACGTCCAAAAAGACGCGGTGATTCCGGTAAACTTATTGATGTTGAAATAGTTACGGATAAGGGTGCTTATACAGTTCAAAAAGAATTGGTTATAAGAAGAATTTTTCAAAAAAATAACATATCCTTGCCAAGTGCTAATGTAGTGTTTGAATTTATTGTTGACGAAAATAATGAAATACTTGAAATCAATGCTTATGGCGGCGGTTTTGGGCATGGTGTCGGTATGAGTCAATATGGCGCAGGATTTATGGGTAAAGAATTAAAAATGCCTTATGATAAAATTCTAAAACATTATTATTCAAATATTTCACTTGGTACGGAACCGATAATTTTATCTGCACATCCTACACAACAGCAAATTACACAAAGTTTTTATCTTGAACATAAATCTGCAGAATTGATAATAGATAATCGTTTTCGTTTATCTAAAATAATGATGATAATAAACGGCAGAAAATTAGAATTACCGCTTGTACAAGATATATTTGCATTTAAAAGTCCAATGAAAATAGATATTTCTGAATTAGTTAAAAAGGGTGAAAATACAATAACTTTTTGCTATCCTTTAGAAGAAGGTTCAATGAAAGCTGTAAGATTATATGTAGAGGCAATAAATCCAAATGCTGACAAATTCGGATTCTAACAATAACACAACAACGATATTAAAAGCTGCATGGTTAATTGCGGTTGTTACTGTTGTGAGTAAGTTAGTCGGCTTTTTGAGAGATGTTATAGTTGCCAATTATTATGGTGCATCTACGGTTTCGGATGCTTATTTTTATGCATATCAATTTCCTGCTCTTGCAATAACTTTACTGGGGGGCATTGGAGGTCCGTTTCACAGTGCTACCGTTGCTGTTTTTACGAAAATTGTTCCAAATTTGAATGAAAAACCTCCTGAAGTTGCGGAAAAACTGTTTAATACTTTTTTAACCGTAAGTTTTGTGTTTTTTACTTTTTTGACAATAATTTTGTTTTTATTTTCAAATCAGATAATGGGTTTAATAATTTCTGACGGAAGTGCAGAATTGGTTAATTTGGCAGCATTACATTTGAGAATAATGTGTCCTTCAATGATTATTGGCGGGTTAATAGGTATTTATTACGGTATCTTGATAACCTATAAAGAATTTATGCTGCCAAGTCTTTCACCGATAGTTGTAAGTGCTGTAATTATATTAACATTATTATTTACGGGCGGTGATAAATCGGGTGTTGTACTCGCAACCGCAACGATTGTAGGTGCTTTGTGCCAATTATTACTTCAAATACCGAAAGTCAGAATGATTGGCTACAAAATCAAACCTAATTTTTTAATCGCTAATAATCCTAATTTTAAGAGTATTTTGGAACTGTTATTTCCTGCGGTATTGAGTTCAACAATTGGACAAGTGCATATTTATATTGATATGTTCTTTTCTTCTTGTCTTGAAGAAGGTGCATGGACTGCAATTGGTTTTGCAAACAGAGTGTTTCAATTTCCTGTGGGAATATTGGTTACGGCATTTTTGGTTCCGTTATTTCCGCTGTTTTCAAGGCTTGCTGGTAATAAAGATTTTGACGGAATAAGGACTTATTTTAACAAGGGTGTCGGGGTATTGTTTTTTGCTGCAATACCAATTATTATAGGCATTTTAATTCTCGGATATGACGGGGTAAAAGTCGTATTTGAAAGGGGTGCATTTAATGATAACGCTACATTTATGGTAACTCAGGCTTTATGGTTTTTATCTTTTTCAATATTGCCTTATGTTTTCAGAGATTCAATAACAAGGGTTTATTACTCGTTTAATGATTCTGCAACTCCGTTCTATGTAGCTTTTTCGTCAATTATTCTCAAAGTTTTATTCAATTATATTTTAGTTAAAAAATTGATGCTTGGAATTGGCGGTATTACATTATCAACATCTCTTGTAACTCTTTTTAACGCAACAGTTTTGGGTATTTTGATAAGCAGAAAAATTAAATTGAACTACAAAGAATTATTCTTTAATCTGTTTAAAATGTGTATAGCAGGTGCCATTACATTTATAATTTGTTATTTTGCATCAAAATATTTGCAAACACACGAACTGATAAGAATAGCATTGATAGGTACACTTTGCCTTGTTATTTATACGGGTTTAAATTTAGCGATGAAAATGGAATATGCAGGAGAACTTGCACAAAGAGTAGCGGAAAGATTTAAAAAATTTGTTAATGGATAGAGTTGCGGATATCTTGAATAATGACGGTGTAATTGCTTTTGTAACAGATACAGTTTGGGGTATCGGATGTTTACCGACATCAAAAAAAGCGGTTGAAAGAATTTATGAAATAAAACATCGTGATACAAAAAAGCCGTTAATATTGATGTCTGATGATGATAAATATTTGAGAAAATATGTAAAACCGCTGTCAATACTTGCAAATGAACTTATACAAAAATATTTTCCCGGGGCTTTAACACTTGTTGTAAATAAATCCGATAATACACCTGATTATATTACAAGCAATTTGCAAACAGTTGGGATAAGAGTACCGAATAACAAGACTTTTGCAAATATTTGCAAATCAATTGAAGGGCATGTTCTTGCAACTACAAGTGCTAATCTTTCAAATGAACCTGCTGCCATGACTTATGAAGAAACAATTAAATACATAGGTGATAAAGTTGATTTGGTTGTTGAAGATTATGGCGAAAAGGCACAAGGTAGAGCCTCAACCGTTGCAGGTATATCACCAAAAGGAATAAAAATATTTCGACAAGGTGATGTAATGTTGGATTTTTAGTAATTTATCAGTATAATTTACCTTGACAAATGGCGGTATTTTTATATAATTGAATAAATAAATATTTATTTAATAAGTAAAAAGCTAATAATAAATAAAATATTGCTTATGATAATGGTCCGTAGAAAATTTTAGTATGGAGGATATCTTTTATGACATTGCAACCTAACAAAAAAGGCGTAATTACAGGAACTGATGCTAATGACAGAATTGTATGGGAAAGTTCGGCAGCTTGGGAACAAGCAATAACCATTGATGCGTATGCGGGCAATGATATTATAAATTTTAGAGAAAGTAAATATAATAATAAATTTTATGGCGGCAAAGGTAATGATAAAATCTATGGCGGAAGCGGTAATGATACTGTTTACGCAGGAAAAGGTAATGATATAATTGACCTTTCAGAAGGCGGTAATAATGTTGTGTATTGCGAATACGGGACAAATGTTGTATTAGGTGGAGAAGGTAACGACAAAATTTATGGCGGCAAAGGCGATGATACTATAAAAGGTAACGACGGTAATGATACTATAAATCTTGCAAAAGGCGGAAACAATGATGTATATGGAGAAGGCGGTAATGACGTTATAACAGGCGGAAACGGTAATGATTATTTAAACGGCGGTTCAGGCGATGATACCATATACGGAACAGGCGGTACAAATATAATAAAAGGCGGTTCAGGTAAAGATACCATTTACGCAGGAATTGGTGATGATACCATTTACGCAGGTGCAGGTGATGATACAATAGACCTTACAAGGGGCGGTAATAATGTTTTATATTGCGAAAGCGGTAATAATAAAGTAACAGGTAGCGCAGGTAACGACAAAATCTATGGCGGTACAGGTGATGACACGATAAGTGCAGGCAGAGGTAATGATACAATAGATCTTACAAAGGGCGGTAATAATATTGTATATTGCGAGTATGATGATAATACCATAATAGGCGGAAATGGTGACGATAAAATTTATGGCGGCAGAGGCAATGATACAATAAATCTTACAGAAGGTGGTAATAATGTTGTTTATTGCGAATATGGCAGTAATACCGTAACCTGCGGAGCAGGTGATGATAAAATTTATGGCGGTGTAGGTAATGATACTGTACGTGCAGGCAAAGGTAATGATACCATAGACCTTACAAAAGGCGGTAAAAATATCGTATATTGCGAAAGTGGTAAAAATACCGTAACAGGCGGAGATGCAAAAGACAAAATATATGGTGGCACAGGCGATGATATTATAAAGGGTGGCGACGGCAATGATGTTATAAATCTTACAAAAGGCGGAGCTAATGAAGTATATGGCGAAGCAGGTAATGATTTAATAACAGGTGGTAAAGATGTTGATTATATAGATGGTGGTGAAGGCAATGATACCATATACGGCACAGGCGGAATAAATCTTTTAAAAGGCGGTGCAGGTAACGATACCATCTATGCAGGAACAGGTAATGATACAATTTATGCAGGTACGGGCGATGATACTATAGACCTTACAAAAGGCGGTAAAAATATTGTATATTGCGAAAGCGGCAATAATATTGTAAGCGGCGGTGCAGATAATGATACAATTTATGGCGGAACAGGTAATGACACAATGCATGCGGGCAAAGGTAATGATACCATAGATCTTACAAAAGGTGGCAATAATATTGTATATTGTGAATACGGGAATAATACAGTAGTTGGCGGTGCTGTAAAAGATAAAATTTATGGCGGTAAAGGTGATGACATAATCAAAGGCGGTTCAGGTAACGATACATTAAATGTTACAAAAGGCGGAAATAACTTTGTTTATGGCGAATCAGGTAATGATTTGATAGCAGGTGGTTCAGGTAATGATTATTTAAACGGCGGTTCAGGAGATGATACCATATACGGCACAGGCGGAAAAAACACAATAAAAGGCGGTTCAGGTAATGATAAAATCTATGGCGGAACAGGCGATGATACAATATACGCAGGAGCAGGCGATGATACAATAGATTTTACAAAGGGCGGTAATAATATTGTATACTGTGAAAGCGGTAATAATACCTTAACAGGCGGTTCAGGTAATGATAAAATCTATGGCGGAACAGGTAATGATACGGTACATGCAGGCAAAGGTAACGATACAATAGATTTTACAAAGGGCGGTAACAATGTTGTGTATTGTGAATACGGTAACAATATCGTAATTGGCGGTGCAGCAAAAGACAAAATCTATGGTGGCAAAGGTGATGACACCATAAATGGCGGCAAAGGCAACGATATGATAGATGTTACAAAAGGTGGTAATAATGTTGTTTATAGCGAATCTGGTAATGATGTAATTTATGGCGGAAATGGTAACGATTATTTAAACGGCGGTTCAGGAGATGATACCATATATGGAACAGGTGGTATAAATACAATATACGGCGGTTCAGGTAATGATATTATAAATTCAGGAACAGGTAATGATACGATATATGCTGGTTCGGGCGATGATGCAATATATCTTACAGAAGGTGGTAATAATGTTGTGTACTGTGAAAGCGGAACTAATACTGTCAGAAGTGGTTCAGGTAATGATAAAATTTATGGCGGAACAGGTAATGATACGATATACGCTGGCAAAGGTAATGATTCAATAGATCTTGAAAAAGGCGGAAAAAATATTGTTTATTGCGAATACGGCAATAATACTGTTACAGGTGGCGCAGGTAAAGATAAAATTTATGGTGGAACAGGTAATGATACCATAAAAGGCGGCAAAGGTAATGATACATTAAATGTTACAAAAGGCGGTAATAACTTTGTTTATGGCGAATCAGGTAATGATTTAATAGCAGGCGGTTCAGGTAATGACTACATAAACGGTGGTTCAGGTAATGATACAATATACGGAACAGGCGGTACTAACACTATATACGGTGGTTCAGGTAATGATACCGTTTACGCAGGCAAAGGTAATGATACTATTTATGCAGGTAGCGGCAATGATGTGATTGACCTTTCAGAAGGCGGAAATAATATTGTATATTGTGAAAGCGGAACAAATACTGTCAGTGGCGGTTCAGGTAAAGATAAAATTTATGGCGGAACAGGTGATGATACCATAAAAAGTGGTTCAGGTAATGACACTATAAGTGCTGCAAAAGGCGGTAATAACTACATATATGGTGAATCAGGCAAAGATTTGATATACGGTGGTTCTGGTAATGATTATATAGACGGCGGTTCGGGTAATGATATAATATACGGAACGGGTGGTACAAATACAATCTATGGCGGAACAGGTAATGATACTATCTACGCAGGTACAGGAACCGATATAATCTATGGTGGCAGAGGTGATGATACCATAAATACAGGATTATCCTTAAATAAGCTATATTTTAGTGCAGGCGATGGTAATGATGTAATAAATTATGGCGGCGGTCTTGACAAGATTATATTTGAAAGTGGTACAGTTTATACAATTTCAAAGAATAACGACGGTAAAACGGTTATTTATTATAACAACAAAAGAGATTCAATAACATTGAATTCAAATTATTCAAATACTGAAATAATTGTAGGCGAAGAAAAAGAAGAAGAACCTGATACTCCGGATGAACCAGATACACCAGATACACCAGACACTCCGGATGAACCTGATACTCCTGATGTTCCTGAAAATCCTGATATAGTGCTAAATCCTGAGCAAGCCAAACAAATTACTCTTACAGCAAATGAAAAAAAGGTTATTGCGGTAACAAATCCTTATACTAATAAAGTGCTGACTTATGATTTGCAAAATACGTCAGAAGCATCTCAAAATTACACATTTTTATTCCTTAAAAACGGAAGACTTAGTGTAACGGGTGATTATATTTCTATGACGGCAAGAGATGGTCAAAATGATGATTTAATTATCTTAGGGCATAACAATATTATCAACACTGGTGACAGTGATGATATTGTAAGATCAGGCTTTACTGTGGATGCGAATTTTAATTATTATACTGCACAACATGACTACAATACTATAAACACAGGCGCAGGTAATGATCACGTATCTTTTTACGGTAATTATTGCAAAATAGACACAGGTGCAGGTAAAGATTCAGTATTTATGATGTACCAAAGTGATACTAATAAGTTTTCAGGAAATGAAGAAATTATTGTAGAGGATGAAACGTTATCAGATTCTTCAACATTAGATTATAGATCGGGATTATTCGGGCAAGGACAAGTAGGTGATTGCAGATATTTTGCATTGCTTGAAAGCCTTGACCGTTCATCTGCAGTAAGTTTGAGTGACTTTGTTACTATAACAAGCAGAGGAATTGATACCTACGATGTAACATTTAAAAATTATCCTGGTATTTTGAAAACATGGAATGTTAATATGCAAAATTTGGCAGCATTCAAGGAAAGTTATAACAGTTATGGTGATTTAGATATTTTCTTGATGGATTATGCTTTAAATAAACTTATTGCAACAAATTATGACAGAGGAATATCAAATGTTGAAAATGCATATTGGAATACATTATCGCAATATATGTTTGGTACAGAAGAAATTACAGTACAAATATCCGATGATGACAGATTCAATAACAATATGAAAGAAAATCTGAAAACATTGTTTAATAAGTATTCTAACAGTCAAATAACTAATTTGGTAGTTACATTAAATGGTACAAGTGCAGAACAAGAAGGGGACTATTCTTTAGGATACATATTTAATCATGCCTATGCTGTTGATAATGTAACAGATACGTATATGACTTTAGTAAATCCGTGGAATAACGGTGATAAAGTAACTTTGGATTTGAACGAATTTAATTCAAAACTTTATAATGAAAAAAGAGGAATAAACGTTGCAGTATTCGTTTTTGGTCAAAGATTTGAAGATATAAATCCTTACAATGTACTGGTATTAAATGGTACAGAAAATTCATATTATACAAATGATAGTTCGTACAGTGAATGTAGTATATTGGCATTAACAGAACAAACAGCAGGCTGGTTGACAAGTAACTGCGGTGACAGTTGTTCAATTATTGAAAACAGCGATAATACTGTTGATGTAGCAAATCTGACAACAGCATATTCCGTTGATAAATATTTGAATATTGTATAAAAAATCAGACAATAAATTGAATATTGTTGTTTATGCAGCTATTTTGGTTTGTGGTGCATAAGTTAATGTTGACGAATTGATATTGCCGATTTTGCCGTTTGATGTTACTGACAAGAACGGAGCTTTGTTTTCGTGGTCAAAAGTATCATGACATAAGCCTTTTTGCCACCAAGCACATCCTGAACATAAATTTTCGTGTACTTCAGGTGTCATTACCCAATTCATGCGGCGCATAATTTCGCTAAATTTATATTTTTTGCCTGTTTCAATACCTATCAGGAATTGAACTTTTTTGTCAAGTTCGTTTACGGAATTATCACGACAAACGGCGGTTCCTTTTCCGTCATTTGGACATTTTTTACACAAATCATCTTTACCGCTCAAAATCAGTATATCCGTATCGGGATTTTCATGTAAGCGTTTTGAAATTCTGTCCCATACGGTTACTTGTGTTTGATTGTAATTGTTTCCTTTATAACCAGGTAAGCACAAAAAATGATGTGGTCTTAATCCGATTGTCATATTTGTTACCTTATATTATTTTCTTTTTCCTTCTTCTGCACGTTCATCAATTTCAAGCTGCAACATATCAGCCATCAATTTTTCATATTTTTCAGGATGTTCATCAGCTAATTTTTTCAAATCAGCAAATGTTTTATTATCATTTTTGTAATTTTCTTCTAAAACTTGGCGTGTTCCGTTTACGAATGCTTTTACATATTCGTAACTTCTTGTTGATTTTTTCATTGCTTGGTTTATGCCGCCTTTTGCCATTGATAATAAATCTTTTGCAATTTCACTGTCAGGTTTAAGATTTTTAAATACCGCAGAAATAATCATACGAGGAATAATTTGATTTTTAGCCCATTTTCCTTGTTTTAATTTTTCTGACATTAAACCGCAAGAAGTATCTATTATAATGCTCTTTCCTTGATTTAATACAAAATCAAGAGTTTCATTTCCTGTATTGAATTTAGGAATAAATGCACTTGCACTGCCTGTTGCAAATTTTTCAGCAGCACTTATAGCAGCACTTCTAACAAGTTTTTTAACGGCTTTTGAATTAAAATCTACAGAATTATCAATGTTATTTGTTAATTTGTCTGAACCGTCAACAGCAACTTTAATACCAAACGTCATTGCAGAATTGAAAGCAATTTTTGCAATTCCTGTCGGAGGGTTTAATAATGTCGTAACTGCAGCAAGAGCAGAACGAGTTACACCTCTGACTGCTGCTGCACCAATTTCTTGAGAGCGGTTATATTTATCTACGCGTTTTTGTATATTATTTTTTGTACCATATGCTTTTTCGTAAGCTTTATCATAATCTGCTTTAATTTGTTCCAAAGTTTGACCTTTAGCACATTCTTTGGCAGTTTCTTTTGATGTGTTAACCAAGAAATTGGCAATAAATCCGTATGCTTTGTATTTTTCTTCTTTTGATGCTTTTTCGGAATTTAAGCCGCTTGCATTTAATACCGAATTTAAAACTTTCTTATCACCTAAAATATCAACTAAAGAATTTTCCATGTTTTCAAAAATTTCTTCTTTTGTTGTTACTTGGTCGTAGAAAGGAACACTTCCTGTCATTGCCATAGGAATGAATTTCCTTTCCGTAATATCATCTAAATTACCTGATAATTTGTTGTAATTTTTGATGTCCTTTGACAGTTTTTGTTCTGTAATTTTTGCCATACAATCGGCAGATACAGCGGATTCTAATTGTTGAGCTTTTCTGTTATAGCGGATAATATTTGAGTGACTAAAATCAACATCAAACATTTCTTTAAATTTATTTGTAAATGTATCTTCTTTAATTGAATTTTCAAGTTCATTAACTTGTTCTTTGTATTTGTCAATGTCTGCTTGAACAAGTTTTGCTCTGTTTTGAGAATTCCACAAAACACTAACAGCGTCGGCAACTTTACCTGCCCAGCCATCAGATGCTAATTGTCCGTTTAATGAAGTTTGAGCGTTTTGAGCGGTTAAATTTAGCGAATCCGTAACTTTTTTATATTCTTTTAATCTGTTTGATTTCCCCGTAAAGCTAATAGGACAGGTAACTTTGTTGTCCGAATTTGAGCGTTCAAAAGTATCAGGTTTTTGAGCATAAAAACCATGCAACAAATTTTTTGCTGTCGGTTTATTATCTGCTTTTTTAACAGGCATGATTGTACTAAAAGATACTAAATTAAACACACTATTACCTTAAATAGAAACGCTCAATATAATAAAAAGTCCTAAAGAACAATAATTGCCATGATTTCAGAGGTTTTTTAAAATTTGTTACAAAAAATGTAATAAAAAAACGGACTTTATAAAGTCCGTTTTTTTTTAATGTCTTATACTACTGCTATAAGCCTCAATAATACGAGCTTTTTGCTCATCTGTTTTACCTCTTAGCATATTTGCCAATTTTTCTTGTTCTTGTTGATCCAAATTTGCCAAATTTCTTAAACAGCTTGTAACTCTTGCTTGTGAATTACCAAGGTTTTCGTATACATTAGTAACAACTTTTTCGGTAAAGAATGCTTTTACCGTACTTCCAAACGGTATATTTGTTATAAGCATATCAACTATTTGACCGCCTACGGAGTTTCCGTCTGCAGCTGACATTGCTGCAGATGCTCCTACATCAACTGCGGTATAAGCACTATTGAGAAGATAAGTACCCGTTTTAGTAGCACCTTCAGGTGCGAATGCAGTAAGCAAGTCCTCTGTAACGGTTTGTATAAATCTTCCAAGCATTGCATCTTCAGCGCGACCTACGTTGTATTCTTTTACAAAATTACGCATTGTGTAGCTGTCCCAACGTTGTTGAACACTTCTTGCTAATTCTTTATTATCAGGTTCTTTAGCTAATCTTTGTGCATCATAATATAACTGCTCTATATCTTGTCCTGACACACGAACACTTAGTGTTCCGCCTCTGCTGTTTTCTCCTTCAGCAAATCTTCGTCCGCCTGTTGCCAATCTTACGTCATAAGCTAAATCATCAAAACTTTCTTTGCTGTTTGAGTATTGTACTCCTTCTTGCATACGTCTGTTAACTTCATCAGAAATTATATTACCGGAAGGATGACTGCCTCTGTCTTTATTCAAAAATGCTGTTTCTTTATTCATTGCTTCAGCATTTAATTTCAATTCTTGAACAAAAGCATCTTTGAATGCTCTTAATTGGTTAGCTTCTGCGTCTTGCGCCATTTGAGCAGCTTTAGCTCTTGCTTGTCTTTCTGCTTCTGCAGCATTACCTCTTGCCTTTTCCACTTCTGCATTTCTATTTTGTAAGTTTACATTATCAGGATGTATTTCTGTTGGAATAGTTAAATCTTGTCCTGCTTGAATAATTCTACCATTTGCTAATCTTGTTCCGTCGCTATTGAAACCTGAAACTTTGTAGAAGAATTGTTTTAATTGAGCTTCTGTAGGATTAAAATCTGCCGGTACACGTTCTCCGTTTACTGTCGCTTTTTGTCTGAATTGTTCAATTAAATTTTCACGATTTTGAGCGTTTGCTTCATTATCTCCAAAAAACTTATTATAAATTATACCCGCAGATTCTCCTGCTTTTACTGTTATAACAGTATTTCCTTTTCCGTCATATTCTGCAACATTACCGTCTTGAGATAATGCAAATCTGCTTGTAACTTCGTTTCCGTCTTTATTTGTAACAACAGTAACTCCATCATCTCTAAATACTGTTACTTTCTGTGCATCCGGATTATTTGGATCAACTTCAACCGATTTAACAATTTTTTTACCGTCAATAACTGTTTCTGTAACTTGCATACCTGTTTGAGGATCAATATAAGTGTATTCGTTTTCTCCTTTTGGTAAAGATTCTTTTTGTGCTTCTAATTCAGCAATTTCAGCATTTAAATCCTCAATTTCACGCATTGACATATTCATATTCTCGTCAACCGCCGCTAACTCGTTTTCTTTTTCTTGCGCAGTTTGAACTAAAGTATTATAATCAGCTTCTGCACCTGCAACTTCCTGTGTTTTTGCTTGAACAGCTTGTTCAAGTTCAGCCTTTTGTCTTACTGCTTCTTCGTGAGCTTTTACAGATTCTTGATATGCTCTGTCTGCAGCATCAAATCCTGCACTGTCAAAAACTTCTTCACCTGTTTCTTCATCATTAGAAACGAAAGCAGATCTGTCAGGTTGGTCTATGATATCAGGTATTGTAAAATTAGAAAGTGTTACAACAGCTTCAGACAATGACATCTTTTTATCACCCAACGTTACTTCCGCTGCTGCCGCATTAGAATTTAACGTGTTCAATTGACTTTCTACAGCTTGTTTTTGCTGTTCAAAAGAATCCAATTTTGCTTGTCTTCGTTGTACTAAAATATTTAAAGTAACTGAATCTGCCATAAAAACACTCCTTATTACACACAAGTCATGTCGACAATGTTTATCGGAAACTTGAATAAAAATTACTAAAATTTACAATGTTGTTACAAAAGTTAACTTATTTTTTTTCATTTTCTACATCGAAAATATCAACAAAGTTAAAACCTTTTGTAGAGAAAACACCTTTATCCGTAATTTTTAATTCAGGAATTACAGGCAAAGACAAAAAGCCCATTGTCATAAACGGATCATCTACAACACAACCGATTTCTTTTGCTGCTTTGTTTATAGCTTCTGATTGTTCTGTAACGTAGTTTATATCTTTATCAGACATTAAACCTGCAACAGGAAGCGGTAATTTTGCAAGAACTTCGCCGTTTCTAACCACCACTTTACCGCCTTGTGATTTAACGAGTTCTTTTTGTGCCAAAAGCATATCTTTGTCGTTTGTACCGATAATAATCATGTTATGTGAATCGTGAGCAACAGTTGATGCTATTGCACCTTCTTTTATTCCAAAACCTTTTACAAAGCCTTTACCAATATTTCCGCTGGCTCTGTGACGTTCGACAACACAAATTTTCAAAACATCATCATCAATATTTGATACTGCAAATCCGTTTTCTTCTTTTACATTTACAATTGTTTCTTTTGTAATCAATTGGTGAGGAATAATTTCAATAGCTCTGACTTTTTTGCCTTGTGATTTAATTTGGAAACAATCATCTTCAAGCCAACCAACGTTTACAGAACCACGAGTTGCAGGAATTTCAATATTTTCCAAATCTTCAAGCAATTTACCGTTTTCTGCAACAACTTCACCGCCTTTAAATACCATCAAAGGTTTTGTAAATTCTTGCAAGTTTTCAAATACGTTAAAATCAGCCCTATAACCCGGAGCAATAGCACCTAAGTCTTGTATTTTAAAATATTCTGCTGTATTCAAACTTGCCATTTGAATTGCTTTAATAGGGTTAACTCTGTTATCAACAGCTCTTTGAACCATTCCGTTAATGTGAACACTTAAATCTTCAGGATGACGGTCATCTGTTACAAATAAAATTTTTCTGTTATTGTTGTGCAAAAGAATAGGCATTAAAGCATTCAAGTCTTTTGCAGCCGTACCTTCGCGCACCATTATATACATACCTTGTCTTAATTTTTCAATTGCTTGTTTAGGATCGGTACATTCGTGGTCTGAAGTTATGCCGCTTGCAATATATGCACACAAATCTTTTCCCGTAACTTGCGGAGCATGACCGTCAACACGTTTTTGATGTTGTAAAGCGAGGTCAATTTTTGCCATAACGTTTTTATCTCTGTGTATTACTCCAGGGAAATTCATCATTTCCGCAAGACCTAATACCCAATCACTATCCATCAATAAAGACAAATCATAAGCATTTAATTCAAACCCTGATGTTTCAAACGGAGTTGCAGGAACACATGAAGGAAGCATTGTGTAAACTCTTAAAGGTAATCCTCTTGTAGCTGCGTGCATAAAACTAATACCATGCAGACCAAGTACGTTTGCAATTTCGTGCGGATCAATAATTACTGTTGTTGTACCTGCAGGAACTACCGCTTGAGCAAATCGGTGAGGTAACATCATTGAACTTTCAATATGAACGTGTCCGTCTATAAATCCGGGTGTTAAATAGGAACCCTTTAAATCTATTTCTTTTTCGCCTGTATAACCTTTTCCAACACCTGCTACACGACCTTTTACTATTGCAACTTCAGATTCATATATTTCTTCCGTTAAAACATTTACTACCTTTGCATTTTTAATAACCAAATCTGCTTTTGTTTCACCTAACGCTACTGCAATAAATTCTTCCTGATGCATTTTATTCCTTTCTTAATGTATAATTTTTTAAAATTTACTATATTTTATCACAAAAAACTAATAATTCTTCTATTTTATCAGCATTGATAACTTCTTCTATTTTTGAATTGATTTCACTGATTTCATCTTTTGTAAGATTATTCAATTTGCCGACAAGTTTTATTTTATCTGTTGTATCAACATCAATAAATCCGTTATTTGCATCAATAAATTCTTCGTATAAATCAAGAATTTTTAATTTATTTTCATCGACTTTAAACGGTTTACCCAAATAATATTTTGAATCTCTGTCAAATCTTTTCACAAAATCTCTTAAATAATTGATTTCTTCCAAAGAGCGTTCTCTTTCATATTTTCCACCGATAAACGGATTACCTTCAATTTTTTCATCACCAAGATTTTTTAAGCAAGCACCCCACAACATGCAACCCAAATAAAATCCCAGAAAAACATCAAAAAGACTTTTACCTTTTTGAAATGTAAGTATGAATTGCGTTTTCTTTTGACCAAAATTTTTAATTCTGTTTAAATCCATATAAAGTATTTCTACGTTATAAGAAAAACTTGATAATAAAACTTTTGAGAAACCGGGGTCAAATAAAGCCTTTGACATACAAAATAACTCCTTTTTCTTAAAAATTATAACATAAATAATTTTTTGTTATAAAATAAATTTATGGCTAAAAAAATTTTACTCATTTATCCTAAATCACCGATAATGAACAGAGAAGACAGATGTCAACAGCCGACAAAGGAGCTTCTTGTAATTCCGCCTTTGCCTCCGACAGATTTGCTTTATTTGGCAGCTGTTGCCGAGAAAGCAGGTTTGGAAGCTTTTGTTAGAGATTATAGTCTTGGCGGCGATTATAAAAAGGATTTGGAAGAAATTAAGCCTGATTATGTATTGGCAAATATTGCAACTCCAACATTATACAGCGACTTAGAATGTTTTAATGTTGCAAAACAAATTTTGCCTAAAGTTGTTAATATAGCTAAGGGTGCGATATTTTTAACCAAAAATTCTGAAATTATGCTGGAAAATAGAGCTCTTACTTATATAATTTCAGGAGAAGCGGAAGAAACTTTAAAAGAAATTTTAGAAAATGAAAAAGAACCCAAAGACATTTTGGGATTATGGTACAGAGAAGGTTTTGTTGTTAAGTTTTCTGGGGTAAGACCATTTATTGAAGATTTGGATAAACTTCCGTTTCCTGCACGCCATTTAATAAATAACAATATATACAGACGACCTGACAATAACAAAGTACAGGCAGTAATAAAAGTTTCCAGAGGGTGTCCTTATCATTGTTTTTTCTGTCTTGCAACACCTGCTTCGGGTAGAAAAGTTCGTATGCGTTCACCTGAAAATATTATTGCCGAGGTCAAAGAATGTATTGAAAAATATAAAATTAAAAATTTTATTTTTTGGTCTGACATTTTTAATTATGACCGCGAATGGACTATGCTTTTATGCGAAAAAATTATTAAAAGTGGTTTAAAATTTACTTGGTCTGCCAATACAAGGGCTGATACCGCAGATGAAAAAATGGCAAAATATATGTATAAAGCGGGATGCAGGTTAGTAAGTTTGGGTTCTGAAAGCGGTTCTCAATTTATTTTGGACAAAATAGGCAAAAATATTACTCTTAATGACATAAGAGATACGGTAAAAGCTTTTAAAAAGGCTAATATAAAAATATACAACTATTTTGTTATCGGTTTACCTTGGGAAGATGAGCAAACTGTTCAAGATACAATAGATTTTGCCATTGAGCTTGATACTGATTTTGTGAGTTTTTATACGGCAACTCCGCTTCCGGGTACAAGATTTTATAACTATGCTTTAAAAGAATTGCATGAAGACATTGATATAGAAAATTATGACAACGCTTATTATGAACCTGTTTTGAAAACTTATTCTTTATCAAAAGAACAAGTTTTAGAACTTCATAAAAGAGCAGTCAAATCTTTTTATTTAAGACCTTTATATATTTTAAAAATGCTTACAAAAATTCGTTCTTTTTATGAAATAAAAAGTTATTTTATTGCAGGCATGCGTGTTCTTTTAAGCAGATAATTAAAATCTGAAATCACGTTTTCCGTTTTCAATTTCTTTAAGAATTTCTGTTGTTTTTCTGCGTGTAACATCATTTTCAATACTTGAAAGTTCTTGTTCAAGAAGTTTATCACCTGTTTTTTTAGTCTTTTCAGATGCGTAATCTTCCAAATATTCTTTCATTGTTATAATTGCATTAGGGTGGCAGCAATTTTGGATTTGTTTTGACTTGCAAATTTCCATAAATCTTTCACCTGTCCTGCCTTCACGATAGCAAGCGGTACAAAAACTTGGTAGATAGCCGATTTCCATAAGCCAGTTTAAAACTTCATCAAGCGGACGGTTATCAACTACATCAAATTGGGATGAATCTTCTTCTGTGTAATCTTCTTCATCATAACCGCCGACAGATGTTTTTGAACCGCCTGATATTTGAGAAATACCGAGGTGCAAAACTCTTTCTCTGACTTCTTTGGATTCTCTTGTGGAAACAATCATGCCTGTATACGGAACGGCAATTCTTATGCAGGCAACGATTTTGCAGAAAGTTTCATCATCTATTCCGTTGTCGAATGCTGACGGGTCAATATCGTCTGCGTGTCTTATTCTTGGAACACTTATTGTGTGAGGACCTACACCATGAACTGCCTCTAAGTGTTCTGCATGCATTAAAAGTCCTGCAAATTCATATTTGTAGCGTTCAAGACCGAACAAAACACCTAAGCCGACATCATCAATTCCGCCGTCCATGGCTCTGTCCATAGCCTCTGTGTGATATGCGTAATTGTGTTTTGGACCTGTCGGGTGCAGACGTTCGTAACTTTCTTTGTGATAAGTTTCTTGGAACAAAATATATGTTCCGATACCTGCTTCTTTAAGTTTGTGGTAATTTTCTACGGTTGTTGCCGCAATATTTACGTTTACACGCCGAATTGCACCGTTTTTGTGCTTGATTGAATAGATTGTTTTAATACTGTCTAAAATGTATTCAATAGGGTTGTTTACGGGGTCCTCGCCTGTTTCAAGTGCAAGACGCTTGTGTCCCATATCTTGCAGAGCTATAACTTCGCGCTTTATTTCTTCCTGTGTCATTTTTTTGCGCGGGATATGCTTGTTTTGTGCGTGGTATGGGCAATATACACAACCGTTTACACAATAATTTGACAGATAAAGCGGCGCAAACATTACGATACGGTTTCCGTAGAAATCTTTTTTAATTTGTTCGGCAAGTTTGTAGATTTCCTGATTTTTTTCTTCTATATTGCACGACAAAAGGACACTTGCTTCTCTGTGTGATAGACCCTTTCTTTCTTTTGCTTTTTCGATAATTTCATCAATTAACTGAACATTATCTTTATTTTTTTCAGCAAAATCCAATGTTTCCAAAATTTCATTATGTTCAATAAATTCTTCGGCTTTAAGTGATTTTTTGTCGTACATAATTTCCCCTCTGAATATATCATACAACAAAAATTCTGCCTGTTTTAAAATATCTAAAAATCAATCAAATCTTTAACTTTTACATTTAATTTTTCGGCAATAAGAATAAGCAAATCAAGACTAACAGAACGTTTTGCAGTTTCAATTTTTGCAAGATGTTCTCTTGAAACATCAATCATTTCAGAAAATTTTTCCTGAGTGAAGTGTTGTTTATTCCGTAATTCTGCTATTTTACGTCCAAGTCGATATATTTTTTCTAAAGTTTCTTTTGTAGTCTTGTTGTTCACAAAAAGATTTTATGATATAAGATAAACAAAGTATGTAGCCTAAAAGAGAACAAAATGGGTAGTAAATTTTTTGCTGAAATTAAAAATGCAACCTTAGAACGCCAAGTAGAAGATGTCTATAATAAAGGTATTTCAATGTATTTTATTAAAGATAAAAATATTGCATTGGAATATCCGCATGGTTGCGATGGTATTTTAACCGTTGATATGTTTTTAAAATTACTTATTGAATACAAGTATGATGAGAATTTGATAAATCCTGTTTCAAGAGCAAAAGTTTTAGTACAAGTATTATATTATTTAAAACGATTGGAGGAAAACGGCGAACGTTTACCAAACATAATTTTGGTTGGTGATATAAATGAATGTTTTGTTCTTAACGCAGATGATAATTTTACGAATTATCTTGATGAAAAAGTTGATTGGACTATTTCTCCAAGTAATGCTCATGAAAAAAATCCCGAATTAGTTTTAAAAATTGCAAATGATAATAAAATAAATCCTTTTGTATGGTCTGTAGATAATCATTTTTCATTTCAAGATGTTGCCGATTACATAAAAAATTTGGCAACGAATAATCCCCGTCATGTCCGTATTACAGAACACAATATTTCTAAAATATTTGATTATTTTACGTCAAAAGTTATTAAAGACAGTAGTAAAATTCCGCCAAATGATTTGGTTGGAATTTTTATCAGTGCAATTATTGATAAAAATAATTGTTATAAACATCCTAACAACCCTAATATTTTGGTAGCAAATAACAAACAAATTCAAATTAACGGCAGGAATTTTGATTCCTTTTTCAGTTATTTCGAAAAAGAATATGCACCAGAAGAAAAAAATAAATTTACAGAAATATCTGACAGATTAATTGAAGATACAAAACGTAGAAGAAGTGGTGAATTTTATACCCCTACATTATTTACAGATTATGCACACAAAATGTTATCAGAAGAACTTGGTGAAGATTGGAAAGAAAAATATGTAGTTTGGGATTGTTGTTGGGGTACAGGTAACTTAACAAGAGATTATCAATTTAAGGAATTGTATGCAAGCACTCTTGAGCAAGCAGAACTTGATTGTGGAAAAAGATATAATCCTGAAGCAACAAAATTTATTTTTGATTTTTTAAATGATGATATTTCAAATTTTTTTGGATGTAAATTACCACCTAAATTATATGAAACACTAGACCAAAATAAACCAATAGTGTTTTTTATAAATCCACCTTATGCAACAGCATCTTCTAATATGGGTAAAGGCGAAACTCAAGGGAAAGGAAAAGATGCTTGCAAAACAAGAATTTACGACAAAATGGTTAAACATAAAATGCAAGAGGCAAGTAAAAATCTTTTTGCTCAATTTATATACAGAATTTGTTTAATAAAAGAACATTTTAAGCTAACAAATATTCATATCGGCTTATTTTGTAATCCAATATATTTAAGTGGGAGCAGTTATAAAGAGTTTAGAAAAGCATTCTTGAAAGAATTTAATTTTAAACAAGGTATGTTATTTAATGCAGAGTTCTTCTCTGGAGTATCTGCACGTTGGGGTATTAATTTTACAGTGTGGAGTAGTGGTGATACTCTAAATAAGAATTTCTTTAAGCACTCTATTGTAGATGTTATTGATAATGAAATTTCTATTATTAGGGAAAAAACTATATACAACTTGGATAATTTAAAACAAGCTAAAGATTGGATAAAAGAACCTTTAGAAGGTATCGTTTTAAATAAGATTCAAAAGCCAACTTTAAGTAACGGTATAAATATTATAAAAGGAAAAAACTCAAATACTCAGATAGATATAAATGCTTTAGGTTGTTATTTAAACGTAGGAAATGATGTATATAATAGTGCTGTAAAAGTCGCATTACTTACTAGCTGCGATACAAGTAATGCTAACGGTTTATCCGTTATGCCACAAAATTATGAAAGAGTTATGACAATGTTTTCTGTTCGTAAGCTAATTGATTGCGATTGGATTAATAATAAAGATGTTTACATCGCTCCTGATGAAAACAATATAAAATATGAAGAATTTAAGAATGACAGTCTTATTTATTCTTTGTTTCACCCAAATTCAAATCAAACTTCACTAAGGAATATTGACTTTAGTCATAAAATTTGGAATATTAAAAATGATTTTTTCTTTATGTCAAAAGATGAAATAATGACTTTAGCTAATGAGTATAATTTTGACTATACCTACAATGATGCAAGAGTTTCAGAAGAAAGATTTGTCTATAAAAAATTACAGGAAATTGAACTTTCAAAAGAAGCACAAGATGTTTTAAATAAAGCAATAGAACTAACAAAAAAATCTTTTAAATTTAGAGATTTGTTTAATCAGGAACATCCTGAATATCAAATAATGAATTGGGATTGTGGCTGGTATCAGGTTAAGGCAGTTTTAAAAGAATATTTTGCTGATGATTTAAAAGAGTTTCAGGAATTGTATAAAACTCTTGCAGATAAAATGCGACCTATGGTTTATGAACTGGGATTTTTAAAATAAAAAATTGCGGTCGCAATTTGCGACCACAAATCTAAAATTATTTTTCAAAAGTTTTTATTAAATTTTTAATTTCTGATTTAAATTGGGGTAATTTATCCTGAATTGTTTTCCACAATATTTCATAATCAACACCAAAATAATCGTGGATTAACTTATCTCTCATACCTGCTACTTGTTTGAAAGGTATATTTGGATATTGGTTTCTGAAATCTTCATCTAAATTTTTAACTGCTTCGCCAATTATTTCAAAATTTCTTTCTACGGCATCCTTTGTAATATCACTGTTTACAAATTCATTATAAGAAATATTATTTGTGTATTTAAAAATTTTGTTTAACAAATTATCTATGTCTTTTTAAAAAAATATCAGTTCTTTTTTCTTCACAATACAAGTGCTTCCTTTAAAATAGAGTCTTTTACAAAAGATTTTAGTCCATTTACAGTGCCTAAATCTATTTTTTTATTAAAAATTTTTGTCAAATATTCTTGCAAATCAACAAAATCAAACATATCAACAGGTTTGGTAAAATTCACTAATAAATCAATATCACTTTCTGCTGTTTGAAGATTTTTTGCGTATGAGCCAAATAACAAAAAATTATCTACCCCATATTTTTCAGTAAAATAGTCTTTGTTATTATTCAAAATATTTTTAATTTCTTCAATAGAATAAATTTTGTCCATAAAAGCATTATAACATATAGCTATACAAAAATAAACCCGAAATACCAAATTTGCGGTCGCAAGTTTTTAATGTTTAAATATCAGCTTACTATAATAAACCTTGAATTGCTGTGTTGTTTGTACTAACATTCTCTTATGGCTAAGATAATTACAGTACAAAAAGGAACAAAAGATATTCTGCCGACAGAAATGGACAGTTGGCATTTTATAGAAGAAACCGCTAAAAGAGTTTTTTCAAACGCAGGTTACAGCGAAATCAGAACGCCGATTTTTGAGGCAACAGAATTGTTTGCTCGTGGTGTTGGTGATACAACCGATATCGTTAACAAAGAAATGTATACGTTTGAAAAATCAGAACGTTCGCTTACTTTGCGTCCCGAAAATACCGCAGGTGTTGTTCGTTCATATATCGAAAACGGTATGCACAGGCTTCCCGCACCCGTAAAACTTTGGTACAAAGGTCCAATGTTCAGGTATGAACGTCCTCAAGCAGGTCGTCAAAGACAATTCCACCAAGTAGGTATGGAAATGTTCGGTATTTCTCAACCGACGGCAGACGCAGAGGCTATTTCGCTTGCTGTTAATTACTTAAACGCCATAGGTTTAAACGATTTAGACGTTGAAATTAACTCTCTCGGTTGTCCGACTTGCAGAGAAGAATATAAAAAGAAATTAAAAGAAGTTCTAAAACCTTATTTATCAGAGCTTTGTCCTGATTGTCAAAAAAGATACGAAAAAAACCCTTTAAGACTTTTAGACTGCAAAGTCGAGGAATGTAAGGCAATTTATGATAAACCCGAAGTAAAAGAGGTTATAACATCAGATTTTGTTTGTCCCGAATGTCATGAACATTTTGAAAACGTAAAAAAATATCTGGATGTTTTGGGCATAAAATATTCCGTAAACAAACTTCTCGTAAGAGGTTTAGACTATTACAACAGAACGGTTTTTGAAATCAAATCAAACAATTTAGGTTCGCAAAATGCTGTTTGTGGCGGTGGTCGCTATGATAGTCTTGTCCGTAATCTTGGCGGCGAGGATACTCCTGCGGTCGGTTTTGCTATGGGCATGGAAAGATTGATTTCGCTCTTACCGCAAAAAGAAAGCCAAAAACTTGATGCCTATGTTGTTTCTACAAACGTTGAAGGAACTCTCAAGCTGGTTGAATATTTAAGACAAAATGATGTTAAGGTTGATTTTGACCTTACTAACAAAAAATTTACGAAACAACTTGAAAAAGCTTCAAAACTTGCTCGTTTTGCTTTAATTTTAGGCGAAGATGAAATTAACAACGGCACAATTTCTGTTAAAAATCTTGCTAATTCGGAACAAATTTCCGTTAAAAAAGAAGAATTAGGGGGCATTCTAAAAAATGTCCAATAATGTAGACGAAATTATTACAAGCCTTATCAAATCATTAAAAGAAAATTTTTCTGATTTTAAAGGACTTTATCTGTTTGGTTTATATCTCGACGGACAAATGCACGAAGATGAAGATATTGAGCTTGTTGCAATTTTTGACCACGAACAGGATAAAGCCAAAAGAGAAGAAATTTGGCGTGTCATAGGCAAAATAGAAGAAGAATTTGATGTATTTATAGATTTACACCCGCTTACCGTTGGTGAGTTAAAAAAAGACGAAGAACTTTATCAGGAAGTTTCAGAAGACGGTATTTTCTTTAATCCTGAATTATTTTAATTTAACCTGTAATAAAATCCAAATCGTCTTTTGGTGTTGAAATTGTTTTGATATCGTAGATATCTTTAAACGCCTCTATAATCATAGGATTTATTGATATTGGCGAACAATGACTTAAAAATATATTGTCTGCACCAAGTTCTTTCAAATTAAGTAAGTTAGAAAGGGCATATTTGTCGCATTTAGTTAAAAATATGCTTATATCAAAAGTCTTTTCAGACATTTTTCGCGATAAATCTTCCAAAATTTTATACATAAGCATAAAATCATAGCTTGAGTTTATTTGAAAAGTATTTGTTGACGGAGTGTATGTCGAAAGCGTTATGGCATGAGTATTTGCAGATAAAGATTTTAAAAGTCTTGAAAAATACCTTTTTTGCAAAGATGTATGATTTAAAATTCCTATAATCAGCAAATGTCTTATATCTCTGGAATTGATTTTTGTTATGATTTCGTTAACACGATTTTCAACAATTTCGTCTTGATAACCTATCTTTAAGGAATCTCTTATCTGACCTTTAGCAAAACCTTTTGCGTCAAAAGCAGATTTTATTAAAGGCTCAAAATCTTTATCGGTAATTTGTGCAACACCTTTAGGAACATTTATATCTGTTGTAAATAATCTTCCTCTGTAAAGATATTCTATGTTTTGCAGAGAATTTTTTGTCATTAAAATTGAACCGGGAAATGTTGCAAAATCAAGCAAACAGTTTTCAACACCCAGACCGAATTGACCTCTAAGCTGTTTATAGGCTTTTAATTTCGGGTAAGTATGTCCCATAATCATAGAGCCATGTGTATAAACATCTAAATTTAAGCCTTTTGTGGCTTTCAATACGTCTTCCAATTCTTTTAGATTGGAACCCGAAACAAGAATGGCTTTGCCGTTTCGTGTGGAAAATGAAACTTCTACGGGTTCTTGCTTTCCGTAAGTTTCAATTTCGGTTTGATGTAACAATTTTACAAGTTTATAGTTTATCAAAGAAAAACGTTTGATTATTTTCTTAAGGTTATCTGTTGAAGTTTTTTTATAATTCATCATACTCAAAACTTGCAGCATTGAATAATAAGCATCATCATTTTCTTTTCCGTAACTTTTAAGCTGAATAAGGTTAATACAAACATTTTTTATTAAAACAAACATAATTTCAAAAATATGTCTGTGCCGTCTGTCTAAAATTTTATTCTTTTTTATAAACTCCTTTTCACCCTGTTTTATCGCTTCATTCATATCAAATTTTTTGCTGATTTTTATTTGTAATTCAAGCTTTTCTGTGCTTAAATTATTGTTTTTGCAAATTCTTTCATACAAAATCTTTGATTGTCTCAAATTTTCGTATATTGTTAAAATAATATTTTTAAATTGTTCTTTTGAATAATCTGTATTTGAAACAAATCCCGAAAGAGTATTTAATATGTTTTCTTTAATTACTTTGTTAGTTACACCGCGTTTTTTTAGTTTCAAAGTATAAAAAGCCAATTGCTTTATATACATTATGATTACTTCCTGCAAAGAAGAAATTGTAGGGTCTGTTGAGCATACTCCTTTTGCAACACAACTGTCAAAATTATATTCATCAAATTGATAATAATTATAAAACATAGCTATACACCTTTTTAGGTATGATAACCAATAAATATAATAATTTAATGCGACTTTCGGGCTATTTTGGTATACAAAAAGGCGGATTTTTCATTTATGAAAAATCCGCCCTTAAGTTATCGATTTTATTTTGATTTACGTTTAAATTTTATATCTTCATCTTCTGCGTCAATTACAAGAGTATCACCTTTAATAAATTTTTGAGCCAAAATCAATTTTGACAATGGATTTTCTACTAATTGTCTTATTGCACGTTTTAAAGGTCTTGCACCGTATATAGGATTAAATCCTTTATTTGCAAGCAATTCTTTAGCTTCGGAAGTTATTTCAAGGTTAATTTCTTGTTCTTTTAAGCGTTTTCTTAAAGATTCCATTTGTATATCTACAATTTGTTTTAAATCACATAAAGTCAAGCCTTTAAAGAAGATTGTTTCATCAACCCTGTTCAAAAATTCGGGTTTAAAACGTTCTTTCATAATCTCCATAACTTTTTCTTTTGTATCTTCAAAATCACCTTTTAGAGAATCTTCCAATATAACATCACTTCCGATATTACTTGTCATAATTATCAAAGTGTTTTTAAAGTCGACAGTTCTGCCCTTGGAATCAGTCAAACGTCCATCGTCAAAAATTTGCAGCATCAAATTGAAAACATCAGGATGAGCTTTTTCAATTTCGTCGAAAAGCACAACTGAATAAGGTTTTCTTCTTACGGCCTCGGTTAATTGACCCCCTTCATCATAGCCGACATATCCCGGAGGTGCTCCGACAAGTCTTGCAACATTGTGTTTTTCCATATATTCTGACATATCAATACGGATTAAGGCATCTTCGTCATTAAACATAAAATCTGCCAATGACTTAGCAAGTTCGGTTTTACCTACACCCGTAGGTCCTAAGAAAATAAAGGTACCTATCGGACGTTTAGGATCTTTTAAGCCTGAGCGTGCACGACGAATTGCATCTGAAACTGTTACAACGGCTTCATCTTGACCTATTAAGCGTTTATGTAATACATCTTCCATGGAAATCAACTTTTTCATTTCGCTTTCCATCAATTTGCTTACGGGAACACCTGTCCATTTACTTACGACTTCTGCAATATCATCGCCGTCAATTTGTTCTTTCAGCAATTGGTTATCTTTTTTATCAGAACCTTGAATATCCTCAAGTTTCTTTTGCAGTTCCATCAGTTTACCGTACTTTAATTCGGCTGCTCTTTGCAGGTCGGTATTTCTCTCGGCTTTTTCAATTTCAAGTTTAACCTGTTCAATTTGTTCTTTTATTGAAGCTTCGCCTTGAATTAAGTCTTTTTCTTTATTCCATTGTTCTTTCATAACGTTAATTTTGGAATCAAGGTCATTGATTTCATTTGTTATTTCAAGAATTTTTCTTTCGCAATCAGGTGTCAAGTCCTCTTTTTTTAATGCTTCACGTTCAATTTCAAGCTGAACTTTTTGACGGGACATCATATCAATTTCTTCAGGCATGGAGTCAATTTCAATACGCAGAGAAGATGCGGCTTCGTCTATTAAATCTATTGCTTTGTCGGGTAGAAATCTGTCTGTGATGTATCTGTCGGAAAGTTTTGCCGCTTGAATTAGCGCACTGTCTAAAATTCTAACACCATGATGAACTTCATATTTTTCTTTTAAACCGCGCAAAATACTTATTGTATCTTCAACTGTCGGTTCATTTACCATTACGGGTTGAAAACGTCTTTCTAGGGCAGGATCTTTTTCAATGTATTTTCTGTACTCATTTATTGTTGTTGCACCGATTGTTCTCAAAACGCCTCTTGCAAGCATTGGTTTCAATAAATTTCCTGCATCCATTGAACCTTCTGTTGCGCCTGCACCGACAACCGTATGCAATTCATCAATAAACATTACGATATGACCGTCAGAGTCTTCAACTTCTTTTAATACAGCTTTTAAACGTTCTTCAAATTCACCTCTGAATTTTGCACCTGCAACCAAAGCGCCTAAGTCAAGTGAGATTAGCTTATCATTTTTAAGGCTTTCGGGTACATCGCCTCTAACCATACGTTGAGCTAAACCTTCAATAATGGCTGTTTTACCGACACCAGGTTCACCTATTAAAACGGGATTATTTTTTGTACGGCGGTTTAAAACCTGTATTATGCGTCGAATTTCTTCATCACGACCAATAACGGGATCTAATTTACCTTTTCTTGCTCTTTCTGTTAAGTCAGTAGAATACTTTTCAAGAGCTTTCATATTTTCTTCTGCGTTTTTATTATCCACTTTTTTGTTACCTCGTACTTTCTTCATTGCATTTAGCACTGTATTTGTTGTTACACGCGCATCTGCAAGGAGTTTTTTAATATTACTGTTTTCAAGTTTTGTCATCGCAAGAAGAATACTTTCAATTGAAATATATTCATCTTTTAGTTCTTGAGATGTTGTATCCGCTATATCAAGTAATGCGGATGTATTATTTGATAGGAATAACTGTTGAGTATTCTGAACTCCGCTTATTGTCGGAAAATCATTTACTGCCTTTGTTACAGCGGTTATAAAATTTTGATTCAGCAGTTTTAATTCTGTCAAATAATCTCTTGAAATACCGCTATCCTGAATCATTGCAAGCATAATATGCTCAGGTTCAATTTGGGTATTGTGTTTTGAATTCATCAATGCACTTGCAGATGAAAGAATTTCTTGTGAATAATTTGTCAGTTTATCAAAGTTTATCATATTATCATTTTAATACATTTTTGCAAAATATTTAAAAAATTCACATTTTGTTAATTATTCATTGATAAATGCAATATTTAATCATATAATTTTCTTATTATGGAAAAGATTAGAAAATATTATTTACAAATTTTTATTTTGTTATTGGTACTTTTGGGAATAGAACTTCGTGTTGCGGTTTCAAACGTTCCTCTTTGGTATGACGAAGGTCATTCAATACTCGTTGCCATAAAGAGTTTTCCTTTTGGTATAAACGAATTTCTGTTTACAAAAGATTTTCAACATACACCGTTTTATTTCTATTTTTTGCATTTTTGGTTAAAAATATTTGGTACGAACGAAGTTATTTTAAGAATGTCATCGGCAATTTTTGGCGTTGCCACAATTCCTTTGACATATATTGTAGGTAAAAAATTATATGACAAAAATGTCGGCATAATTTCAGCCCTGCTTGTTACAGTAAGTCCGCTTTTGGTCTATTATTCAATAGAAATAAGAATGTATGCGGCAGTTACATTTTTCGCAGTTTTGTCAATGAATTATTTACTGGATTTTGATGAAAACGGTGACAAAAAATCTTTAATTAAATTACTTGCCGTAAATACCTTAATTCCTTATCTTTTGATAGGTGGAATTGTTTTTTATATAGGTCAATTAGTATCATTTTTCATATATCTTTTTGTTACTCAGAAAGATAATGCTGAAAAAATCGGTAAATATTTTGTTTATCAGGTTTATCAATTCATTTTGTTAATACCGTATTTTATAATTGCAATTTACTATGCGGTTCAAAGAAGTACGTTTATGATGTTTCATATTCCGCCGTTTGAATTTATGCACTTTTTGGGTAACTTGCAAAATTATTTTGGAACAAGAGTAGGTATGCTGTTTTGGGTAAATTACACGCCTGTATACATCAATTTTGTGTTCTTTGTTGCCGTAATAATTCCGATTATATATTTTATAAACGCACTTATTAAAGCCTTTAAAGAAAAGAAATCCAAATTATTTATGGTATTTTTAACCGTAATGATTTCTTACGGAATTATTTTAATCTCAGCTATGTTGAAGGTTGTTGTTATTGTTCCGAGATATACAATATTTATAGCTCCAATGGTTATGATACTTGCGGCTGTTGGTTTTTCTAAGTTGGCAAAATGGCATCTTGCAGTATTTTTAGTATTCTTTTCATCATTAAGTATATATTTCTTATTTCATGATCAAGCATATTATCAAACAAAATACAATGCACTTTTTGATTCTATAAACTATTATCAATCACGCGGATTAAACGGAGAAGATTTGGTTTACAGACCGTTTGCATCAAGCGTAGCATTTATTTATGAAAGTGCGGATACTCCAAAAGCTCCTCCGTTAGAATGTCTGCACGAATTTAGAAAGCCGGAAAACACTTTAGTTTATGATGATGACCAAATTGAACAGTTTAAAAAAGGCAATATTGATGAAACTTGGTTTAAAATTGTTCAAAGCAACGGGCATGTATCCAAAAGATTTTATAATTATTTGAAAAAGACTTACTTAGATAATGTTAAACCGGGTAGATTTATTGTAATGGCAATTTACGGACCTGATAATCAGGCAATTGTTGACAGAAATCAATATATTCAAACATTTAACTCCCCTGAAGCTGTTCATAAAGACAGAATTCTTGCCGCTTTGTGTAAGCTTTTTGATGATTCCAAAAATATATTTATGGAACAATGTGATTTGGTCGAAGTTATCTCTATTAACGATACAACATATTTCTTATTCAGAAAAAGACCATACAAAAAATAGTTTTCGTAAATAGTGAATCGTGAGTAGTGAGTTGTGAATGGTGAGTTGTGTCATACCGAACGAACTACGTGAGTTGCAGTTGGTTTGTGAATAGTGAATGGTGAGTTGATTTTATTCACCATTCACTATCCAAAATTTATAATTCTGCCATCACCTGCCTTATTTCTGCAACTTGTTCATTGTAATATTCTAACCATGATTGAGTTTCTGTTTTCATTGAAGGCTCGCACATAGCTCGTATTCTTTTTTTATCAAGTTCTTCAAGCTGTTTTTTTAATTCTTTAATTCTGTTTTGTCTTTCTTTTTCGGCTTGTTTACTTTCATAATCAACATCAATTTCGGGTTCTCCGTTGACCATAATTTCATTTGCTTCAAGCGCATATAAACAGTTTTCTGTTTCAAAAACAGCCATACTTCTGTTATGGTTGTATTCTACAATAAAATCAGCCCTTTGTTTGTCTGTGTAAGGTTTTTGTAATTGATAACTCATATATTAACTCCTTTCCTAAAAAGCATACCCGCAAGCGAACCAATAAATTGATTCAACATCACTTTCTCTTTTTGTAATTGTAAAATATGTTTTTGTTTTTGAACTGCTTGTTCCTTTCATTATGATACTGTATACAGCACTTGTATCTGCCCCTAATGTAGTTATTTGAACATTATATGCCGTATTTGCAAAAGGTGTTACAAAATATATTATTTGTTCATCCGAAACATCAGAAACTCTGCTCCACTGTTCGCAATAACCGTCCGAAAAAATTCTGTATCCTGAATATGCATTAATATAAGTGTCTTTTACGTAAATTATGTTGTTTTTATTTACGTTAAATCCGTTATCATTAAATTGATTGTATTTAACAGCTGTAATAGAACCGCTTTCAACTGTAGCGGTACCTAAAAAAACGTCATTGAAATCAGTCCAAGAATTGTTTTTATAGATTTTTGCACTAAGAGGAGAAACTGATGTGTTTACAAAAACAGTATTATTTAATGGTGATTCGGGAGCTGCTTTTTGAGTATAAATAGTATTATTATAAGCATAAGCTGTTCCGTTGCTTTTTAAAAAGATATTGTAATCTCCGTCAGCGTAGGATGACATGTTTATACTGTTGACGGAAGTAACGGTAAATCTTGGTTGATTATTTGCAGGTACTGCAACTATCGGACCATAAGTTGAATTATCAACTCTAAAACTCAATGTACCTCCTGAATATGCCATAAAAGAAGGATTACCTGAAGAATTTGTGCGCGCACTTTCAATTACAAAATGGGTTGCCAAACGTGAAATAGTGTCACTAAATCCGTTGACAGCATTACTAACTGCCGTTTCGAATTGCGATTTATTTACTGCATGCGTATTTTCTGTTGCATTTGCAACTGAAAATACTTGTGCAGAATTACCTGCTTTTTCGGCTTTTTGATTTAATTCATCTTGAACAGCAACAAAATTTTCATTAACTTCCTGTGCTTTTGCTTTTGTTCCTGGAACAAAAGTGTTTGGCACTATAAAATTGCTCATAAATTTCCTTTCTAAAATTTATGAACCATATATTGGGGCACAACTTAATTAGACCATTTTTTTTGATATTTGTCAAATAATTGATTTTGCAGTAAAATTAACAAAAAAGAAAGGAAAAGTATGAAAGCTGTTGTATTTGATGAAACTTTAAAATTGGATAATAATTATGAAAAACCTGTACCTGCAAAAGGAGAAGCACTTATAAAAGTTAAACTTGCAGGTATTTGTAATACCGATTTTGAAATAACAAAAGGTTATATGGGCTACAAAGGTATTTTAGGACATGAATTTGTCGGTGTTGTTGAAGATGTTAACAGCGATGATAAAAGTTTAGTCGGAAAAAGAGTTGTTGCAGAAATTAGTTACGGATGCCATGAACCTGATTGTGAATGGTGTAATCAAGGACTTGTAAGACATTGTCCGAACAGACATACAATAGGTATATGGAAAAAAGACGGTTGTTTTGCCGAATATATAACACTTCCTACAGAAATTCTTTTTGAAGTGCCTGAAAATGTTTCGGATGAACAGGCTGTTTTTGTTGAACCTCTTGCTGCAGCTTGTGAAATTGTTGAACAACTACATATACAACCTATTCAAAAAGTTCTTGTTCAAGGTGACGGTAAATTAGGACTTACAACAGCATTAGCTCTTAATGCATATAATTATGATGTAGTTTTAGCAGGCAGACATCAAAATAAGCTGGATATTGCAAAAGCTCAGGGGGTAAAGACAATTTTATCACAAGATTTGAAAAAAGAACCTGTTTATGATGTGGTTGTTGAGGCAACCGGTTCAATATCAGGCTTTGAAGATGCAATGGTTTTAACAAAACCAAGAGGAATATTGGTTTTAAAAAGTACGGTTGCAGGAAGTAAAGAAATCAATCTTGCTCCGATAGTTATAAATGAAATTACAGTTTTAGGTTCTCGCTGCGGACAATTTAAACCTGCTTTGAGATTACTGGAAAAAGAAAGAATAGATTTTTCACCGTTAATTTCAGGCGTTTATGGTATAGACAACGCAATAGAAGCTTTTGAACGCAATAAAGAAAAAGATTCTCTGAAGGTTTTGATAAAATTTGATAAATAACAATATTTGAAATAAAATTAACTCATGCGAAAGATAATTAGATTTTTTAAAAGATTAAAAACTTTAGATAAATACATTCTTATTCAAATTATAGAAATGTTTTTAATGGGTGTGTTTATCTTTACTGCGATTATTTTTGCATCAGATACTTTTATTACGTTAATTAAACAAATTTCAATGTACGGTATTCCGTTTAAAGTTGCTTTAATTATGATTATACTGAATTTACCTTCAGTATTCGTAATGACTATTCCAATGGGTGTATTACTCTCAACCGTAATGACACTTAACAGGTTAAGCCTTGCATCTGAAATTACCGTAATGCGTTCTTGTGGAGTCGGTTTAAATCGTATTGCCAAGCCGATATTTGTTTTTGCATTGATTATGTCAATAGCAAGCTTTTTTATAAACGAAACGGTTGTTCCAGTTGCTACAAAACGTTCAAAAGACTTAGCTTTATGGGCATTCGGGCAAAAAAATATTCCAAATGGTAAACAAAATTTTGTGTTTAAAGAATTGGGCGAAAATGGCTTAAAACGACTATTCTACGTAGGACATTGTAAAGATAATATATTGTATAATATCTCAGTTTTAGATATTTCTAAACAAGGTACAATACAGGTTTTACAAGCAAGAAACGGCTCAACATCTCCTGATGGTTGGGAATTTGACAAAGGTGCCGTTTATACGGTTTCAGATCAGGGAAAAATCTTAAATACAACATTTTTTGAACATTCTGTCGCTCAATTCGGAATGGATTTATCAAGAGAACTTGAAAAAAATGTAGCTAAAGAGAGAAACTTTATTCAATTAGTAAGATATTTGTCTTTGAATAAAAATCTTGAAAAATCAAAAGTAAATGAATTAAAAATAGAATTATACGATAAAATAGCACTTCCTGTAACAACGATAGTATTTGTTTTGATAGGTGTGCCTTTGGCTATTACTCCTCCGAGAGTAAGATATAACAGAGGATTTTTATTTAGTATTCTGATTATATTTTTCTACTATTTAATAAGAGCGTTATCAATATCGTTTGGTGAGACAGGTACATTACCTCCGATTATTGCAGCTTGGCTTCCGAATATAATCATAGCCTCTGTTGGTGCGTGGTTATATTACAGAAAAGTTTACACAATAACTTAAATATTATTTTTGTAATAATTTTGTGGGAAAAAATAAGTAACAAAAAAAGAGCGTAATATTTATTACGCTCTTTTTTTTTGTATGTATATCAAATTATCTGTCGCGTAATTTTGCCAGTAAATTAAGAATTTCAATATATAACCAAACGAATGTTACCATTAACCCAAAAGCACCGTACCATTCAAATGATTTGTCCATCATAGCATTAGCACCATCTTCTATAACTTGAAAATCAATTATGAAATTTAGGGCTGCAATTATGCAAACAAATGCACTGAAACCGATACCGATAAGTCCTGAGCCAAACAACCCCGGAACACTCATATGGAAGAATGAACCAATAATCTGTACAAGGTAAATACCTAAAATTGAAAACATTGAAATCATTAGTACACTTCTAAATTTTTCGGTACATTTGATGATTTGTGCTTTATATAAAGCTAACATTACAAAAAATGCCATAAATGTTGAACCGACAGCCTGAATTACAATACCAGGATATTGAGCTTCAAACATTACGGAAAGTCCTCCAAGTACCAAACCTTCGGATAATGCGTAAATCGGAGCCATAATTTTAATCGTTTTTCTTGCAAACATAATCATAATGAATGCAATTATTGCAACAACGAATCCTCCCATCATAAGAGCTGCAGCTTTATCTGTATAGCCTTGCAAATACAAAGAAAATTCATAACAACTTGTAAGCAATAAACATAAAAATAAAATAAAAGTCTTGTTAACAGCACCGCTAATTGTCATGGGTTCGCCGTTTAAAATGCGCTCATTACCTTCAATGGCGCGTCTTGAAAATACCGGATTTGACATAAAATTTCTCCTTACTTAATACCAATTTAATTTTAACATAATTTTCATTAAGATAAAAATAAATTAACTTTTTTTTAATGTAAAATTAAGTTATGATAAAAGATTTTTTAAAATTTATTGAATATTATGGTAAAAATAAAAAATTAAAAATGACTTTTTTCTTGCTAATTTCAATAATAGCGGGCGGATTGGAGTTTATCGGAATAGGTTTGATATATCCGTTTTTAATTATGATAATTAACCCAAAAAGTCTTTTGAGTAATATTTATTACCAAAAATTTATTCAAATAACGGGTTTTGATGATTTTTTCATAAATACCGTAATACTTGGATTTTTAATTGTTTCAATGTTTATAGCGAAAAATATTGTTATGATATCTTGTGTTTATTTACAAAATAAATTTGTAATTGACTGGAAAAGCGATATTAACAAAATGTTTATGAAATATTATCTTAATGCGCCGTACAAAAAACTTTTGGAAAATAATAATTCCGAAAAAATATATAACACAACTGTTTTAAGTTCACAAACTTTAGAAACCTTTGTTTTAAGAACATTAGTGTTTATTACAAATGTTGTTATTGTTTCGATTATTTTAACGCTGCTTTTAATAAAATATACTCTTATTGCAATATTTACTACAATAGCAGTCATTTTATGTATGATATTTTTAAATAAATTCTTTAAACGTAAAACAGAAATTCTTGCTCCAAAAATGCTGGAATATTCTTTAAAAAATAATAACCAAATAATCGAAAATATTAAAAATTTGAAGGATATAAGAATTTTTGGAGCTGAAAGTTATTTTTTAAATAAATTTGAAAAAATTCAGCGTGAGAATAACAGAGTGATTTTTAAAAATGCTTTTTATGCGGGTATTCCGCCATATATAGTTGAAATTATATTAGTTTTGGCACTGATAGTGTTGGCAGGATTCATTACATATAAAAATATTGGTGAAACATCAAGAATAATTGCATCTTATGGTGTTATTCTTGCTGTAATTTTAAGAATAGCTCCGTCGTTGAATAGAATACAGGTTGCTTTAAATCACATGAATTCATCAAAAGATATGCTAAAAAGAATAAATAAAGAATATGAAAAATATAAATTTGATAAAATTCAAATAAAAAAATACAGAGATGAAAAATTAGAATACAGCGATAAATTGATGTTTAAAGATGTATCGTTTAAATATGTTGAAAACAAAGAAGTAATAAAAAATGTAACTTTTGATATTAAAAAAGGCGAATTTGTAGGTATAGTCGGTTTATCAGGGGCAGGTAAAACGACGATAGCAGATATGTTAACAGGAATATTACCGCCTGATAGTGGGGAAATATTTGTAGATGAGACAAGAATAACCAATGAAAATATATATCAATACAGACATCTAATAGGTTATGTACCTCAGGAAATGAATATTTTGGACGATACATATAAAAACAATGTTGCTTGGGGCAGAGGCTATTATGATATAGATGAGGCAGAAGTAGAAGAAAGTTTAAGACAGGCGCAACTTTATGATTTTGTACAAGAAAACGGCGGAATAAATTCAATTATAAAAGGTTTATCTCAGGGACAAAAACAAAGATTACTTATAGCAAGGGCATTATACAGAAATCCTGAAATATTGATATTTGATGAAGCAACATCAGCACTGGATGTAGAGACAGAAAACGAAATAACTCAAATGTTAAAAAAATTAAAAGAAAAAAATACAATAATAGCGATAGCACACCGTTTAAGAACAGTAAAAGAATGTGATAAACTTATATATTTACAGAAGGGCGAAATTATTGATATAGGAACATTTGAAGAATTAAAAAATAAATATAAAGATTTTGAAAATTTAATAAAATTATCACAAATATAAATAAAAGTCTTTACAAGAAAAAAAGTATTTGATATAATATGAATACAATATTCCTCGATAGCTCAATGGTGGAGCAACCGGCTGTTAACCGGTAGGTTGTTGGTTCGAGCCCA
>CAJOPF010000097.1 GCA_905236205.1 Candidatus Gastranaerophilales bacterium
ATTTGAAGATCCCTTGACGATTGCTGACGCAATCGAGGGATGACGCTATAAGGAGAATAGAAATGAAAAGAAGAATAGATAAAAAAAACGGAAGATCCCTTGACGTTTTTGTAATACAAAAACGAGGGATGACATCTTTAGGAAGAAGTATGCTTGAAATGCTCGGGGTTTTAGCTGTTATCGGGGTTTTATCGGTAGGTGCTTTATCAGGTTATTCAAAAGCCATCTTTTAATATAGATTAAATCGTCAGACAGAACAAATAAACATTATCGTATCAGCACTTCTTGAAAATTATGACGATTTCGTTCAAATACCACTTACATCAGACTCAACATCTTTTCTGCCTTATTTGAAAGCAATGAATAAAATCCCAAAAGATATGTATCATACAAATAATATCTTTATTAAAGATAGTTTTCAAACACGTTATCAAATATATCATCATAAAACAGGATATGTTGCAATTGTCGGGTGGATAAATAACAGTGATGTGAGTAATTTAGTTTGTCAAAATATATATAAATCGGTTATTCCTTGGTCATTAGATATAAAATCTATTGCTATTTTAAGAAATTATGAAGAAAATACAACTTCTTATACAAGCCGTTTTTATGGTGATCAACACCAGCAATGTTCAAAACAAAAAAACAAATGTTTGAGAGATTTAAAAATATCTGACTTGGAAGATTTATGCCGTGTCTGCCAAGATGCTGAAAATTGCCGTTTATTTATATTCTTTAAAGATGCTGAGGTTTTTCAAAATTAAGATTTTAACCAAAGAGCTTCTTTGATTTTTTGATTTAAAAACTCTTCATGTTTTTTTTCATCTTCATCGCTTAACTTAAAATCACGGGATTTAAGATATTTTTTTTCACTGATATTTTGATTATCCGTTATTGTAACAACTTTTTCTTCAGAACTTAAATTCATCGTCGGTTCGGCACCACCTAAAAGCTCAAGATAAACTTCTGCCAATAATTCAGCATCAAGCAAAGCACCATGTTTTGTACGTTTTGAGTTATCAATATTAAAACGTTTACATAAAGCATCTAAGTTGTTTCTCGAAGTTGGAAATTTAGCTTTAGCAATTTCTAAAGTATCAACAACTTCATGATTTTTTAATGTGTCAAAACCGTTATGTTTAAGCTCATAATTTACAAAATTCATATCAAATTGTGCATTATGAGCAACCATAATTCCGTCATCACCGACAAAATTCAAAAAATCTTTTGCTATTTCGGAAAAACGAGGATAATTTTGCAAAAATTCAGTTGATAAACCATGAACTTTAAAAGCTTCTTCAGGCATATCACGAAGAGGATTGATATATTGATGATATGTTTTTCCGGTCGGAATATGATTGATTAATTCAATCGCCCCTATTTCAACCAATTTATCCCCTTGATGAGGATCAAAACCCGTTGTTTCCGTATCAAAAACAATTTCTCTTAACATTCTTCAATCTCGCTTAAAATCTGTAAAATATCTGTTGTTAAAGTTGAAAGATTTTGGTGGGTGTTAATAATAAAACATGATTCATCAACATTTAAATTATTGTATTGATTTTTAAAAATATTATCAAAATCATCAGCGCTTATACCATCTCTTAACATCACTCTTTTTTGCATAACTTTATAAGGCGCGGTTGTGATAATCACATCAGAACAATATTTATCTAAATTCATTTTATATAATAACGCCGATTCGATAAAACAAAGATAAGGTTTTAATCTGTTTTTATGAATAATATGAAGCAATTTTTGTTTTAAATAAGGATGAGTTAACCCCTCTAATTTTTGAAGTTCTTTTTCATTTGAAAAAACAAGATTTCGTAAAACTTTTTTATCAAATTTTCCGTTTATAAATGTTTGAGGGAAATTTTTATGAATGATATCTAAAAAGCTTTTTTCGAAATACATTTTTCGACACCAAACATCCATATCAAAAACAACAAAACCTAAATCTCTTAAAATCTGGCCGATTGTTGTTTTACCGCTTCCTATAAAACCGGTGATACCGACTAAATACATTTTTATTTCCTAAAAAATATACACAATTTTATATCAGATTGTGTATAAAATAACCACTTAAACAAAAGTATATCTTTTTATGCATCTTATTTAAAATAAATCAAATAAGTTATAAACATGTTCGTTTTTTTATAAACAACCTGTGAATTATGTGTATAAAAAAATATCGTATTGAAATAAATAATGAAAAAAATTCGATTATTATAAATTAATGTATGAATAAAAAATAATAAACAATCCTCACAGAGATATACAATAACAACAATAATTTTTAAAATTTAAATAGTAGGTCAACCGCGTTGTGTATAAAATTTTCATCTCAAAACTTGACTTTAAAATACTTTTTTGATAAGACAAAAGATGTCATATTCTTGACGTATTCCCCACTTTTTTAATTTCAAGGTTTTTATATGTATTTAAAAGATTTAAAAGAAAAGTCTCCTAAAGAGCTTTTAACATGGGCTGAAGACTTAGGTGTTGAAGAAGCCTCATCAATGCGTGTGCAGGATTTGGTTTTTGCTATTATGAATAAAATCGCTGACGGAAATGAGGTTATTTATGCCGACGGTGTGATTGAGGTTTTGCCTGACGGATTTGGATTTTTACGTTCTTCAAAATCAAATTATCTCGCAAGTGCTGATGATATTTATGTTTCACCGCAACAGGTTAAAAAATATTCTCTTCGTACAGGTGATACGGTAGAAGGTGAAATCAGAGCACCGAAAGAAAATGAACGTTATTTTGCTTTAACAAACATTAATACAATTAATTTTGAAGATCCTGAAAAATCAAAACTTCGTGTTAATTTCGATAACTTAACACCTCTTTATCCGACTAAAAAATTAAACTTTGATATTATTTGCGGTGAAAAAGATTATACAACACGGGTGATTGATTTAATATCACCGCAAGGAAAAGGGCAACGCGGACTTATTGTTGCACCGCCGAGAACAGGTAAAACCGTTATGCTTCAAAATATTGCGCACGCAATTGCTGTTAATCACCCTGAAGTTTATTTAATGGTTTTGTTAATTGATGAGCGTCCGGAAGAAGTGACGGATATGACACGCTCTGTTAAAGGTGAGGTGATTTCATCAACTTTTGATGAGCCGGCAACACGTCATGTTCAAGTGGCTGAATTAGTGATTGAAAAAGCTAAACGACTTGTAGAAACAAAGAAAGATGTTGTGATTTTACTCGATTCGATTACACGTTTAGGCCGTGCTTATAACGCTGTTGTTCCATCTTCAGGAAAGGTTTTAACAGGTGGTGTGGATGCAAACGCTCTTCAACGTCCGAAACGATTACTCGGTGCGGCGCGTAATGTGGAAGAAGGCGGATCACTCACAATTATTGCAACAGCTTTAATTGATACCGGTTCAAAAATGGATGAAGTTATTTTTGAAGAATTCAAAGGAACAGGTAACTCTGAAATTATCTTAGATAGAAAATTAACAGATAAACGTTTATTCCCGACAATTGATATCACTCGTTCAGGCACACGTAAAGAAGAACTTCTTGTTGATAAAACAACATTATCAAAAATGTGGGTTTTAAGACGCGTGTTGATGCAAATGGGTGTGACAGACGGTATGGAATTTTTGCTTGATAAATTAAGAATAACAAAAAATAATCAAGACTTTTTTGATAATATGAATTCTTAAAAAAAAACGCCTTTAAGAGGCGTTTTTTTTTATA
>CAJOPF010000098.1 GCA_905236205.1 Candidatus Gastranaerophilales bacterium
ACTCAAAACATTACAAGTCAGCAGATTTAACTAATTTTCCTGTGGTAACATCTATTTTCAAATCTTGAAGTAATTCCATTTCAATAAAATCGCCTCTGTTTACTTTTAGCTTTTCACCCTTGAAAATTTTTCTCATTTTAGAATTTGAGTTCTTTAATTGTGCTACACCCTCAAGACGTAGTGAAGGTTGATGGAACAGCTCAATTCTGTCATTTTCAAAGATAAGAATACCATTTCTAAACAAAGGAAAACCTTTTTGTGATTTTTTCACATGACCGTAAAACTTTGTTCCGCTTGGAAGCAGTAAATATTTTTGTCCATGAACAAAGTTCTTTGGAACGAGGGCTGTATATTTTTCACCTTCAACAGCTTTTTGCGAAGTAAAATCAGCAGTTATAATCAGCGGTAATATAGTTCCTCTCGGAATAACGGCAATTGCTTCATCTTCCATGTACGCATCCGTAAGAATATGTCCGTCTGCAACTTTTTTTCTTTCCATAGCTTTTTTGATTTTATCGTTTGGATTTATTTTTGCTTCTTCAAGCATATTATACAAAAGTACAGCCGTTTCAGCTCTTGTTATAGGCTTATCATAATCTATCAATTTTGAATGTTTATTCGGATCAATTACAAGCATATCCAATAATTGTGCTTTTGCAGCCGGAATTAAAAACCATTTCGGAATCTTGTAAAAATCATCATACGCATATTCCAAAACAGCCTTTGCTTTTTTTTCGGATATTGTTCCTGTTTTCAGTGCATTTATCGCAATTGTTATAGCATGAGCTCTTATTATGCTGTCTTTCGGACGAAATAAATATTGACCGTTACTGTCCATTCTCGGCGGTGTAAGCATTCCAAAATAGTAAGCATTTTGCACATTATCCCATGCCCAATCACCTTCAAAAAAATCATCAAATTTTAACGTATCTATGACAACCTCATCATCAAGATTTAATGCCCTGATAGCGGCGGTTGCAAATTCTTCTCTCGTAATAGTATTGTCAGGTCTAAATTTACCGTCAGGATATCCAGCCATTATTCCTGTCAGTTGCAAGTCTTTTATCTCTGTATATGCCCAATAGTTATCAGCAACATCAGTATAACCGCTTGAAGGCAAAATTACATCCAAAATCGGCTCTGCCGCATTTACTCTTGCAAAAGAGAGTATTATCACCGTTAACATTAAATATAAAAACTTTGTCTTCAACATTTCCCCCAACATTTAATAAAAAAATTATACATTATTAGTTTAATTATTTCAAATAATCCTTAAAATCCTTTTTATTAACTTTATACCCGCAACCTTCAGGCAGTTTTGCATAGAATCTTAATTTTTTTGCAGGATACTTTCTGCACATAGGTAATCTTTTATCGTAAACAGTACACAAACCCTCAGGCGAAACAAGTTTGCAAGCAAAAATCAAATTACCTTCTTCGTCTTTTCCCTTTATATAAAACCTCTTGTACGCAGGAAACAAAAACTGCATAATCTTAAATTCTTTTTCCGTATAAGTATCAACACTATACATGTAATTACAGCACTTGCCGCATTTTTTACACTCTCCTGTTACTTCGTACGTAAGTCTTTCAGGAACGAAATATGAACGAATTTCATTTATAATTGATACAATAAAATCAAACATGTGTTTACAATTAAGTTTTTTATACAATAATTATATTATATGGGAATAATAATTAAAGGCAAGATAAATGTATAATTTTATAGTTCCGAAACAAATAAAAAAAGCCAAAAACCAAAAGTTACATTCAACAATAGCCTATTTTGTAAGTGCCTGTATTGCAGTTTTTGTTGCGGGTTTAGTTGCTTTCAAAATGTATTTGTTTACACTACCTCCAATCCATAACCTTGAAGAATTTCGTCCTAATATTATTACAAAGTTTTATTCCTCTGACGGAGAAATAATAAAAACATTTACGGCATATACATTCAAAAAGGTAGAATTGGAAGAAATACCGTCAACACTAATTCAGGCTGTAATTGCAACGGAAGATAAGAATTTTTATCACCACGACGGATACGATTTGTTTGGTTTGGCTCGTTCAATTGTTGCAAACGTAATGGCAGGACGCGTGGTTCAAGGTGCAAGTACAATAACACAACAATTATCAAGAATATTGTTCCTTTCAAACGAAAAAACATTTAATCGTAAAATAAAAGAATTTGTTATTGCCGCAAGAATTGAAAAAACAATTTCAAAAGATAAAATTCTTGAAATGTATCTGAATAATGTATATTTAGGCTCAGGTGCCTACGGGGTAGAAGGTGCTGCGCAAATATATTTTAATAAACATATAAACGAACTTTCCTTAGCTGAAATTGCTCTAATTGCAGGATTACCGCAAGCTCCGTCCGTTTACTCTCCGTTTAACGATATAAAAAAAGCTCAGCAAAGAAGAAATCAAGTTCTTAAACGTATGTACAAAATGAGATACATAACAAAAGAACAATACAAGGAAGCAAGACACGAAAAAATAAAACTAAGTTCACTGCCACAACTTTACACATTTAATAAGGCTCCATATTTTTGCGACTATGTTATGAACGAACTTGAAAAACTTGGCTTTGACGAAACCGATATTTCTCAAGGCGGATATAAAATTGTAACAACACTTGATTACAAATCTCAAATGGCAGCAAATACAGCTATTACAAAAAATATGGAAGGCTGGGAATTAAAAGGTGATAATCAACAGGCTGCCGTATTCTCATTTAACACAAATGACGGAAAAATATTAGCTTACGTTGGAGGAAAAGATTACACAAAATCTCAATTTGACCGTGTAACACAAGCCGTAAGACCTATCGGTTCAGCATTTAAACCTTTTGTATACGCAGCAGCCATAGAAAAAGGATTAACTCCAAATGATATGATTCAGGATATGCCTGTGAAAATTGGTAATTGGGCTCCAAAAAATTACGGTTACAAATACAGAGGAGAAATTCCGCTTTATACGGCACTAATGGTTTCATCAAATGTTTGCGCCGCAAGACTAATCGAATATGTGGGCATAAGACCTGTAATCCAATTAGCAAGAGTAATGGGAATTACAACTCCTCTTGAATATGATTATACTATCGCTTTGGGTTCTAACGGTGTAAAATTATTTGAAATAACAAGAGCCTACGGTGTATTTTCAAACGGAGGTTACAAAGTTGAACCTTATGCAGTAGAAAGTATTGAAACATCCAGAGGAAAAGTTATTTATACAGCGCCTAAAGTAAAATCTACAAAAGTAATGGCAGTAGAAACTGCAGCCGCAATGACAGCGATGTTAAAAACAGTTATTCAAAGCGGTACAGGCGCAGCGGCAAATATCGGTAAACCAGCAGCAGCAAAAACAGGTACAACAGACGACTCAAAAGATGCAACTTTCTTCGGTTACACTCCTGACATTGTTACCGGTGTTTGGGTTGGAAATGATGATAACTCAAAAATGGGTAACCTTACAGGCGGTACTGTTCCTGCACTTATTTGGAAAGATATTATGAAAGTGGCAACCGAACCTTACGGCAGCAAAGATTTTGATTATCCTGCCGTTCAGTTAAAACCTTTCCATGCAAAAATGGCTCCTGTTATAATTTCTCCTGAAAATGCCCAAAAAACATTTGAGAAAGAAGAAGGAGAAAATATTGCAGAAAAGCAACAAACGGAAAATATAGAACAAGAGGCAGGTACAGAATTTGAAAATCAAGAACCTGTAGTTGAAACAAAAAAACAAAAAGAAAATAAAAGAACAGCAGCACCTAAAGTAGAGGTAAAACCTGTAAAAATAGAAACACCTAAAACAGAAGAATCTGAAGCTAAATTAGCTCCTATTCCAATGGCTAAACCATTTTAATAAAATAAGAAATAAAGGAAAATAAAATGACACAAGAAGAAAACAAAAACAAAGAATCTATCTCTCCAAAAGAAAACATCAGACAAGCCAGAGTACAAAAATTAACAGATTTTGCTGAAAAAGGAATTAACCCTTATCCTTATAAATACGAAAAAACTGCAACAGCTCAAGAATTACAAGAAAAATACAAAGATTTACCGGCAGGGGAAGAAACAGAAGACGAATATTCCGTTGCAGGACGTGTAATGGCTATGAGAAATACAGGTATGTTTATTGATTTGCAGGATGAAACAGGCAAAATTCAGATTTTCAGCCATAAACAAAACCTTGGTGAAGATAAATTTAAGACTTTAAAACTTGTTGATGTCGGCGATATTGTAGGTTTTAAAGGCACAATAAGAAGAACTCCGCGCGGAGAACTTTCAATAAAATCAACAGAATACACCGTTTTGTGTAAAGCTCTTTTACCTTTGCCTGAAAAATTTCATGGTTTAACTGACGTTGAAACAAAATACAGACAACGTTACGTTGATTTAATCGTTAACGAAGAAACAAGAGATACATTCAGAAAAAGAAGTTTGATAATATCCAAAATAAGAGAATTTTTAGCAAAAAGAGGCTATTTGGAAGTTGAAACCCCTATTTTGCAAACAGTAGCATCAGGTGCAAATGCAAGACCGTTCAACACTCACCATAACGCTTTAGATATGGATATGACAATGAGAATAGCACTTGAACTATATTTAAAAAGGTTAATTGTAGGCGGGGTTTCTGAAAAAGTTTATGAAATAGGCAAATGTTTCAGAAACGAAGGTATTGATACCCG
>CAJOPF010000099.1 GCA_905236205.1 Candidatus Gastranaerophilales bacterium
ATACACAGTATATACGTCTTTTTGTAGGTAAAGGAATAGGGCCGGCTACTTTTGCGTCTGTTCTTTTTGCTGTTTCTACGATTTTTTCGGCTGATACGTCAATCAACTTATGATCGTATGCTTTTAAACAAACTCTAATTCTTTGTCCTGTTGCCATTTTCTTCTTCCTTTATTTCTTCTATACGTTAACCGCGCGACTATTCACCACTCGGCTACGTGTGTAAAAAAATCTTATATCAAACAATTTTTACTGTCAACACCGATTTTTTTTGTTTGTACATTTTTCTTAATATTTGTTATAAACCGTTTTTAATTCTTATTTCGTATGGCGGAAATTCATCTCTGTCTTCGACGTAGTGACTGTATATGAGCGTCGTCGGTTTTTTCACAACAAACAACGTTCTTATCATTCTGTCTTTTTGCGGAGTATCAATTGAATATCTGTAAAAATATTTATCCGTATCGTTCAAAATTAAAAACGATTGTTTTTTTAACGGAAGCTTTGTTACAGTTATTTTGTGTTCATTATCGAAATCAGAAATATGTATTATTTTCGGATTACCCATAATATGTTTAATTTCTTTTTCGTCAACGGGAATTTCAATAAATGCTTTGTTCTCTTTGTTATGAATTATTTCATAAAATTTGTCATCAAATATATGATATGTAATTAGTCTGCCCTTGTATAAAAATTCGTAATTTGAACCTGCAGGTGCATATACGTGACCATTTAAAGAAACATATTCAGAATAAGCTTCAGGGGTACGGGTTTGATATCTTACGACTTCCAAAACGTGTTTAGCTTTTTGCTTTGGTCTTTGATAATACCATTTATTTGTTTTAAATGAATAAAAAATCATTTGCCCGTTAGAAACCCCGCCATAAACCTCGTTTACGGGATTTGCAAATGAAGGTAAAACAATAAACAAAGCTAAAAATAAAACTATACATTTATACATGTTTTGACATTACCTTTATAAAGTTTGCTATTGAACGGTCATAAGTAGCTTCGCCTGCTGCAGTAAAAAAGCAACCGGGGATTTCTCCGTTTTCTCTGTGCGAGCGAACGCAATCACAACAGACACCTCTGTTATGACACGTTGTATAAGTACATGTACATCCTAATTTGTTTTCTTCTTTTTTACATTCCATAATAAACTCCTTTTTTATAAGAGTATTATAACAGAAGAAAAATTTCAAATCATATTATTTGCAACGGGGATTACTTTCTGTAGGAGTAGTACCATTCGGACATTTACCATTGCTGTCTAATTTTAGATAATCCATATTGTCATAACTTATTATCCAAGCTGCAGCATAATAAGCAGCACCCGAAGGTTTTAAATTTGATAAAATTGTGCTGAAATTTTCACTTTCTCCGTAAGGATAAACTTTTTTATCGGAAGTGCACTTGAACATAAACACATCTTTTCCTAAAGTATAGACTCCCTTATTTGGACCATCTATATCAACGTCAAAACCACATTGAATTTTACTACAGTTAATATAAAGTGATATGCCATCAGCCGTAATTACTTTATATGAATACCTATTGTTATCATAGTCTTGATAGAACTGTCCATTCAAGCGTTTACTCATACCACTTTTAAAACAACCATTCCCCGCGTCCATACCACAAGTTTTTGATATTTTCATAAACTCTGTTAATCTTTCACCAATTCTTTTACTGCAAGGGTTATAACCTGAACTACAATCATCATTTACGGTCCATACTCCAATGGGACCGTAAGCAGCTTCTGCACGACCTAATGCATCATTTAGATTTTGGTATAATTTTTGTAATTTTGCGATTTTTTCTTTATCGCCTGTCGAACTATTCAAGTTTGGCAAAGTCAACGCTGATACAATACCGATTATGCCTATTACAATCAGGGTTTCAGCTAACGTAAATGCGAGAACTTTTTTAGTGAATTGTGAATGGTGAATAGAGAGTTGGCTTTTTTTAATATCTGGAGATACTTTTTTCCCTATCTTATGTTGTAATTCAATAGTCATATCATTTTAGCCTTTTTTATTTTAATATACACTTGTAAAACACGTTTGTCAACAAATAGCAGGATATCTTAACAAAAACTATCTTTTGCTAAACTCGCAGCCACAGTATTTTTGACGATATAAATTTAAAGAATTTGCAATTTTATTTGTTTTTAAAAATCCGTCTTTTTTCTTAAAATCTATTGCCAAAAAATTCAAATCATATTCTTTCGCTAAATTTTTACCTATTAGTGCAAGTTTTTTAAAATCTTTATGCGGACTTATGACAATTGATGTTGTAAAATTTTCAATATTCAAAGCTTGAGCCTTTTTAGCAGTTTTTTCAAGGCGTAATCTAAAACACACATCACAGCGCTTACCTCGTTCAGGTTCGTTTTCAAGTCCCCTCACCGCATCATAAAAACACTGAGGCTCATATTCTTCTTCTATAAATTCACAATTATGGTATTCACAGAGTGTTTTCTCAGCATCCAAACGTTTCTGATACTCCGAATCAGGATAAATATTCGGATTATAGAAATATACTATCGGTTCATAACCTGTTTCTCGCAATTGTAAAACAGGATAAGCCGAACATATTCCACAGCAAGCGTGAAGTAATACTTTATTTTGCATGTTTCTTTAATTTTCCGCCTGCATTTATCAAATATTCTTCAAGTTCAAATTCAGACATCGCACCCATTTTGATATCTTTTGAATCATTGATTCTTACTGCAGGAGTACCTTTTATTTTCAAAGATGAAGCTTCATCAATATCTTGCAATAACAAATTTCCTGCGGTCTTAGATATCATATCAGCTTTTAATTTATTCAAATCCATTCCAAGTTTCATTGCAATTGCCCAAACATCAAAATCTACCATAGGCTGTGTCAAATATACCTGATTTGCGAATTGCCAATATTTACCTTGTTGTTCTGCCGCATAAGCATATCTTGCCAAAACACAAGAACCTTCGTGGAAAGGACTTTTAAGATATTTATTACATTGTAAATCAAGCGGATAGTTGTGGTGAACAACATAAACATTGTCAAATTTTTGTACAACTTTGTTAATTATAATATTGTAAACCGCACATACAGGGCATCTGAAATCAGAATAAACATGGAATTTTACATCTCCGTTCGGATTTCCTAAATCATTACCCTCTACGACATAAGGATTTAATTTCTTTTCTCTCAGTTTTACAAACTTTTTAAAAGATTTTATATGTTTCACATGCGGACTAAATACATTTGTTACAGCGGTATAAGTTAAAAATCCGCCTGCTAAAACAGCTAAAGAAATAAAAGCTATTAAGTATTTTTTTATTTTTAGCGCATCTATAAAATCAACAACAGAAGTTTTAAATACATTCAAAAATCCGCCTTTTGAATAATCCATTGCAAATAAGCCTATTGCCAAATTCAATACATAAGTAAAAGCACATAAAATACATAACTTTTTAATTTGAAACAGACTTATGCACAATAAAATTATTGAAATAACAAAAGCAATTATACCCAAAGCCGAAATATATAAATACGGATTTTTAAAAACTTCCAAGAATTTAAAAAATCTGTATTGAGCAAGTTTTTTTGCACTCATCATAAGTCCGATAAACAAATACAAAAACATTCCCCAATAAGCCATAGGGATGCCCAAGAATTGAGAATCTATTGTTTTTGCGACAGAATCACAATCTATAAAAGAATTGATAGAACAAAAACTTTGATGCGGATTATCCGAAAAATTTGCATTGTAGTAAATCATTGCAAGTTTAATCGTTGTAACAAACCCAATAAACGCAATAACGCCAATAACAATTTTACGCCACAATGCGATTTCTTTATTTTGTGATTCCATTTATATCTCCTTAAATATCAGGCAAATCGCCTTTAACCGTTGCAATTACATCACAGCCCAAATTAAACGCTTTATGCAAAGCCTTAAGTGCATCATTTGCAACATCAGCGTCAACAAGACAGCTGATTTTAACTTCACTGGTTGTAATCATTTTAATATTGATGTTCAATTTTGCAAAAGTATCAAACATTGTAGCTGCAACCCCGGGTCTGTCAACCATACCTGCACCTACAATTGAAACTGATGCAATATTATCATCAACATGCAACTTGTCTTTATCAATAACATCATCCAAACGGTCAAACAATTCCATTGCCTTAGGCAAATCAGAATTGCTTATTGTAAACGCTATATCGTTAGTATTATTATGTAACCTTGCATAAGATTGAATAATCGTATCAACAGATATGTTTTCATCTGCAAGAGTATTAAACAATTTTGCAGCAACACCCGGTTCATCAGGAACATCGCAGATTACAATTCTTACCTTTGATTTATCCACCGCAACACCGGTAACAGGTTTACATAATTCCATATTATCAGCTCCTTTTATAAGAGTTCCCATATTATCAAGATTAAAACTGCTCCTTACCCTTATAGGAACATTAAATTGTTTGGCAGTTTCAACCGAACGCGGATGCAAAACATTTGCCCCTACATTTGCCAATTCAAGCATTTCATCATAAGTTACAAAGTCCAATTTTGAAGCATTAGGCACAATTCTTGGGTCTGTGGTATATACACCCTCTACGTCCGTATATATATCACATCTCTCAGCATTCAAAGCCGCAGCAACAGCGACAGCAGAAGTATCAGAGCCGCCTCTGCCTAAAGTTGTAATCTCACCGTCGGGAGTAACACCTTGAAAGCCTGCGACTACAACTATTTTACCTTCTTGTATATACTTATCTAACTTGTCTGTCTTAATATCAACAATTCTGGCTTTTGTATGAATATTTTCAGTAATAATACCTATCTGCATAGCGTTCATACTTACCGCATCGTATCCCTGAGCCTGTATTGCCATTGATAACAGCGCAATAGAAACACCTTCTCCTGTTGACAAAAGCATATCCAGCTCCCTGTGTGAAGGAGTTTCGCTTATATCACGTGCCATTTTCATCAAATAATCCGTTGTATGTCCCATTGCGGAAACAACTACAACCACATCATTACCGTTTTGTTTTTCCCTTATAACAGAATTGGCAACATTTTTTATTTTATCTGTATCAGCTACCGAAGTTCCGCCGAATTTTTGAACAATTATATTTTTCATTTTCTATCGACAATTATTATATATACAAATGTTTTATTTTACAAGTATTTAAAGAACTATTTCGTCAACGATTTCTCTAAACGCTCCGTCTCCGCCCGTTGCATTTGTTACTTGAATATTCTTTATTTCTTTTATTTTTTTGTTAGCATTTGGAACTGTAATTTTTGTTGCTACATATTCAAGACAATCAATATCATTTATATCATCACCTATATAAATAACTTCATCGGGAGTAAGGTTATTTCTCGTCAGAATGTCTTTTAAAACATCTATTTTAACCCTTACGTCCATAAAAATTTCTGTCAGTTTAAATTTATCGGCAATCATTTCTATTACAGGATTTTTTTCTCCCGAAATAAAGCCAACCTTATATCCGTTTTTAACAAGGATAGAAACGCCCATTATATCTTTAAAACTTACTCGTCTTGAAATACTTTTATCCGCATTGATGATTACGGAATTATCCGTAAAAACACCGTCAAAATCAGATATTATCATCTTTATATTTTTGGGAATTTGCATTTTACTTTCTTCTCAATTTTTTTATTATCGGTAATTCACTGTCATAAACTTTTTTTACACCATCTCCTAAAATAGTATTGATTTGGTGTATATCACGAACTATTCTGTTTATACCGTCTCTTTCCAAGCTTGCCGCCTGATCTGAGCCCCATAATGTTCTGTCTGTTGTAATATGTCTTTCTACCGCATTAGCACCAAGCATTGCCGACATAATCGTAGGCAAAATACCTTTTTCGTGACCTGAAAAACCTATCGGACAATTATATTTTTCACGTAATACTGTAATATATTTCAAATTGATTTCACTTATCTCTGTCGGATACGTAGATGTACAGTGATATATGATTAAATCATCTTCACCCAAAACTTCAACAGCGTGTTGAATTTGTTCCGAAGTGCTCATGCCTGTTGCCAAAAATACAGGTTTACCCGTACGTCTTATATATCTAAGCAAATTGTCATCCGTTAAAGATGCGGATGCAACTTTATAACAAGGTACATTAAACTGTTCAATAAAATCAACGGATTGTTCATCCCAGCAGGATGCATACCAAATAATGTTCTTTTTTCGGCAATAACTGTCTATTTCTTTGTATTGTTCAAAACCGAATTCAAGTCCTCGTTTTAAATCACCGTTTGTTTCTCCGAAAACACTTTGTCTTTCTTTTGCAAGTTCTTCAGGAGTATATACAACATCAACGGTTCTCTTTTGAAATTTTACGGCATCACAACCTACTGAAGCAGCCATATCTATCAGTTTTTTTGCCTGTTCTACACTGCCGTTATGGTTAATGCCAATTTCTGCAGTTATAAAACAAGGGTGATTATCACCTACTACTTTATTTGCAATTTTTACTGTTTTTCTCATACTAATCATCCAAATATTTTTTGTACAACCCAAATTCTTCTGAATCGTATTCCGATTTTTCCGATTCATCTTCTTTAGGGATAGTGCTTTCTATTTCAATGTCAGAAATTTCTTCGTTTTGAGGATAGATTTTGTCTAAAGGCAAACCCTTTATTGAATCTTCTATTGTTGTATTATTTTGTTTCTTATCTTTTTTAATTTCGTCTAAATCTTTTATAAGAGTTATTGATTCATTTGTAACACCTATAAGCATTTTTTTACCTGCAAGTTCAACCACCAACAGCGATTTATTGTTACCTATCGGAGTTGAGGATAATATAAGAACTTTTGTATCATTCAAATCTATATACTGCTGTTTCATTGTTTTTTGTCCGAAAACATTTAACTTTGCATATATAATACCTGTAATGTAGATAAGAAGAATAACAATACCTAAAGCAATTACAACAGAAAAATAACTGCCCTCGGTTGAACGCTTTAAGGCATATTTAATGTTTGAAGTAAGCCATTCATCCGCAAGAACCGGCTGAATAAAAAATAAACAAACCGCAAAAATTAAACTTAATTTCTTCATACAATAACCTCTATTTTTTTATTGAATTTATACAGTTAGTATAGTAACATAAAAATATAAAAAATATAAGGTATTAAAACATGCTTTGGTATGCAGTAAATTTATTCGTAATATTTATATTTCTGATGTTACTTTTGATTTCAAAAGAAACAACTAAACGCTGGACCAAAATCAATGACTATATCGGTGTAGTTAACGAAACCTTAAATTCAGTTCGTTACGGAGATTTAGGAAAAAAAATTAAAACACTTAATCCCGAATCTTATGAAACATTAACTGAAAGTGTAAACTCTCTGATTGATGCCTTGAACGAAAAAGAAAAATCTGTTACTCAGCAACACGCAGAACTTGTCCACCAAAATAAATTTTTGGAAGCAATATTAAACTCTCTTTCCGACGGACTGATAATCATAGATAATAAAAATAAAATTTTGAGAGCAACCCCAAAAATTTCACAATGGTTTGGAGTAAAAGGTAAAGAACTTATAAGAAAAAATCTTTTGGATTTTATAGAAATATCAGAAAAAGATATTACCGTAGATAAGCTTGAAAACACTGAAATATATATTAAGAATTACTCGGAAGATGCGTTTGAAGCAAGCACAATGAGACTTCAACTGGAAGATAAAAGAAAAAGATTTATAGTTATTTTGAAAAATGTAACCAATCAAAAAGAAATTGAACATCTGAAGGATGATTTTGTTTCCACGCTTACACACGATTTAAAAGTACCAATTATTGCAGAATCAAATATTCTTGAATTTTTACTGGAAGAAAAATTCGGTCCCATAAGCGAAAAACAAAAAGAGGCTATTCAAAATATTCAAGTATCAAACAAAGAACTTATTGAACTTGTGCAAATTTTACTTGAAACCTACAAAATAAAAGACAGCGGAGAAATACTCTACTTTGAAGAATTTGAAATCAATCCGTTTATAAAAGATATCGTAAAAGAAATGTCTCCTATCGCAGAAAAAAGTAATTTGAAAATAAAATATAAAGAATACGAAAACATAAAAATCACCGCAGACAAAATTCAATTAAAACGCGTAATGAAAAATCTTATTCAGAACGCAATTCAACATAGCGAATCGCAAAAAAACATTGACATCAATGTTGTAAAAACACAAACCGATATAAATATTTCAGTAGTCGACTACGGAAAAGGTATTGCTAAAGAAGATTTGGAAATGATATTTAAAAAATATTATTCAACGGCAAAAAGATTTCGTAAAATCGGAACGGGTTTGGGATTATATCTTGCCCAACAAATCGTAAAATCTCATGGCGGAGAAATAACAGTTCAAAGTTCTGACGGAGAAGGTACGACCTTCTGTATTCGTTTACCATACGCAACAAAAGTTGAATAATTAAATTTTTTTATTGTATAATCAAACTGTCATGGTAGATATTGAAGATACAAAACAGATAAATATTTTTTCAAACATAGTATACGGAATTTTTCGTGTACTTGAAAGAATGATAGAAATAAGAAATGTTAATTATCCCGAATTGGAAAATAAAGTTATCTTTGCGATGTGGCATTCCGACCAATGCTGTCTGCATGGAATACCTTTTGAAAAAAGGAAAAATGTAAACATTCTTATAAGCAAATCAGGCGACGGAGAAATTATTGCAAGAGTTGTTCATAAATGGGGATTTAGCACAGTAAGAGGTTCTCAAGACAAAGGAGTTCGTAAAAAAGGCGGTGTAAGAGCCACTATGGAAATGATAGAACGCATAAATGAAGGTCAAAATGTTGCAATAATGGTTGACGGTCCCGCAGGCCCGTTGCATAAAATCAAAAACGGTGTAATCAAGGTTGCAAAGCACACAGGCGGAGCAATTATACCTATGATTTGGTATTCGCCCAATATATCAATGCTTAAACTTCCAAGCTGGGATAAATTTAAAATTCCGTTCGGATTTACAAAAATAATAAATTTGTACGGAAGCCCGATATATGTACCTGAAAACAGTACTCCGGAAGAAGATATAAAAATCAAAAAACAATTAAAAAAAGCTCTTTTAGATTTGGAAAAGAAAGCTCCGGAAGCGTTTAAAGAGGCATACAAAAAAAGAAAATGAAAAATAAAAAAGTAAAAGTGGCGGCAATTCAATTATCATCCGCACTTGGGAATAAAAAACAAAATATAGAAAAAGTTGAATTTCTAATCGGTAAGTATATCCAAAAAGAAACGGATATTGTTGTTTTACCCGAAGTATGGACTGTCGGATGGGCGTGCAAATATTTTAAAGAAAGTGCCGAAAGTCTTGTTGACGGAACTGTAACAAAATTTCTGTCAAAAACCGCAAAAAAATATAATATAAATATCATAGGCGGCAGTTACATAACTGAACAAAACGGAAAGCTTTATAACACTTGTCCTGTCATAAACAGAAAAGGCGAACTTGTTGCCCATTACAACAAATGTCACTTATTTTCTTATTACGGAGATAACGAAGGTGATATGGTTACCGCAGGTAACCATCCTGTTATTGTTGATATAGAAGGTATCAGAACAGGTTTAAGCATATGTTATGATATCAGATTTCCGGAACTTTACCGAGCTTATGTGCACAAAGGCGTTGATTTAATGGTTAATGTTGCAGCTTGGGGCATAAAAAAAGAAATTCCATGGGTTTCTATGACACATTCAAGAGCTGTTGAAAATCAATGTTATTTTGTTGCTTTAACGCAGTCAGGAGCAATTTTAAACGGAGATTATAACCTTGGAAAATCTGCAATAATAGATTACAAAGGAGAAAACCTTGCCGAAATTAACGACGGAGAAGGCGCGATAACTGCTGAGCTTAATGTAGAAGAAGAATACGAGTTCAGACAAAAATGTACAATATTAAAAAACGTTCTAAAAGAATACAACGTAAAGGAATACTAAAATGAAAAAACTATTACCTATTATTTTATTACTAATACTATTAACACCTGCAGCAAATGCGATAGGCGACAATGATATATATAAAAAGGCACATAAATACACAGGTATACCAAAGAGTGCGGTTTCTCTATCAGTAAAAGACTTGGACACAGGAAAAACAATAAAAGATGTTAATTCTAATATTCAGGTTTCACCAGCCTCAACACAAAAAGTCTTAACTTATTTTGCATCAAAGAAAACTCTTGGTGATAATTATAAATTTGCTACAAAATTATATAAAACAAAAACAGGAGATTATTATATTGTATTGGGAGCAGACCCTTATTTAACAGGTGATAATCTTAAAGACCTGATTTCACATATAAAAATCAAAAAAAACGGTGTTTTAAAGAATTTTTATGTTGACGACACAGTATTAGACAACAATAATTGGGGTGAAGGCTGGCAATGGGATGACGGTCTTAACAGATTGATGCCTAAATTCGGAGCTTACAATATTGACAAAAACCTTTACACAATAATTATCAATCCTACTAAGCAAGACAGCCCAGCTGATATTTTCACCAATGTTTTTTACCCTACGGTATTTATAAATAAAACGATAACATCATTAAACGGCAGTAATGTAAAAATAACAAAAGAAGATAATGACATCTCACCTGATGCACTGACAGTAACAGGTGATGTTTCAAGAACAATAAAAGTTCAAATTCCTGTAAATTATTTGAGAAGATACTTTATATTACGCCTTGATGATGCATTTAGTGCAAACAATATCAGCTATTCGGGGAAATATGAAAAAGTAAAAGTTCCGTCAAATGCTGATTTAATTTCTCAAATAGAACACCCAATAGATAAAGTTTCTGATGACGTTTTAAAAAAGAGTAACAATATGGTAGCAGAAACAGTGTTCAAACTTGCAGGCGGCAAATATACAAAAAATACGGGTTCTTTTGCAAATGCGCTGGCAATGTTTAACAATTATTGCAGCGAAAACAAAATAGATTGCTCAAATATTCACTTAACAGATGCAAGCGGAGTTTCTAAAAATAATCTTGTAACCGCAAATTTTATGACAGATTATCTTTTACAAACAAGCAAAATATACGATTATGACACTATAAAAAAACTTTTGCCGACTTCTGGAGAAGGGACACTGTCAAAAAGAATGCCTACGCTTCAGGATAAAATTTATGCAAAAACAGGAACTCTTTCTAACATAAGTGGAATTGTAGGATACTTGGAAGCACAAAGCGGCAAAAAATATACCTTTGCCATGTACATAAATGACGGAAATTCTACTGACAGTGCAAAAAAGATGTTTGAAGACATGATTTTAAGAGAGCTATACAAAAAGCTTTAAATTTATTTACAGCTCGTTTTTGTCTGCCAGTTTAATTCACTTGCACATTTTTTATAATCCATATTTTCATTCATTATTACCCATGCTGTCGGATAAGTTTTACTGCTAAAGGCACCAGTATATAACGCAGAATTACTTGTAGTTCCTGGGTATATAGAATAGGAACCATCGACTTTTTCTGCAGTAAATTCGTGTATATCATATCCATAACGATTTTTGCCTTTGTTTGGTCCATCGATATCAACGTAAATGATACTAGGGCACCATATAGAAATAGAAGTACCATCAGCAAGTATATAAGAATGAGAACCTCCGGACCAACCACTCATATGAATTGCCGTACTACTATCTTCTTCCGTACCATCAAACAGATAATATGGTGAAGAAGAGAAACATCCTGTCGCATTCGTACCACAGGTTTTTGATATTTTCATAAATTCTGTAAGTCTGTCTGCAAAACGTTTTTGACGAACCTCATCGTCATGATCGTAATACCATGTGTCAAGCGGTCCATATACTGCCTCAAGACGTCGAAAAGCATCATCAAGATTTTGATAAATCTTCTTAACTTTTGCTACCTGTTCTTTATCACCTGTTGAACTGTTTAAGTTTGGTAAAGTCAATGCGGAAACAATGCCTATTATGCCCATTACGATTAAGGTTTCTGCGAATGTAAATGCTAACGTTTTTTGTGTTATTTTATCGAAAGATACTAAGTTACTAAGGCTCTGAGGCACTAAGAAATTAAAAAGTCGACTTAGAGCCATAATGCCATAGTGCCATAGTGCCTTTATGTATTGCCTTAGCAGTCTAGTGCCTTTAAAAAGTATCTTAGCAAACTTATCAACAAAGTCAAAAACCTTGCTACAAGAGAGTTTTACCCCCCCCCCCGACGCTGTAAATCACTATTCATAAGCCTTTTCTCCTTTTGCAATTTATTATCTTTCACTTTTTTTTATTTGTCAAGCCTTTGTTTCAACAACATGTTTTGCATAAGAGCCTAAAAATCTAAAAAATCTTGCTTTTTCTTGAATTTCGGTAATTGCATTTCCTATGATTTCGTCTTTTATATGCCCGTCAAAATCGACATGGAAAGTATATTCGCCAAATTTTGTTTTAGACGGTCTTGAATCAATATATGACAAGTTAATATTGTATTTTGAAAATATTTCAAGTATTTCCAATAAAGCTCCCGACTTATTTTCGGTAGAAAAAGCAATACTTGTTTTATCATTTCCTGTAACAGGAGTTTCATAATCACCTATAAGCGCAAATCGTGTTTGGTTTGTAGGATCATCATTGATATTTTCACAAACAATATTCAAATTGTATAACTGAGCTGTCTTCTTACTGCCAATTGCAGAATAAGTAAGATTATATCCGTCAAGAGAACGAGCAGCATCTGCTGTACTTGTAGCTTTTACAATAGCCAAATTGCGAGGCAATTGTGTTGATATAAAATTATGACATTGAGCAAGTGCCTGAGGGTGTGATATTACACCCGTTATACTGTATACTTCGGTTATTTTTGAAAGCAGACAATGGTGAATAGGAATTATAACTTCCGATAAAATACGTATGTTTGGATTTTCCGTTTTAACCAAAGTGTCACTTGATTCTCTGACCGTACCTTCAATTGAATTTTCCAATGGAATAACGCCAACAGTATTTGGATTTTTATCAACAAAATCAACAACCCTACTAATCATATTCAAAGGTTCTTCTGCAGGATAGAAATCGTATTGGTCTAAAAATTCGTCCTTCGCCATTTCACAATATGAACCACCCGGACCTAAATATGCAATTTTCAAAACACCTGATAAAAAATTCATTGCCATTTCTCCTTGTTTTATTTATAATTTTACTTGAAGGGATAAAAAATGGCAAATATAAAATTTGGGACTGATGGCTGGAGAGCAATTACGGGAGAAGATTTTAATTCCGAAAACGTTACTCTGGTAACAAATGCAATAGCAAAATACGTTTATGATAATTTTGGTCTAAAGAAAACTGTAATAATCGGTTATGACCCAAGAAATCAGGCGGATGTTTTATCTAAACTTTGTGCTGATATTTTGGTACAAAAAGGTTTTAGAGTTCTTTACAGCAAAAAAGTGGTTCCGACACCTGTTTTAGCATACGGTGCGAAACACCTTAACGCTTGTGCTGTAATGTTTACGGCAAGTCATAATCCTCCTGAGTATTTGGGATTAAAATTCATTCCTGACTATGCAGGTCCTGCGACTTCTGAAATTACAGACGAAATAATAAAAAATCTTGGAAAATCCATTGAAAACAGCTTGGAAGGTTCTTTTGAATATTATGATTTTTCAAAAGATTATTTTAATCATTTGGAAACATTGATAGATTTTGAAAAAATAAAAAAAATATCTGCAAATATTGTTTTTGACGGATTATATTCCGCAACAATAGGATATTTTGATAAAATATTAAAAGACAACGGAATAAAATTTAAAACGTTGCATATGACACACGATCCGAATTTTGGAGGCGGTATGCCTGAGCCAAAGCCGAAATATATGCAGGAACTTATTGAGACAATAAAAAATGATGTTAACAGTGTAGGTTTTGCCAACGACGGTGACGGTGACAGATTCGGAGTAATAGATGAAGACGGTAATTACGTAACGCCGAATGAAATTATTGCTATTTTACTAAAGCATCTTACAAAAAATAAAGGATTAAAAGGAGCTTTGGTTAAAACTGTCGGAGCCAGCACATTACTTGATATTGTTGCAAAAAAGTCAAACGTAGAACTAATTGAAACAGCCGTAGGATTTAAACATGTCGGCGAAGCTATGCGAAAATATAATCCTGTAATCGGCGGAGAAGACTCAGGCGGGCTTTCTATTCAGGGACACATACCTGAAAAAGACGGTATTCTTGCAAATTTACTCATACTTGAAGCTATGGCATACGAACACAAAAAACTTACCGAGCTTGAAGACGATTTATATAAATTTGCAGGGGCAAAATTCTATAATGACAGAATTGATGAAAAATTAGACAGCCAAGAACAAGTTAAAAAAGCTTTGGAAAAAGCTGAAAAAATGAATTCTCTCGGCAGTTATAAGGTTACGAGAGTGAATAAAATTGACGGTGTTAAACTTTATTTTGATAATAACAGTTGGATTTTAATCCGTCCAAGCGGAACTGAGCCACTGTTGAGAATATACATTGAATGTGACAGTATGGAAAAATTAGAAGAATTTAAGGAGAATATAAAAAATGCAAGTATCGCTTAACTGGTTAAAAGAATTTGTAGATTTAGAAGGAATTGATGAAAAAGAAATTGCTCATGAGCTTACAATGAGTGGTTTGGAAGTTGAAGAAATAGATTACCTAAAACCTCAATTCACAAATATAATTACTGCTAAAATAGAAAAAATTAACAACCATCCGAATGCGGATAAACTGCATTTGGTTGACGTAAATACAGGAAACGGAGTAAAAACAGTTGTTTGCGGTGCACAAAATATTCAGGAAGGACAAATAATTCCTTACGCTTCTGTTGGTTCAAAAGTTTTGGACAGAAAAACAGGAGAACAATTTACGCTCACTCCTGCAACGATAAGAGGCGTAGAATCTCAAGGTATGCTATGTTCATCTGACGAATTAGGCTTAAGCGACAGAAATTATCAAGAAGAAGACGGCATATTGATTTTAAACAGATTTTTAGACAATGTTGAATTAGGTCAAAATTTAGAAGATGTTTTGAATTTAGAAGAAGATATTATTTTAAATGTTGCACCTACCGCAAACAGAGGTGATCAAATGTCGGTAATCGGTGTTGCACGCGAATTATGTGCAATATTTGATAAGCATTTAAAATATTCTCCTCTTGAATCTACTGTTGAATACGGAAATGACGGATTTGAAGTCGAAATAAAAGATGAAGATACTTGTAAATACTATTCCGTAGGTCTTTTAAGCAACGTTCACATTAAAAAATCTCCTGACTGGATGCAAAAAAGACTAATCTCATCCGGAATACGTGCAATAAACAACGTTGTAGACATAACAAACTATGTTTTATTGGAACTTGGTACACCGCTTCACGCATTTGACAGAGACAAACTTGACAATTACTTGTGTGTAAGACGCGCAAACGAAGGTGAAACTCTCGTAACTCTTGACGGTGTTGAAAGAAAATTGACACACGACAGTGTATTGATTGCAGACAGAGAAAAGGGAGTTTGCTTAGGCGGTGTATTTGGCGGTGAAAATTCGGAAATTGATGATAATACAACATCAATAGCTCTTGAAGCTGCTTATTTTACACCTGCAACAAACAGAAAAAGTGCAAGAAGTGTTGGATATCGTTCTGAAGCGGGAGCAAGATTTGAAAGAGGTATTGATATCGGAGCGGTACAACAAGCTCGTATGCGTGCTATGCAATTACTGGTTGAATATGCTGATGCAAAAGTAGACGGAGTTGTGCAAGCAGGCTGCGACAAAAACGAAATAGAACCGATAACATTAAGATATTCAGAAATAAAAAGAGTATTGGGCATCGAAATTCCTACGGATAAAGCTCTGAATATATTAGAAAAATTGGGATTTAAGATTTTAGGCAAAAATGATATGGCGGCAAGAGTAGAAGTTCCTTCATACAGAGTTGATGATGTATACAGAGAAATCGACTTAATTGAAGAAATAGCAAGAATTAACGGATATGAACAAGTTCCGCCTACATTACCGCAAAAAAATAACGTTCCTGAAATTTCACTTGAAGAAAAAACAATTGCAAAAATTCATGACATAATGCGTTCTTGCGGATTAAATGAAATCGTAACAACATCCTTAATAGGTAAATCATTGTTAGACAGATATATGATGACATTTAATGATGAACAAGCCGTAAAGGTTGCAAATGCGGCAAGTGAAGAATTTTCGATGCTTCGTCAAACTCTGACGGCAAATGTTTTGGATTGTTTTAAAAACAATTTAGACAACGGACAAAAAAATTATTGGGTTTATGAAATCGGAAGAAGTTATTTCAAAGACCACGAAACAACTCAGCAAGATTCAGGAGTAACGGAAGTTAAGATGTTATCAGGTATTATTTCAGGTAACATAGAAAACTCTAAATGGCAACAAACACAGCAAACAGATTTTTATACGTTGAAAGGTATTTTTGAAAAATTACTTTCAAGCTTGGGACTTGAAACAAGAATTTTAATCAATCCTTGTGAAGATATAAACTACATGCATCCGTACAAAACCGCAAAATTAACTATGCTTGGCAAACAAGCCAAAGATATAGGTTTCTTCGGTCAAATTCATCCTTTACTAAAAGATAAAATGAAATTAAACCAAAATGCATTTTTATTTGAAATAAATCTGGAAGAAGTTTTATCCTGCGTTCACGAAAGCGTACCTCATTTCAAACACTTACCACAATATCCTGAAGTACAAAGAGATATAGCTTTTGTAATACCTGAGAGTGTAACTTACGCAGAACTTCAAAAAATTATAAAAAAATCAGCTCAAAACAATTTATTCAAGGGTTCTGAAATATTTGACGTATATCAAGGCGAACATATAAAAGAAGGTTATAAAAGTTTAGCCTTCAGAATAAAATTACAAGATGAAAACGGAACATTGACGGAAGATGTTATTGAAAAACAAATGACATCCATAAGAACAGGACTTCAAAAAGCTTACGGCGAAATTTCATTCAGGGAGTAACTAATTTTGAATAAGCGTTTAATTCTTTCTATATTACTATCAATTTTATTTATGCTGCCTTCAATTGCAGATGATGTTTTGCCGAAAAAAAGTTCGGATATAAATTTTGACGCAATAGGTTTATATCAGGTACCTTTAAAATTTTCCGTATACCAAATGCCTGACAAAAAAGCTGACATAATTTATCGTGCCAACTGGGACTACAAAACCTTCAACAGCAGTAATGACCAAACGGCAGACGATTTGTTTACCGTACTTATACAGGAAAAAGAATTGGCGTATGTACAAGTTACGGACTACATTGAAGATTGGGTTGAAATCATCTACGATAAATCTAACCATAAAAAAGGCTGGATCCCGTCTGAAGACCTGAGATTTATGACTTGGAGAAGTTTTTATAATATGTACGGTCGCAAATACGGACTTTATTACTTTGCAAATGTTCAAAACGACTCGAAAAAAATGTACAGTTCTACGGACGAGGAGTCTCAAATAATCGGACAAATCAATAAGCCGTTAAAAATTAAACTGACTGTAATAAAAGGTAATTGGGGACTTGTAACATCAGTAGAAAACAATAACGGTAAATCAGGATATATTCGCTGGCGAAACGATAACGGAGAAATATACCTTTTCCCTGCTATAAAATAATTTAATAACCAACGCTTAAACCTGCGCATAGATTTATAGACTGTCCTGTAATGCCCTTTGCATCATCTGAAATAAGATATTTTATAAGATTTGCGACTTCATCAGGTTCAACAAATCTTTTTTGAGGAATACTTTCAATAATTTCTTCTTTTGAAAAATCTGATTGTTCAATAGAATTTTCACCCAAATCGGTATTTATCCACCCCGGATTGATTGTATTAACAGTAATATTATCCTGAGCAAGTTCCAATGCAGCAGCCCTCGTAAACCCTATTAAAGAAGCCTTTGTTGCAGAATAAGCACTTGCAAAAGCTTCGCCCATAACTCCGCTTATTGAACCAATATTAACAATTCTGCCCCATTTTTGCAATTTCATGTTAGGTATAACCATACCTGCAAGGGATATAGGTACAACAGCATTCAATTTAAAAATATGTTCCAACTTGTCTGATTTTATATCCTCAATTTTTTCGTAAAAATATTCGCCTGCATCATTGATTAAAATATCTATTTTATTTTTTGATACGAAATCTCTTAAGGCGGTCAAATTACCATCATTTGTTAAATCACATACAAAATAATCCGACAAATGCAATTGTTTTAAAAGTTCCTTATTTCTCGCAACGCCAAAAACGTTATACTCAGTATTTAAAACAGTTGCGATAACACTGCCTATCCCCTTTGAAGCACCCGTTACAAGAATATTTTTCATAAATTAAATTTCCTTTTTGGCATACGACATTATAATTTCGGACAAAAATCTTTTTACAACATAATCCTGCTGGAATTTTGAAAGATTTTTCATAAACTCTAAAGATGTCGACAAATCCATATTTCCGTCATACCACCTTTTGTAAGCATATTTTTTTTCTGATATTTGAGAAATTTCTTCATCCAAATCTATATTGCACTCATTTACAACTATCTGAAGCAAATGTTTTGCAATAACATCTCGGTCTTCACTATCTAATGTTTGGATAAAATTAAGTATTTCCGATAATTCAGGATTTTTTTCGTACCATCTCATACAAGACTTACTTAATTATACCAAAACCTAATAACAAAGTACAAACGAGAAAAATACCCGAAACAATATATGTTAACTTATTAAGTCCTTTTTCAGCACTTTTTTGAGAAGAAAACATTTGAGATGCTCCGCCGATAGCAGCAATACCGTCGCCTTTCGGAGAATGTAATAAAACTAAAACTATCAATAAAAGAGCTGTAACTATTTGTATAACCCAAACTAGACCTAATAACATTATTTTTCCTCTTTATTTGCTATAAAAAACGATTTCATATCACCCGTATGCAATTGCTTATATTGATATAATCTTGCAGGACGTTTTGAAGAAGCCTTCGTAAACTCATCCAATTCAATAAGACCTTCTGTACCCAAAACTTTCTTTCTGAAGTTACGTTTATCAAGTTCCTTACCCATAATAAGTTCATAAACTCTTTGCATTTCGGTAAGCGTGAATTTTTCTTTTAATAATTGATAAGCAACAGGGCATGAACGTAGAGACAATCTTGTTCTTGCTCTTGTGTAATCAATAATTTCTTTATGGTCAAATGCCAATGGCGGCAACTTATCAACAGGATGCCATGCTACATCACTTGAATCAATAACTTTAACGTCTTCATAACGAACAAGAGCAAAATAAACACAAGTTATAACACGAGCGTCAGGGTGTCTGAGAGGATCTCCAAACGTATATAGTTGTTCTAAATATACGTTATCAACATCAGTTTTTTCCTTCAACACACGAACAGCAGCTTGTTCAAGGTTTTCCGACATACGAACATAACCGCCGGGAATAGCCCATTTACCAATAAACGGCTCTTTTTCACGTTTAATTAAAAGTACTTGCAACGCATTATTTTTAATCGTCAAAATAACCGTATCGACAGTAATCTCATGAGTTTTTGTCTCGTTAAACATCAATAAAAAATCCTCTTTCGTTGTAGTTCAATGATAACTTAAACAAAAATAAAAGTAAATAGGATATTTTGTTATTCAATTTTACAGTAAATAGTGAGTTATGAGTCGTGAGTCGTAATTTTTAACTTGTTAATGAATAATTGAGACTGTGTAGTGCAAACGTAGTTAGTGAGCATAAATTGATTTATCTTTACGAGTGCAGCACTATTTTTTACCTGTGCAACATGATACAATAGTTCATCCATTCACAATTCACAACTCACTATTCACTAAAAAATCTAAATCAAAGAATCTTTAACTGCTTTAGCAGCGTTAACATCAATCATTTGAAGTGAATGTTTTGATAAACCCGCATTACCGTCATTTGTTACAGGTGATGTTGAAACAGCAGGTTTCACATTTAAAACAGGCTTAGGAGCGACATTGAAAACGGGAGCTTTCCTTGACGCCCTTACAATAGCCTGATCAGGATTATTCAAATAATATTTGTAATCAGACATAATTGTATTTACAAATCTTTTGCTTACGTTTGGAACGGCACCTTGCTTTCTGACTGCAACAGGTCCTGCGTTATATGCAGCAAGAGCAAGTTCTGTAGAGCCAAACATTTTATACATCATCTTGTAATATAATAAACCGCCTCTTATGTTATCACTCAGATAGTAAGGGTTAACACCGAGAGTTCTTGCCGTTGAAGGGAGCAATTGGAATACTCCAACCGCACCATACGGGCTTCTCAAATTGTGTCTGAACTTAGATTCGGTTTTTGCAATACTTAAACCTAAAGCGGGGTCAATGCCAAGTTCAATCGAATGTTTTACAATAACTGCCTTTACTTCATTTTCTGAAATTTCAGATGCTGCTGCCGAACGACCAAATATCATTACTGCCGTAAATGCAAGTATTGCTATTTTTTTTAACATAATCATTTCTCTTAATCCGTAAATCGTAATGCACGGGGTACTATTTATAAGTGTAATATTTACAACCCATGACATTTGTAAATATATTTTAATATAAAAAAGAAAATATTGCAAGTCCATTGCCCAAAGTGGTATAATAAAAGTATTATAATGGCGATTTTTATCAAGGAGAATAATATGTTCAAAAAAACAGCGTTCACATTAGGCGAAACTCTTATAATGGTAGCAATTGTCTGCATTATCGCAACAATTGCCGTTGTCAGCCTTCGCAGCCTGCGTCCGGACAAAGATGCATTACTTTTAAGAAAGGCCTATAACGAACTGTCAAATGCGGTTTCTGCTCTTGCAAACGACGAGAGCCTGTATCCTTCAAAGCGGACAACCGCATTTGCAAATGTAGATAAGTTTTTGAGCAAAACAACAACCGTTGGACTTGCAAGCTGTATGCCTGTTTCTTATGAGGTGGGATATGAGGGATATGATGATACAAGTAGTTCCGCAGGTTATCAATATCAACAATATGAAGTGATGCTTGATAGCTGTGGTGGTGGTGGTGGTGGTAACACAACATCAACTACAACATCAACATCATCATCAACATCATCATCAACATCATCATCAACATCATCATCCACATCTACATCATCGTCAGGAAAAAACCTACAGTTAAATCTTGAGTGTCTTTGTGCTATAGGAGATTGCGATTGTTTAAACACGTTTTCTGATATATGTTTTGTACCTCCAGCTTGTGAAAATACATCCTCAACATCAACGTCGACATCATCATCTACTTCATCAACATCAACATCAACGTCGACATCATCATCTACTTCATCAACATCAACATCAACATCGTCAACATCATCATTCGGTTCAGGAGAGATTCCAATTCCATCTTCATCAAGTGGCGGCGGATCTAATGAGCCTATCGGACAATATGTTTCTGATGACGGTATATATCAATTAACACCAGAGTACGAGGGTTCTAAAAATGCTGTATTCACAGATACGGGTAATTACGATGGTAGAAGATTCAGTTCTACTAATAAATTTGCATATAATTTGGCTTTGTTAATGACGGAAAGCTATGGGCGAGCTAACTCTAACGAAACAGATATTGATTGTACAGATTATACTTGTTCTTTTACAACAAAAGATAATATGTACTGGATAGTAAAAGATCAATTCCAAAGAGCAAGTAAACAATATGCGATTGTTACTGTTGACATAAACGGAACTTCTAAGGGTGCGAACTCCTCAAATCCGTCTGGAAACAAAAGTCCTGACAGGTTCAGCTTTAAAGTTGATGCTGCAGGTGTAATCAGCGTTTCTGACACTGATGCGCAGAACAATACGGCAACTGCCGCAGCACAAAGAGCTATCCAAATATTCTCAAAACGGGATCCTAAGAAAAAGTAATAGTATTTCTGTCTAAAGAAAGGAGCTTTTCATGAACATGAAAAATAAAGCTTTTACATTAGCAGAAGGACTAATGGTTTTATCAATAGTCTCTGTTCTTGCGGCTGTGTCTGTTACTGCGGTTTCTAACGCCAAGCCTGATGAAAGCATCATTATGTTTCGCCGCGGATACAAAATGATGAGCACGATAATTAACGACATGCTCAACGATAGAGAACTATACCCTTACGCTCTTGAACGTTATACAGGTGTAGCAATACCTACTGACTCACTCTTAGGTTCTACAAATGCAATAAAGGGATTTGGTGATAACAGCATTACAGAAACAATGAAAGCTAATAACCCTTATTTAAACTGTGCTGTTAACAGTTGCGATGCTGATTTCAAATTTGCGGATATTTTTATTCACAAAGCAAATCCCGTATCCTTTAATGACGTATTACCCCTTCAACCTAATAAAACCAAGAAAGAAATGGTGACTCCTGATGGCATGTATTGGTATATCTACTCAGATAGTAGTATGGCTATAGCAGGAGCCCTTGGTCCAATGACAATTACATTATATACGAATGGAAAGGGCAAGGGATGTACTTATCACGCTACAAATTGCAAATACCCTACAAATTTCATTTTTAACATCCAATCAGACGGGAAAATTGAAACAACAGATCCGATGGCATGTTCTTATTTAAGGTATACAAAAGTAACAAAAGCCAGCAAAATTCCGACTAACAGCACTATCAATTCTTGTTTCCAATAGTAAGTAGGGCTAAACTATTCATTATGCAAAATGTTAATTATATTTTTCTTGCCTAGCTTTTGTATTTCTGCTATAATTCGGTTATAGGAGTTTTCAGAATGAAAAAATTCGCATTCACTTTGATAGAAGTTTTACTTGCAATGTCTGTTGTAGGTGTTATTGCAGCAGCGACAATAAACAGTGTCAAAAATGCAACCGCAAACAAAAGTAAACTGGCATTCAGAAATGCTTACAATCACATGCGCAGCACAATTGATGCAATAACAAGCGACGATACAATTTATCCGTTCATCCGCGTAACATCAGGCGACGGTACCACTACTTCAGGAGAAAGTAGATATCTTACAAAAAGGGTTTCTATATGTACCATAAGCCAACAAACAGGACTTAATGTACCTGCAACTTTCAGAGACATGACAAAATATACAAATTCAAAATCAATAGTAAGTAACAGAGGATACGCTTTTGAAACAGCAGGTGGCATATATTGGGCTATTTGGAAAAACCCTGAAAGTAATTATTGCTATGGTGGTAAACAGAGCAGACATATGCAAAACCAAAATTACATAGTAATGTTTGACATAAACGGACCTTACGAAGGAACAAATTGCCCTTATAATATAACAAATCCTGAAGCAGAAGGAACCAATTGTTCTAATCCTGACACCTTTAAATTTGGATTCGGAGGAGATGAAAATATACTTGTAAACGATGATTACAAAGGTGGAAATCCCGTAAATATATATAATGGCAAAACATTGAGCAATTATTTAAAAGACAACGATTATTTACAAACAAAATAAATAAATAGGTACAAAGAAAGGAAAGAAAACAAAAATGGAACAAAAACATTTAGCTACGGTTGGTGTATTCGGAGGTTCAGGATTTTACAAATTCTTGGATAATGTTGAAGAAGTAAAAGTTGAAACGCCTTACGGTATGCCAAGTGACAATCTTATGATAGGTCAAATCGGTAAACACAAAGTTGCATTTATGCCAAGACATGGCAGAAATCATACAATTTTGCCTCATTTAATCAATTATAGAGCAAATGTTTGGGCTATGAAATATGTAGGATGCGAAAGAGTTATATCTCCTTGTGCATCAGGAAGTTTACAAAAACATATCAATCCTGGAGATTTTGTTATTTGCGATCAATTTGTAGACTGGACAGACGGAAGAAAATCAACATTCTTTGAAGGACCTGTTGTTCACCATCCGTCACCAACTGATTTATACTGTCCTGAATTAAGAGAAATTGCAATTGATACTGCTAAGAAATTAGGTATCAAAGTTCATGAAACAGGTACAATGACAGTTATTAACGGACCAAGATTTTCAACTAAGGCTGAATCTAAATTCTTTACAAACCAAGGTTGGGATGTAATCGGTATGACTGCTTTCCCTGAAAATTACCTCGTTAAGGAAATGGATATGTGTCCGCTTAACATTTCTCTTATAACTGACCACGACTGTGGACTTGTTGGAGATGTTCCACCTGTTTCACACCACGAAGTATGCAGAGTATTTAATGAAAACTTAGAAAATGTTAAAAATCTTCTTTTCAGAGTAATCGAAGCTATTCCTGAAACAAGAGAACATTGTGACTGTGCTAACACTTTCAAAAATTCTCAAATGTAATATATCAGGCGCGGACAAATTTAAAAATTTGTCCGCGCCTTCTAAATTTTAAGGATAAATTATGATACTTCATTTTATTAATCAACTTTTTTATTTTTACGGAATACTTATTTTATTAAGAATTTTCTTAACATGGATTCCGACAATTAACTGGGATGCTCAACCTATGAAAGCTCTCAGAACAATAACAGACGTATATTTGGATTTATTCAGAAGCATAGTTCCACCTTTTGGCGGTATTGATTTTTCGCCTATTATCGCAATTATAGTTTTACAAATTATTCAGGTAATACTTACTTCTTTTATCGGAAGTGTTTTATAAAAATCAAATTTTAGAATACGTTTATGCCATAACCGCACGTGTTGCGGTAAATATACCGACACACTAAATTATTTTGCCCATTTCATAACATCTTGGATAAATTTTTCATTAACAATTGAAGGGTGTTTTTCACTATATAAGTTAATTGCATTGGTTGCTTCCTGTTTTCTGTCGGTCTCAACACAAGCTACCAAATAATTTTTCAACATAGTTTTGTTATTTTTATCAAATTCAAAAGCCCGTTTGAAATAATAGTAGGCCTTGTCAAAATCTTCCATTTTAGCATAGCACATACCAATCATACTTATAAAAGGATTTTTAACTTCGTCCGTTTTTGCACAATCCAATGCATAATTATAATATTTTATTGCTGTCTCATATTTTTCTGAAGAATAATAACATTCAGCCATGGATTGGTATATAAGAGGATTATCAGGTTCTATTTCTAATGCTTTTTTATAAGCATCGAGAGCTTCCTCTTTCTTATTCAAATCATAATATACTTTACCTAAATTAACCCAAGAAATAGCCTTATTTGGAGTATCTTTTGCATAATCTTCAGCTTCTTTAAGCTTTACATCCGCATAATCTTTTGTTTCTTTCTGAACAGCTTCATCATTATTTGAATACATCAATTTCAATGTATTTATATCCCTTTGAGAAAAATCTTCCACATTGGAAGAAGCAAACATAACATCTGAACTATTAGGACTATGTCCAATTATTCCCAGAGCATGACCCATTTCATGTAAAACAACTCGAAAAACTTCTTCATCCGTAACTTTTTGAGTTGAATTAGGTTTTTTTGATAAAATCTGAATTATGGAATTTGTCAAACGCTTATCATCACCAGAAAAAGTATTATTGGTTATTCCTGCCATGTATATTGAATCTTGATTATCATTACTGCTGAAATGGTCAACAACATCAATTTTTATATCCGAATCTTCTCTCGTTTTTGCAGGATAAAAGGTAAAATATTCCTCAAAATAAGAGTTATATTGATTCAAAGCATTCTGTATTGTCTCTTTGTACTCTGATGGCGATATATAAACCTTTAATTTTTTCTTTTTCCACTTTACTAATTTTCCGTTCGAATCTACGGCATAAGTCAAATAATTATCACCTGCATGCGCACTTGAAAAAGATTTTTCATTTTCAGGTTTTTCATCGCGCTTAAAATTAAACAGCTTTAATTTTTTTTGATGCTTTGCGCCATTGATTAAACGATGCTGTGCCATCGGAGACAAACTTGAAAAAGATAAAACCTTTCCTTCAGAGAGATCAGGAGCGTAGTAATTAAAATAGTTAGCAACACCTATTATCAATAATAAAGCAAATGCAAGTACTAAAAGTTTTGTTTGTTTGTTTAACTTGTTCATATAATAATTATCCGACAGAAAAGCATAAACACAAGGTTTATGCTCTTTTTATTTTATGTTTCAACATATTCTCTTAAACGTTTACTTCTGTTTGGATGTCTTAATTTTCTGAGAGCTTTTGCTTCAATTTGACGAATTCTCTCACGAGTAACGCCAAATAATTGACCCACTTCTTCCAACGTCCTTTGACGACCGTCATCCATACCGAAACGTAATCTTAAAACATCCCTTTCACGTGGAGATAACGTACATAAAACTTCCGCTAAATCTTCACGTAACAAATCAGAAGCAACAGTCTTAATAGGAGCATCAGCTTCTTTATCTTCGATAAAATCACCTAAGCGAGAATCTTCTTCTTTACCTATCGGAGTTTC
>CAJOPF010000100.1 GCA_905236205.1 Candidatus Gastranaerophilales bacterium
GACCCGTTTTTTGAACTTGACGGAGACTTTAGGATTATAAAAGACTGGGATTTTCCTAATGATATTATCGGAAATTCTTCCGTATTTCGTTTTGAGATAGGTAAATATCCTGAAATATTAGACCATTTCTACGGTTTAGGAACTGCAATAAGAAAACATTTCCAAAATGAACAAGCTTTTTTAACTTACGAAATGTTTGAAAGAAATGTTTTGCAATATTGGCCTGAAGAATGGGTGCCAAGCTTTAAACGCTGCTGTTTGCAAAAATTCCCTATGAATTGGTTTAAAGAACCTATTGATCCGCAGGAAGCTAAAATCGTTATTTTCCATGGAAAACCTACTCCTGACCAAGCAAGAAAAGGATACTTCGGCAAATGCGGTTTCAGATACATAAAAGCAACGAAATGGATAGATAAATACAGAGAAAGTTAATGGACAAAAAAACGGTAAAAGTTAATTTTACAGATACGGAAAAAGGTTATTTTAATAATAACGATAACCTCTTTCTTGATGTTTTAAAAAAACATTATAATGTTGAAATTTCTGATAAACCCGACTTTTTGTTTTTCTCATGCTTTGGTGATAATCGCAAAAAATATTCAAACTGCGTAAAAATATTTTTTACAAATGAAAACGTTGTACCTGATTTTAACGAAGCGGATTATGGCCTAGGTTTTCATAATTTGCAATTTGAAGACCGATATTTGAGATTTCCCGAATATTTTTATAAAATGCCCGCTACTGTTCAAGACCGTTCAAATCTGAGTGATGATTTAGCAAACAGAAAATTTTGCAACTTTATTTATTCAAACAGCAAAAACGGTAAAGGCGCACAATTAAGAATAGATTTTTGCAAAAAACTACAAGAATACAAACATGTTGATTGTCCGGGAAAAGTTTTACACAACGCAGATATAGAAATTGCTCCGAGAAAAGGCAACTGGGTTAACAGCAAAATTGAACTGCTACATAACTATAAATTCACAATAGCTTTTGAAAACAGTTTTACGAACGGATATACAACAGAAAAGTTATATCAACCTTTGATTGCCAATTCAATACCTATTTATATGGGAAATTCTGATGTAACCAAAGATTTTAATCCTAAAGCATTTATTAACTGCAACGACTATAAGAATTTTGATGAAGTTATTGAAGTTGTAAAAGAACTTGATAACAATAACGAAAAATATATGCAAATGCTCAGAGAACCTGCTATGCAGCCTAATTATGATTTTGACTGGAACCGTAAATTGGAAGAATTTTTAATTCACATTATAGAAAAAGGCAATACGCCGTATGTTCGCCAAAGAAACGGGTTTGTCAGGTTTATAGAAAAGAACTTTATGCCTATAAAAACAAAAGGAATGCACAAAGTTTTGCATATTTGCGGTTTAAGAATTAAGGTAGGCTAAATGAAAGAATATGAAATCCTGACACTTGGCGGTAATTGCGGTCCGAGAACATTATTAACAACTTGGAATTTAATTCCGACAAAGGCAAAAGGCAGATTATCACTACCTTTTGATTTATCCGTACATAAAATAAATATCGTTGCACAACAAATTAAAGAAGATTTTGAAAACTATCTGAAAGGTGCAAGATACGGTTACAGGTCAGGGAATCGTTATTATTGGACAAATTTTAATGATGATGTAATCTACTATCACGATTACATAAATACACCTGATATCCACAAATTTGAAAAAAGATATATACAGCGCATAAAAAACTTTAGAAAGCTGTCAAAAGAAACTCCGTACGTTTTCTTTCTTGTTAATTGCCTAAAAGACACAACCGCACAAGATTTAAACGAACTTTACGAAGCCTTAAAGTCATATAGAGAAAAACCTTTCCAACTTCTTGTATGGCAAGGTGCTGATATAGACACTTCTCAGCTAAATTCTGAAATCAAGATTTTGTGTGATAACGGACCAGAACAAAACGGATTAAGTGCTTGGGACAGAAACAGAAAAATACCACAAGAAGAAATTGATTACCAAAACAAACTCAAAAAATTTGTAACAGACAATATTAAAGAACAAGGGTTTGAAGTTCAACACTTCGAGCTTGCGTTCAAAGACAAAATGAAATATTTTATAAAATACGATTTGCCAAGAATGTTCACAATAACAAACAACTGGGTGACCAATCGTAAAGTTTTAATTCTGTTCGGCTTAAAAATCGATTTGTGGAAATTACCGGAGGATTAAAAATGTCAAAAAACGGAAATGATAACAATATCATTATAAAAATTGACGGAAGAATGGGCAATCAAATGTTTCAATGGGCATTTGGCAGAGCTTTTGAAGCTAAAAACGGGATTTCACCCGTTTTTGACGACAGCAAAGAGACTCTAAAACTCGGCTGTTTTAAAATGTCCAAAGAAATTAAAACTATCAAAAAGCCCTTATGGAACACTATTTTAAGAAAAACTATTCCGTTCAGAAACTTAAGAAATAAGGTTACTGAGTTAAAATTTGCAATACCTCATTTTGAAGAAGAAGTTATGTGTTTATATCAACCTAACCTCTTTGATGTAAAATCTCCTGCGTATATTGTCGGATATTTTCAAAGCGAAAAATATTTTGACAGTATAAAACCACAATTGCAAAAAGATTTTCAATTGACAAAATCTTTAAACGAAGCAAATAAAAAAATTTTGGAAAAAATTAAAAATACTAACTCTGTTTCAATACATTTCAGACGTGGAGACTTCTTAAAAAGCAGAGTTGCGGCACATTTTGGAAATCTTGGAGAACAATATTACCACGATGCTGTTGAATATATAGCAGGAAATACAACTGATCCCATAACTTTGTTTGTATTTTCTGATGATGTAAACTGGGTAAGAGAAAATGTAAAATTTGGACACGAAACAGTTTATGTTGATGTAAATTCGGGAAAACAGGGCTACTTTGACTTGGAACTAATGAAAAATTGCAAACATAATATTATTGCAAACAGTTCATTTTCATGGTGGGGCGGCTGGTTGAATGAGAACCCCGATAAAATCGTCGTAATGCCTTCACCTGTAAGACCTCATCAACCCGATTACGACAGAATACCTGACAGCTGGATTAAATTGAACCCTCATTTTAGCTGATTACAAGAACATGGTACGAAACTCCTGCCTTTATTACCAAAAAACAAAGTTAATAAGCTTGCTTAGGCACTAAGTGATTTTTTACTGCCTAAGTATCTTAGTATCTTTTATGCTAAATTACCCGAGCAGAAAACTTATACTTTAGTATGATATTGCACAAAAATATCAAAAAAAACTTTTCTGAAAGTACTTATTATCAGGCACTTTCAGGAATATATACACCATACGTAGGATATCTGCAACTAAAGTATAAAGTTTGATTTTTACAATCCGATATAAAAGGCATAAGAGGAAATAAGAAAATTTTATAGAGGAGAATTGATCATGGCAATTAGTGTAAACACTAACCTTGCGTCATTAACAGCACAAAAATCTTTAAGCTCATCGACAAATAAACTTGATATAGCTATGGAACGTATGTCGACAGGCTACAGAATAAATTCATCAAAAGATGATGCTGCAGGTATGGCTGTTGCCACAAAATTGAAATACAAATTAAGTTCTTACGAAGTTGCTAAAAGTAACGCACAAATGGGTTCTGCAATGTTAGATACTGCAGAAAGTATTATGGGAACAATTCAATCAAACTTACAACGTATCAGAGATTTAACCGAACAAGCAGCTAACGGAACGTACGGTTCTGACTCAATGACTGCAATTATAAAAGAAGTTCAATCAAGAGTTGATGAAATTACAAGAATTTCAAAATCTGTTGAATATAACGGTCAATATCTGCTTAATGGTTCAATAACAGAAGATATCAATCTTCAGGTAGGTATTGAAAACGATGAAAACAGTATTATTAAATTAGACAAAGATTTATTTGCTAACACAGATGCTTCAACACTTTTGGGAACGTCCGATGTTAGTGAAAAATATTTGAACGATACAACTGCACGTGAATTTTTAACAAGTATTGACAACGCTCTTGCAGGTATCACAAACAGAGTAACTTTAATAGGCGGTATTCAACAAAGACTTGTTACAGTATTAGACGCAACAGGAACTCTATCATCATCAGTTACAAGTTCATTATCATCACTTCAGGATGCTGATATCGCCGCTGAATCTACTGCTTACATAAAAGAACAAATACTTCAACAATTATCAACATCAATGTTATCGGTAGCTAACCAAGCACCTTCAATTGCATTGAGATTGTTAAGCTAATAATTTTTTAATCAATTCTCTTATATTTCCCTTATAAATTTTCAACTTACGCCCTTTTTCAAAGGGCTTTTTTTTGTAAAAAAAAAAGAAAACCCGCAAAAAACTCTGCGGGTGATAATGCCATAGTATGTACTAATTGAAATTCAAACTTTATTTTTATACATACGTCGTATGAATTATCTTTTTCTTTTTTAAGATGGGGGATTTGGATTTTATTCAAATCCCCCTTTATATCAATCTATCCCTTGTTAAATCAAGTTCAATGCGATAGACGGAGCTTGGTTAGCAGTTGCTAACAATGAAGCTGATGTTTGTTGTAATATTTGACGTTTAATATAAGTTGAAGATTCTTCAGCAATATCAGCATCTTGAATTAGTGAAGCGGCACTTGTTAAATTTGTTTCCATAACACCTGCTGCATCAACGGCAGAAATAATTCTTTGTTGGTAACCGCCCAGTAATGTTGTTCTTGTTGTAATGTTAGCTAAAGCACTATCAATATTTGTTAAGAAAGATCTTGCAGCTGCATCTGTTGCATAGTTTGCAGTAACATCAGAAGTACCTAATAAAGATGATGCATTCGCATTAGCAAATAATCCGCTGTCTAATTCGATAACACTTGTGTCTTCACTTGTAATACCAACTTGTAATTTAATATTTTCGCTGATAGAACCGTTAAGTAATACTTTACCATTAAATTCTGAAGAATTTGAAAGACGTGTAATTTCATCCATTCTGGCTTGAACTTCTGTTTTAATTGCTGTCATTGCATCTGTTCCGTAAGTTCCGTTTGCAGCTTGTTCTGTCAAGTCTCTTATACGAGCTAAGTTATCTGAAATAACACCCAATACACCTTCAGCAGTTTCTAACATAGCTGCACCCATTTGACCGTTATCTTGTGCTACTGCCAATGAACCAACTTTGTAATCTAATTTTGTAACTACTGCCATACCGGCTGCATCATCTTTTGATGAATTTATTCTTTGACCTGTTGACATACGTTGCATAGCAACATTCATTTTGTCTGTAGCAGTGTTCAAAGATTTTTGTGCTGTAAGTGATGGAATGTTTGTGTTAACTGTAATTGTCATAGTAGTGATCTCCTTTCAATTAGTACCTATGTATTTTTACATACTATGTGTTTCCTTACACACCTAGTATCGTACATTTGAGACCATTACTTAATATTTCTTTAGTTGGAAATTTCTTATACTTTAGTTTGAAATTTATAAATTAAAGCATGCTTTTTTGTTAATTTTGTAACTTTTTATCCTTTCAAAGGCTTCTTCATATCCTTGATTTTGTTTTTGCCTGTATAATTTTACTGAATTATACCATTTTGAATCCTGCTCAAATAAACCCCAACGCCAATCAGCATGATTTGGTATAAGAATAATAGTTTCTTTACCCATTGCTCCAGATAAATTTGTTACAGAAGTATCGCAACCTATGACAATATCTAAATTATCTATAATAGCTGCAGTATCTGAAAAATCAGCTATTTTATTGCCCATATTTATAATCATAAATTTACTTAAATATAATTCATCATACAATTGAACTTCTTTTTGAAGTGAGTAAAATTGTATATCCGGTATGGAAAACAAACTTTCAAAATCTTCCAATTTAATGTTACGATTGTCATCACTTCTTGATGAATTCCATACAATACCGATTTTTAACTTTGATGTATTAAAATAC
>CAJOPF010000101.1 GCA_905236205.1 Candidatus Gastranaerophilales bacterium
GTACCACAGGTTGTTGTACTTGTGGTTGTTGAATCTGCGGTTGATTTTGAACCACAGGTTGTTGCACTTGCGGTTGTGGTTGCTGAATCTGTGGTTGGTTTTGTACCACAGGTTGTTGTACTTGTGGTTGTGGTTGAATCTGCGGTTGATTTTGAACCACAGGTTGTTGAATTTGCTGTTGTGGTTGAATTTGTGGCTGATTTTGTGCCACAGGTTGTTGCACTTGTGGTTGTGGTTGAATCTGTGGTTGGTTTTGCACCACAGGTTGTTGAATCTGAGGTTGGTTTTGTGCCACTGGTTGTTGCACTTGTGGTTGTGGTCTTGCTTGAGGTTGATTTTGAACAATTTGTTGCTGAATTTGCTGTGGCGGATTTTGATTAGTTCTTTGCATTACAATTTCTTGTTTTGCATTATTCAATTGAGCAACAAATGCTTCTTTATCTGCAATAACTTGTTTTTGAGTCGTATTTTCTGCGTTGTTATAAGGATTTGGATTTCCTTGTTGTTGATTTTGAGGATTTTTTTGTTGATTATTAACAGTTTGATTTTGTTTTTGTAACTGTGGTTGTTCAGGCAATTGAACTTGAGGATTTGCATTTGCCTGAATATTGGGTTGTTGAACAGTATTTTGAGGGGTATTTTGTTGTTGAATTTGATTATTTTGCGGTTGTGGTTGGTTGATTAGGTTTTTCGTATTGATTATCGTTGGCATTCTGCCGTCATTTTGCACCATTACGAGTAATTCAACCATATTTTTTGGTAAATTTAAAAGATTTTTTACATACACAGCCCTGTCAATACTTGCAAGATTATTCATGCGTAGTTGTTGAGGGTTGGTGTATTGGTTTTGAAATTGGTTAATAATTTTGTTTTGAGTTTGTTGAACCAAGTCCTTGGTAAAACCGCCTTTAGAAGACAAATTTGCACTAATATCGGCTTTCGAGCTTTGCAAATTCATCCTGTTTTTTTCTAATTTAAGTTTTAGCCAATTAACGTTTTCCATAATAAATATATGCCAAAAATAAAATGTTTAATAACATTTTAAGCTATAGGCAAGTATGATTGAGGGTAACTGTAATCTTCTTTAAATCCTGCGTGTCTGTACATTTTTAATGCAGGTATGTTGTTTGTTTCTGCGGAAACATTAACTTCGGAAAAGTCTCTTTCACCCGAGTGGACAAGTTTTAATATATTTGAAACTGATTTTTTAATTAAATATTTAGCCAAACCTTTGCCTTGATGTTCTTTTTCTATTGAAACAAGAGGAATATTTGCGATTTTTCCTCCTGTTATGTTTGTGAAACAGAATCCGCAAGGTCTTCCGTTATGTAAAAGCACGCTTGTTGTTTCAGGCAAAAACTCACCGTAAATGCCGTTGACAATTTTGTCTAAAATGTCGTCAGTACCTTCTTTTGAAAGATATCTTGTGTCAAATAGTGCGTCTGATGCTGTTTTAAATCCTTCATGAATAACTTCAACGGCTTTGTCGTAGTACATGCTTTCCCAAGTTGTAATCTTGTAACTTTCGTCTTGAGGTTCATCAGATATGTTATTTAAGACTTCTTCCGAATTTTTATTATCTGTCATAAATCTCAAAACCGCTAGTCCTACAAATTTAAAACCATAATGAGATATATCACTCGTAAATCCTGATTGTATTCCTAAAAGAGGGTAGCATACAACTTTTTCAGTTCTTTCTTTTTCCGTTTCTTTCAAAAATCTTTCAAGTAAAAGTTTTCTCTTGTTCAATAAATCTTCATTACCCAAGCAGTGGATAACGTTTAATTCTATTGATTCGGAAATTGCTGTTGTGTATATTAAAAAGGCTGTCGGAATATGATTTTCCAACAAAACGATACATTTTATGTAATCTTTATCAATAGCATCAATAAAATCCTGATATTCTAACGGTGGAAGTTCAAACATATAATTACCCGACGCTACAGAGCGAAAATCATTATATACACCCGTAAATATTTTGTATAGGTTTTTACTTAATAGCGCTGTTTCGTAGTTTGAATTTTCCATAAATCTTCCTTCTATAACGTATGATGCATTTTTTCTTTTTTTGTATCCAGATATCTTTTATTATATTCCGTAATTTCAGATTTTATATGCACTATATCGTGTATTTTTAATCCGTAACCTTCCAAACCTATAATTTTTTTTGGATTATTTGTTATCAAATTAAATGTCGTAAAGCCTATATCCCTTATTATTTGCGCACCTACACCGTAATCTCTTAAATCTTCTTTAAAGCCCAAAGAGATATTTGCTTCAATAGTATCTTGTCCTTCTTCCTGCAAAGCATAAGCTTTAATTTTATTAACAAGACCGATGCCTCTGCCTTCATGGTCATGCATGTAAATAACCGCACCCTTACCGTATTCTTCTATCATCCTCAAGGCACTGTGGAGTTGTGAATTGCAATCACATTTCAAACTGTGAAATACATCACCAGTAAGACATTCCGAATGAACTCTTATAAGAGGTATTTTGTCGCTGCCGTCATCTTTTACGAGTGCAACATGCTCATGCCCGTTAATTTTATTTATGTATCCGTAAATTCTGAAATCACCGAATTTTGTAGGCAAAAATGCTTCTGCTTCCCTGACAACAAGTTTTTCGGATTGCAAACGATAAGCAACAAGTTCCGATACGGAAATAAATTTAAAACCATACCTGTCTGCAAATTCTCTTAAATCGTCTCTGCGAGCCATTGAACCGTCTTCTTTTAAAATTTCACACATTACACCGGCATGCCTGTGTCCCGAAAGAATTGCCATGTCTACGCATGCTTCTGTGTGTCCTATTCGTGTCAGAACACCGCCTTTTTTTGCAACACAAGGGAAAACATGTCCCGGACGGCGAAGGTCATGCGGGCATGCATTTTTTGATATCGCAACTTCAACTGTTTTTGCTCTGTCAAAAGCGGAAATGCCCGTTGTTACACCAAATCTTTCAGCTGCATCTACGCTTAAGGTGAATGCGGTTCTCATTTTTTCCGTATTATTTTCTACCATTTGAGGTAAATCAAGATTTTGAGCTATTTCGTTTGAAATTGCAAGACAAATTAACCCTCTGCATTCTTTTGCCATAAAATTGATTATTTCAGGTGTTACGCATTGTGCAGAACACAATAAATCACCTTCGTTTTCTCTGTCTTCGTCATCCGCTACAATTATCGGTTTCCCCGATTGAAAATCTTTAATGGCTTCTTCTATTTTGTCAAATCTAAATTCACTCATTAAATAAATCCGTTTTCTTTTAAAAAATCTTCCGTTATCATTGAGGTAGTACGTTCATTTAATAAAAATTTCTCAATATATTTTGCAAAAACGTCTGTTTCTACATTTACTTTTTGACCGTTTTTTAAATTTTGAAAATTAGTGTTTTCAAAGGTATGCGGAATAACTGCAATTTTTATTGCATTATTTTGAATTTCCGCAACCGTAAGACTTACGCCGTTTAATGTTATTGAACCTTTTTTTACAATGTAGCGTGAAAGCTCATTTGTAACTTTGAAAGACATTTCGTAAAAGTCGTTATTTTTAACCGCAGAAACAAATTCGGCAACGCCGTCAACATGTCCTGAAACAATGTGCCCGCCTATTCTTTCGTTTAAGGTCAATGCTCTTTCTAAATTAACCTTGTCACCGCTTTTTAATTCCAAAAAATTAGTTACGTTCAGTGTTTCTTTTGAAACTTCCGCAGTAAAACTGTTTTCACTAAGATTTACGACAGTCTGGCAAACTCCGTCTATTGATATGGAATCTCCTATTTTTGTTCCATCAAGAACTTTTGAACATTCAACAACAATTTCGGCATTATCCGATTTTATTTCAAAATTTTTTATACTGCCCGTTTCTTCTATAATTCCTGTAAACATATCAATATTCTACCACAATTATTTACCAATGCAAAAGTTATCAAAAATATTATTCAAAATGTCGTCTGTTATTACTTCGCCCGTTATTTCGTCAAGGCACAGCAAAGCTTGTTTCACGTCAATTGAAATTAAGTCCTGAAGCTCATGAACGGTAGCTGCCATGTAAGCCTGAGTTAGGCTTTCTCTCGCTTTTTCCAAACAGTCTTGCTGACGATTATTTGTAACAAATTCCGTATCTTCAGGAGAAAATTCCATAATTATATCTTTAATCTTTTGCTTCAGCTCTTTTATTCCCGATTTGTTTTTTGCGGAAATTAAAATCGTATTTTCCGGTTTTTTATCGGATAAATCACATTTGTTAGCTATTGTCAGATGTTTTTTATCCTGAATAAATTCTAAAATAATTCTGTCTGATTGTGTAAGTTCTTCCGACAAATCATATAAAAATAAAACTAAATCAGCGTCTTTGGCAGCTTGTTTTGAATATTCAATTCCTATTTCTTCCACCTTATCAATGTTTTCATCTTCCCTTATTCCTGCCGTATCAATTAGAGTAACAGGTATGCCCAAATCAAGGGTTTCCGTCAGCACATCTCTTGTTGTTCCGGCAATTTCGGTTACTATTGCTCTGTCAAGATTTAAAAGTGTGTTGAAAAGAGAGGATTTTCCGACATTTGGTTTGCCTACAATTGCAATTTTTATGCCTTGACGTAATATATTACTTGATTTTGCACTATCCAAAATTTCATCAATCTTTTGTATTTGTTTTTCAAAATCCTGCATCAAGTCATCATAATCAGGTTCGGAAACATCTTCTGGAAAATCAATTCCTGCAATAATTTTAGAAAGCGTTTCAAAAATGTCTTTTTTTATTTCATTAACCTTTTCTGACAAAAATCCCGATAAATTTTTTGCGGATTGAATAGCAAAATTTTTGGTTTTTGAATGTATTAAATCAGCAACAGCCTCAGCTTGAGATAAATCAAGTTTTTTGTTCAGAAAAGCCCTTTTTGTAAACTCTCCTCTTTCTGCCATTCTCGCACCGTTTTTAAGAACGATTTCAAGAATATTTTTTACAACATTAACTCCGCCATGACATTGAATTTCAATAACATCTTCACCTGTATAACTGTTTGGATTTTTAAACGGTAAAACGACAACTTCATCAATTTTTTTGTCATTGTCTGTAATCCAGCCATGACAAATCATTTTCGGTTGAATTTTACCTGTAAATATATGTTCCGTTATTTCAAAACTTTTTTCGCCCGATATTCTTATAACACCTACTCCGCCTGTTCCAAGAGGTGTTGATATTGCGGCTATTGTATCAAATTCCTGTATAATGTTCATATTGAGATTATAACAAAAACAAACGGGCGGTAAATACCGCCCGAGTTTTATAAAAATGCACTCATTAACGATAACATTGTCTGAAGATTTATCGGTGAAGATGACGAGGAATTGTTGCTGCCTGTGCCTTTTACGCTGTTTGCAAGATTTAATGCCGCAGATATAGCGTTCATGGCATTTGAATTTGATTGATTTTGAATTGCACTTAAAAGGTTTATAAAATTGTATCTGTTTGAAAGTTCATCATTTACAAGTTCGTTTCTTTTTGACAATAAGCTTTCCGCCAATTGTGCAATAGCGTTGCTTCTGGAATTTTCAATACTGTTTAAGTTGTTTAAAAACATCGAATTATCAAAGTTCCCGAAACGAGATGCAATATCATTTTTTAAATTGTTCAATAGGGGCGCATACATGTTGTTAATCATATTTTGTCCCTGATTTTGATATGCGTTCAATTGTTCCTGAATGTTATTTAAAGTGTCATTTGAAAAAAGATTTACGTTTGGAACAATTTGTGCAAGTGTTTTTTGCGCATAATCGTAAAGGGCTTTTTCATATTGATTCATTGTGTAATTGCCGTAAACGGTACCGCCAGACCTTTTTGTAGAGGCTTTTTCTTCTCCGTTGATACTGTAATTTCCGTTTGCGTAGGGGATTGCATAAGTTGTTGTTTTGCTCATAAAATTTCCTTTCTTAAATTTTACTTGCAAAGACAAAATTATTTATAAAAAGGTCGGCATTAGGTATTATTATATCATTTTTTTCGTATATTGTAAAATTTCGGCTATTTTTTCGTACGTATAAGGAAAACAAGAAGGTGTGTTTGTAAATGGGTATGTTATCAATTTTAAAATGTATTTTTAACACTATGTAAACTAATGTAAAAAATTTAATTTTTTTTGCGATTTGAATAGCAAAAAAAAATTTGACGTTTTTTCATGCTAGAGTAGAATTAGAGATGTGTTTTCGACAACAAAAGAAGGAAGAATAAATGGACAACATGCAAGTTAATGGCGTTAATCAGGTACAAACTACCGTAAAAAAGAAAACGGAAAAAACAACTAAATTACCCCCTCAGCAACCTGATAAGTTTGAGAAAAAAGGTTTTGACATTGAAGATGCAATGAAAACTTTGGAATCTTCAAAATCATACAAAGGCAAAAAAGAATTTCCTAAATTTAATCAAAGTGATTTAGGTAATTTGCGTGCTATATTGAACAAAGAACCTGAAAAATGGAACTCTGTTAAAACTCTTGCCGCAACTCCGTTTTTGAAGGGCGGAACTATTACAAATCTTGCTGCAAGACCAAAAGATACATTAGACACAATGGTTACATTTGCAACAGAGCCAAAATCTGAAAAACGCAAAGATGTAGCAAAATATAAAAGCCAAGATGTAGTATTACTTGCAGATGTGGCTGATGCATACGGTGTTGATAAATTAAAAGCAGCTAAACCACTTGTTAAAACTCAATTAACAGGACAAAACGTTGCATTGATTTCCGTAACACCTCAACTTGAAGGAAAAATTGAAAAAGTAGCTTCAAAAGTGTTAGACATGGAAAAAGCTATGGGTGATAAGTTGAAAGAAGTTGTATTCAACGGTAATGAATATGACTCTGATGCTTTTGTTATAAAGGCTTCAACAAAAGACAGACAAATCAATACAGAATTACTTGATAAAAACTTAAATCGTTCTGCAATTGAAAATATGTCTTTGTATCAATCAAAAGGTACAGTATATCAAATCAAAAAAGTTAACGATTTAAGAAATAATACGACATCTAAAGTAAGATTGACTGTTGGTAATGACGGTTATCCTACGGTTACACACGAAATCAGAATTGTAAAAGACAAAGACGGTAAAGTTGTAAGAAAAGAATATACCGCTCCGTCAGATGTTAATGGCGTTTTTGATATCAAATATGTTGACGCAAAAGGTAATGAAAAAATCGTCAGCGAAGGTAAAATTGATAAGAAAACAGGTGTAACAACGATTAAGAAAGATATGGAATCTCTTGACGGAACAAGAACAATTTATTCTTATGAAGACGATCCGCAAGGAAACAGAATATCTGATTACAAAATCGTAGACAAAAACGGTAAAGTTCTTTTGAATAACAGTAATACTTTTGAAGTTGTAAATGAAAACAAATTTATATCTTCAAAGAATGACCAAAAATATGAAATTACTGTTGATGAGCACAATATTAACGTAAAAGACCTGAACAAAGAAAATCGTCAAGCAACAATTTCTATTGATAAACAAATCAAGGGCAATAAAAAAGAAATATTAAAATCTTTGAAAGCTATGCCTGGTGAAGAATTGTTTAAGATAGCACAATCAACAAAATCTCTTGTTGGAACAAAAGACGTACTTGGTTCATATTATGATCCTGGTGATAAATCAATCCATTCAGGCAGCAACTTATTCGTAATTATGCACGAATTGGGACATGCCAGAGATTTCAGAGATGTAGACAGCACAGATGATGATTCATACAGCAGAACATTATACAAATCAATTTCTGCAAATCCAAAAGTACAAAAAGTGTACGATGAAGAAAGAGAAGCTTTTAATAAAGCATTCCCTGATACTCAACGTGACCATATTGATTACTTTATTAACAAAGCAACTCACTACGGCGGAGAGTTAGGCGGTTTAGGCGAAACTATTGCGGAATCAAATGCATTATTGACAACTCCAAAAACTCATGAATTGTTGGCAATTCGTTCTCAATATTTGCAACAATACTTCCCTAAAACAATTGCAACATTAGATGTTGAATCAAATAAAACATTAGCATAATAAAGTTTTATTTATAATATGAAAGACAATTACCTGATATGGTGATTGTCTTTCATTCGTTTTTTGTGTATAAATCATTTTGTAAAGTATAAAATATAGAAGGAGATAAAAATGGAACAAAATGAAACTCAAGCTGAACATTCACACGAACATAAGCATTGTCATTGTAAGGAAGGTTGTTTTAAATATGCTTTAATCTTTTTTGCAACAATTTTAGGAGCGTTTTTAGCTTTTTATTTTGTTGCGGATTATACTTTTAAAATGTTATTTAGTCCTGATTACCAAATGCGCAGAGCAGAAAAAATGATGCGTAATATGGACAGAAGTATAGAAAGAGAATTAAACAGAAATTTTGACAAAGAGATTGCAGTTGTCGGAAAAATTAAACAAAGTCCGATAGAAATGACTGAAAATAGTGATTCTTATGTAATAAAGGTAGCATTAAAACCTTTTGGTAATAATTCTAAAAATATTAAAATAGATACAGAAGATAATAATGTATTAAAAATAGAAGGTTCAAACGAAACAAAAAAAGGAAATAACGAAAATTTGGTGAGCGTTATGCAGGCGTATAAATTCCAAAAACAAGTTGATTTTAATAAAATGAGTACGAAAGAAGAACGAGGTAATTATATTATTACAATTCCGTTCAAAAATTAGTAAAAATAATCTTAACAATTTTTACAAACAGGCGATAATCATGACAATAATTGATTATTGCTTGTTTTATTATAGGTGTGTAGTAGTAAATTATTATTGAAAGGAAATAAAATGACTTTTGCACCAACAACAAAAGTAGGTTATGAGGGCGGATTAGCACACGATAGAGAAATACTTCAAAGAATGAAAAGATATGGCGCATGTGATGGAGATGGTTTGACTGCAAGACCAACCATTCCTCAAGCGGGGTTGCCTAATGATGTGTTAGATATTAGTAATAAATCTCAAGGTAAAAATAAGAAAATACTTTCAACAGGAGTTTTGCTTTTAGGCGGAGCTGTTATCGGATATTGCCTAAAAGGACCGATTGGCAACTGCATTAAAGGTATAACCGATAAATGCGGTAAATTTTTCTCAGAAGGAAAACCTGCTGAAATATTAGGAAAAGTTAAAAATGCTGTTTTTTGTAAAAAATAGCAGAGATAATTGAGAAATATAGGTAAGGAAAAGGAAAAGAAAAACAATTGGGCGATTTGATAAAATCGCCTTTTTTTTTACTTGATAAAATTAAAAAGTTTGTGATAGAATTAACATATAAAAAAGTTTCGGGTGTTTGGCACTCTGCCGAGAAAAACAATTAAGTATTGTTTGAGACAAATCAGATGTAGGCGAAGAATGAGCCTTACAGATGAGGGTACCGACGGAGTCGGTAGAGGAAGGTAGCGCAGGGCGCTAACACAAAAAAATAAACAATTTAATATTGGTGTGTGGCACTCTGCCGAGAAAAACAATTAAGTATTGTTTTTCGAGAGGAAGGTAGCGCAGGGCGCTA
>CAJOPF010000102.1 GCA_905236205.1 Candidatus Gastranaerophilales bacterium
AACCACGAATCAGGTGCGGCTCCGTGCCAATGTTTTACATTTGCAGGGATGTGTATTATTGTTCCCTCGTTTATTTCAACCGGTTCTTTGCCCCACTCCTGATAATAGCCATGACCTCCGACACCAATTAGGATTTGTCCGCCGCCTTTTGTTGCGTGGTGGATATGCCAATTGTTTCTGCATTTTGGCTCAAATGTTACGTTGTAAAATGTTACCTGCTTATTTGATAACGGTGCAAGATAACTGTTGCCGGAAAAATACTTTGCATAAGCGATGTTGCGTTCGCCAATCGGAAACATAACAGTTTGAGCGTATCTTTCTTTTTCCGTTAGAGCAGAAATATTTTCGTTCCATACTTCTTTTGCAAGATTTAATGCTGCCCATGCCTTTGGCCAGCCTGAGTAGAATGCTGTATGTGTAATTGCCGCTGCAATTTCTTCTTTTGTTACACCATTGTTTTTTGCATTTTGCAAATGATATTTTAAGGAATTATCCGTTATACCTTGCGACATTAATGCTATGACAGTAATCAAACATCTTGTTTTAATCGAAAGGTCTTGATTATTCCAATTTTCACCGAAAAGCACGTCATCGTTAAAATGTGCAAATTCGGGTGCAAATGTTCCTAAATTATCTCTTCCTGCTGTTTGTATAATTTTATCTCTCATTACCTCTCCTTTGTTTCTATTATATGCAAAACAACTGCCTTGAATTAAGAATAGCGTTAATAACAGTAGAATTAAAATCTTTTTCATACCCCTAATCCTTATTTATCAATTTTTCTTGTGCGTCAGAGTATCTGTTTCCGACAAGTTCAATAGAATCAAGTTTTTCTCTGACAATTCACTCTTATTTTAGATTTTCCTTGTAAAAACTTTCAATTTTATCAAACGGGATAGCATTTTTATCTCCGCCATCGTATAAATCAACGTGGTTTGCCCCTTTTACTATAAATAATTCTTTGTTCTCACCTTTTAATTTTTTAAAAGCATCTTCACCCATATATCTTGAGTGGGCGTTTTCTCCATGTACGATTAAAACCGCACTTATGATTTCATCACTATACTGCAAAATTGGCATATTGATTAAAGATAAGGAAGAAGTCATATTCCATTTGCTGTTTGAATTTATTGAACGTTTATGAAATCCCCTTTTAGTTTTATAGTATCCCCAATAGTCTTGAACAAATTGAGGTTCTTCCCCTGTTAATTTTTCAGGTAATCCTCCAGCACCAAGATATTTACCCCTTTTATAATCTTCCGTTCTTTGTTTGTTTAATGCTTGTTTCATCTCATAACGTGCATTTTCATCCATACTGTCATTGTAGCCTTTTGCTGAAACTCTTGTAATATCATACATTGTACTTGCAACCGTCGCTTTTATTCTTGTATCCATTGCTGCAGCATTTATTGCAAAACCTCCAAAACCGCAAATACCCAAAATTCCGATTTTATTGGAATCCACATTTTTGTAATTGCTCAAAAAATCAACTGCGGCAGAAAAATCTTCCGTATTTATATCAGGACTTGCAACATTCCTTGGAGTTCCTTTACTTTCCCCTGTATAAGAAGGGTCAAAGGCAAGAGTAATAAAACCACTTTCTGCTAAAGTTTGAGCATATAAACCTGACGATTGTTCTTTAACAGCACCAAAAGGCCCTGATATTGCAATAGCAGCCAGCTTTTCATTTGCATTTACCCCTTTGGGAGAATATAAATCCCCGACAAGTGTAATTCCGAATCTGTTTTTAAATTCAACTTTTTGAACATTAACTTTGTCTGATTTCGGAAAAGTCTTATCCCAAGTTTTTGCATTAGCCATATTTGAACCTCCGACAATTAGTAAAACCGTAAATAAACCTGATAAAACTTTTTTAATCATTATCCACCTCTATTTCTTTTATTACTCTTGCAGGGTTCCCAACTGCGATGACGTTTTTGGGAATAGATTTTGTTACAACGCTTCCCCCACCGATTATTGCACCATCACCAATTTCAACCCCCGGTAAAATTGAACAATCAGAACCTATCCAAACATTTTTACCGATTTTAACGGGACTCGGAGTAAGATTTTGTCTTTTTAATGGGTTAAAATCGTGGTTTAAAGTTGCGATTGTCGTATTATGCCCGATTAAAGAGCCGTCTCCGATTTCAAGTCCGCCTTGGTCCTGAAATCGGCAGCAGGAATTTATAAAAACATTTTCTCCAACTTTTATATTTATTCCGCAGTCAGTATAAAAAGGCGGAAACATACCAAAGGTTTCAGGAACTTTGTTTTGTGTCAGCTGGCTAAAAATTTCTC
>CAJOPF010000103.1 GCA_905236205.1 Candidatus Gastranaerophilales bacterium
TCAATGCAGGAACATCAAGCATAAAAAAAGGATTTGAGTATATGAAAAAAATTCTTGAAGATGCTGATGTTGTTGTTATGAATAAAGAAGAAGCTCAAATGTGTACAAAAATTGAAATAAGACCAGATACATCAGAACATAAATTTTCAAAAGAAAAAATTCATCCGGATTTGATTGAAATAATAAAGAAACTAAAAGTTAAAGACTACCAAGTAGTTGTTGTAACTGACGGCGGAAATGGTGCTTATGCATATAACGGAAAAACAATGTACTACTGCCCTGTATACCCTGGAAAAGTTGTTTCTACTCTTGGAGCGGGAGATGCTTTTGCATCAACATTCTGTGCAAGCATGCATAGAACACAACTTGATATAGGAAAATCTTTAATTTATGGTTCAATAAATTCAGGCTCCGTAGTTTCAAAATTTAGCGCAACGGAAGGTCTTTTAACTTTTGAACAAATTGAAGAAAGATTAAGAGAATTACCTGAATATTCGTATGAAATAATTGATTTATAGCATAATAAAAAAGCTCGGTTTTAACCGAGCTTTTTTATTTATTTGTTATCAATTAAAATTCTAAGTTAATTTGAGAGAATTGAACAATTTTGTTCTTACCACGTTTTTTAGCATTGTATAATGCGTGTTCTGCATATCTGATAACGGTATTTGCATCTTCTTCAACGTTCTTCATACAAGGATAAGTTGAAATACCACCGGAAATTGTGATAGGATGTCTTTCTTCTTCACCTGCAGGAATAAATTCCATTTTTTCAATTTCACGTCTGAAACGTTCACCGAAAATAAATGCATTGTCTTCTGAAGTATTTGGAAGAATTACGATAAATTCTTCATCACCATATCTTGTCAAAACATCTTCTTTTCTGATAAATGACTTTAATTTATCGGAAAGATTTTTTAATAATACGTCACCCCATTCATATCCGTACATATCATTAACAACTTTGAAAAAGTCTATGTCAAATAATAAACATGATAATGGTGTTTTATAACGTCTTGCACGAGAGATTTCTGCATCAAGACGTTCTTGTAAATATTTTCTGTTATGAAGTCCTGTCAATTCATCGGTTGTTGAAACTTCGTCAATTTTATCATGTAATTCCTTTATCTTTAATAAAGATTTAATTCTTACGATTAAAACATCTTTGTTAATTGGTTTTGATATATAATCATAACTCAAAGCTCTCACAGTCACATCTGTAATAGGATCTCCAACAAACAGAACAGGAACTTGGAATTTTGTTGTCATAAGAATATCGTTTAAATTTGGTACATCTTCAATAATTAAAAGAGACGGATTTAAAAGTAAGTATTCTTTTAAATCAACAGAAAGTTCAACTCTGATTTGCGATTCTTCAATATCGTCCAAATGTTCTATAGTATCTTTTATATCTGATGTTTTTTTGGTTGTGTAGATAACTATGTTTCTCATATTTTCTCCTAATATATCATTTGAGTTAATTATAGCAAACTAAATTTTAAAAAGCAATACTATTTACAATTGGATGTAATTTCAAGCCTGTTATACACTTGAGAGTTAATTTCCGCACCTACAAGGATTAAAATTGACGTATAATAAAGCCAAACCATAAGTACTGCAAAAGCTCCGATTGTTCCGTATACAAAGTTATATGTATGAAGATTATTGATGTAAATAGAAAATCCCCAAGAACCTAACAACCAGCTTGTACAGAAAAAGAAAGTTCCGGGGATGGTGCTTTTCAACTTTAATTTTTCAGAACCTTTAAGGTCTGGTAAAAGATAATATTGTAAAAATGCTAATATATAAAGCGCAAAAAATGCAACCGGCCAGCGTAAAAACATCCACATTGATGCCGTACCTTCACCCAAATTCAAATATGTTACGCAAAAACCAAGTAATAATTTACCAAAGATAATTAAGTTTATCGTAATAAATAAAACTGCAGTATTAACGCATAACATCAGAAAAGCTACCGCTCTTGTATAAATAAATGAACGGGTTTCTTCAATTTTATATGCTCTGTTAAGTCCTTTTGAGATAATAGCAATCATATTTGTAGACAAAAACAATGTTATGATAAAGCCCAAAATAGCCCAAAAACCACCTTTTGAATAAAACAAAACTTCTTTCATAACTGTATTGATAAGTCCCATTGTATCAACAGGCATGATAGAAGACATAAATACAAAAACAGGTCTCATAAATTCATGTTTACCTGCCCAGCCAAAAACACCTGTTAAGAAAAGCAATAAAGGAAATATGCCCAGACAGCACATATAGCTCATTTCAGATGCCATGCCAAAAAAATCATTCTCCAAAACAGATTTTATAAGTCTTTTTAAATAAATAATTGTTTTTTTCATTATAAATCCTGTTTTTTAATTTCTGCTATAAGTTTTTTAACGCAGTCTTCCGCACTGTATTTCAAAACACATCCTGCGGCAAATTTGTGTCCGCCGCCGTTGAATACGGATGTAACTTTAGCAACATCAATATTTTTACTTCTCATAGATACTTTAAACATTTTGTTATCAATTTCTTTTAGCAGAAATGCAACTTCCGTACTGTCTATTGCACGTAATTTTTCTACAAGTCCTTCCGTTAAATCATCCTGATGAGAAAATTTTTCAAAATCTTTTTTGTAAGCAATAGTATAGGCAATTTTATCATTTTCCGTAAATTCTGCCTTATTAAGACAGTGAGCCTGAAACATAACAAAATTTTTAGATTTCAATTCATAACAATTTTTGTATATCCATTGAGGTTTTGCACCTAATGCAACAAGTTTTGATGCTATTTTTAAAGTTAAAGCAGATGTATTGTCAAATCTAAAACCGCCCGTATCGGTTAAAATTGCTGTATACAGAGCTTCTGCTATTTTTTCATCAAAATTCCAGCCATGATTTTGTGCAATTTCGTATAAAATTTCACCCGTAGAACTTGCTTCAGGTTTTACAAATCTGATATTTGCATCGTAATTATTAGTTTTGTGATGGTCTATTGAAACTTTTATTTTTGCTTTATTATAAAAAATTTCAGCATCACAAATTCTGTCTAAAGCCGCAATATCAACAAGAATAACCATGTCATAAACCATTGAATTATCAAATTGAGATACGTGCTTTGCATCTTTAAGTCCTTCCAAAAACTCGTACATTTTAGGAATTTTTGAAATAATCATCATTTCAGGTTTTTTCTTATATTGTTTGTAAATTAAATCCCTAACTGCAAGCATTGAACCTAACGTATCTCCGTCGGGATTTAAGTGAGAAATAACTAATATATTTTTTGATAATTTTATGCTATCATCTAAATTCAAGTGTTCCATTTCTTAATTATAACATAAATAAAACGGTTTATTTAAAATGTCTAAAAAAATCTTATATACTGATTTTGAAAGTATTGATAATATTATTTCGGAAATATTGGAAGATACAACATTAAAAAAAGCTATTACAAGAAATAATTTATTTAAGTTTTGGAAAAAAGTTGTCGGGGAAAAATTTGAAAATAGTTCAAAACCTTATTCAATGACGAAAAATTCGACTATGGTAATTGCGTGCAAAAGCTCGACCGTTGCACAAGAGTTAATGCTAAGAAAAACAAAAATATTAAAAGAGCTGGAACCGTATTTAAAGTCTTTAAAAATGACGGTTAAAGATTTTAAATTTGATGTAAAAAAGTGGACAGAAGAAGATTAACTTAATTGCCGAAATAGTTTTTAAGATTTATTGTTAAATTTTCGTTTCTGCAAAGTTTTTTCAGTTTTGAAATTGCCCTGTTTTCAATTTGTCTTATGCGTTCTCTTGAAACTCCGTAATGAGAGCCTATTTCGTCAAGAGTTTTCTTTTCACCGTTATTATTCAGACCATAACGCATTATAAGAACATCACGCTCTTTAGGCATTAACTGATTTAACATTTTTTGAATATCTTCAAGCATGTTTTCCTGAGTAACTCTTGAATCAGGTGTATCTGTGGATTCATCAACAATGTAATCGGCTATTTTTGTTGAATCCTCTTTTTTATTATTTGCAGGAGTTTCAATACTTATTGTAGATTGAGCAGATTTTACTATCTGAGTAAGTTTTGTAATAGGAATACCCAGTCTGTATGCAATTTCTTGTTTTGTTGGAGTTCTGCCCAGCTCTGTGGTTAAATCAATAGTTGTTTTCTTAATTTTATTTAAAGATTCTATCATGTGGATAGGAAGTCTTATGGCACGCGCTTTATCGGCAATAGCCCTTGTTATTGATTGTTGTATCCACCATGTTGCATAAGTTGAAAATTTGTACCCTTTTTCATAATCAAATCTTTCGGCAGCTTTCATTAAACCAATGTTTCCTTCTTGAATTAAATCAAGGAAAGAAAGTCCTCTGCCTATATATTTTTTTGCAATACTTACAACAAGGCGCAAATTGGCATTTACAAGAATATCTTTTGAAAGTTCACAATGCTCATTTTTAATTTTTTTTGCAACATCAAGTTCTTCTTCTGATGATAATAGGGGTATTTTACCTATTTGCTGCAAATATATTTTTACGGAATCATCTGTATTAACGGAATTGATACTTTCTTGTACTTTAGGATCTTCAACGGTATCAAGAATATCATCATCTTCATCTTGCTCTTGAAGACTATGAAAATCGACACCTTCTTCCGAAATTTCTTCATCCAATAAATTAAATTTTTCTAAATCTTTACGCATTATTTATCCTTTTTAATTGTTTTTTGTCTTACTGTTTCAAATATAATAGCACTTAAAGCGTTTGAAACATTCAAGGAATTAAAATCTTTCATCATGGGAATTTTTACCTGAAAATCAGAAAGTTTAATTATTGATTTTGAAACACCTGCATGTTCCGCTCCCATGACAAGTACAAAATTCATATCTGTATAATTAACATCATAATAATTATCTTTCGCA
>CAJOPF010000104.1 GCA_905236205.1 Candidatus Gastranaerophilales bacterium
CAGGACATTTATTTTATGTAACAAATGTTACTAACTAATAACGCATATATGCGTAAGCATTAAATTTCATTGAACCATACATGAGTTTCAAGACATTATTTCCTATGTCTTCAATTTTTATAAAATTTATTTCATCTTGGTCAAAATCATCAGTAGTTTCTACTGCTGGAATTTTTCCGACAATATTATATGACTGACAAAGATTTAAAAATACTTTACCGTTGATTTTTGTTCCAATTACTTTATAATGCCCAACAGGGATTTCTATATTTTCTGTTTTTATAGGAACTGTAAGATTTAACAAAGGATATTGTTCTTCAAATTTGCTAAGAAAATCACTTTCGCTTCCTTCGCTGTCTTTCATCAAAGTTTGTCCCGCTTTTTTTTCGGCTTTTATTTTCTTTGCATTTTTCTTTTTTTCAAGTTCCTTAATAATAGCTTCATATTCAGAATTTTTAATTATTTTTTGACCGTCCCAAGCGTTTTCCACACCAGACAATGTATTCCAGTCTTTTCCACCGTCAAATTCATCTGCAATTGCTGCCGATGAAAAAATCATCAATATGGATAGTAGACAAGTTAATTTATTTCGCATATACTAACACTATAATAATTTTTTTATAAAAGTAAATGCTTTTTTAAAAAATTTACACCAAGGATAGGATTGGAAAGAAAAAGGATTTTTATGTCTGCAAGTTTATTTGTTTTTTTCGCAACAATAATTCTCTTAGTAAGTGCTTTATTGTACTTACTGATTATAAGCTCAAATTCTAGCACAAAGAAAAAACAATTACAGATATCAAAAAAAGATATTTTAGAACAAGCTGAACTTTTATATAAACAAAAAAAATACAAACTTGTAGATAAACTGATAAGAAAATATTTGGAAACACATCCTGAACATATGAAATTGAGGGTTGTCCTTGCAAAAGCATTGTTTGCGCTAGACAATGTCTATGACGCCATAAAAGAATGTTTGATTGTGCTGAACAAAGAAGAAAATAATTCGGAAGTAAGACTTTTACTTGCAAGATGTTATAAAAAAATAGATCAATATTCAAAAGCTGTAACAGAGTTTCAAGAAGTTATCAAGCAAGATGAAGAAAACATGATTGCATTGAAAGAACTAAGTGAAATATATGTTACAACTAACCAAAAAGCTCTTGCTATAAAATCATTAAAAAAACTTGAGGAACTTACAGAAAATAATCTTGAGTTAACAGAAATAAAAACACAACTTGCAGATTTGAATATTGAACTGGAAAACTACCCTGAAGCCTTTGAAGAACTTAACGGTATTTTGGAAATATATCCTGAGGATATGGAAACTCATAAAAAGTTAATCGAACTTTATATAAAAATTCAAAACCATGAACGTGCAATTGCGGATTGTGAGGAATTACTTGCAGTAAACGAAAATAACAGCCTTAGTCTTTGGTTGTTAAACAACCTTATCAATTTATGTTATCTTGAAAAAGATATTGATAAAACTATGGAGTATGCTCAAAAATTACTTGAACATCCGTTTTCTGATAAGGTAAAAACAAAAATTTACATTGCAAAAATACTAATTGCAAGCGGCAAAGAAGAAGAAGGAATTGCCCTGTTAAATGAACTTTCCGAACAAAATAAAGAAAATATTGAAATAAAACGTTTGATGATTGATACGTATGAATCCAAAAATAAATTTTCTGATGCAATAGATGTATATAAAGAAATAATTGACCTTGTAAGTCCTCTTGATGTGAAAAAAGTTCATACCGAAATGAGTAACTTAATGGTACGCTGGGCAAAGTATCTGTTTGAAAATAATGAAATAAACGACTGTTTCAGAGTCTTCAATCTTGCAACACAGTATGATGACGAAAATCCTGAAATTTATTACCAATTAGGTCAGGTTAATGCATTTATTAAAAATTACAATGAATCTGTTTTACACTATAAAAAAGCAATCGCTATAAATTCAAACGTTGCAAAATATTACATAGCTTTGGCAGATTCTTATGAGTGTATGGGCAATACTTTTGAACAAAAATCCTCTCTTATTACAGCATTGAATTTTGATGAAAATAATACGGATGTATTGTACAAACTGGCTTTACTTTACGATTCTCAACACGACAGAATAAATGAAATCAAAGCATTGGAAAAAATTGTTGAACTTGAACCTGAACATATTGATGCAAAATATCAACTTGCGTTAATCTTGGAAAGTCAGGGTAATATAGAAGAAGCGCTTAACTTCTATAAAGAAATCAAGCGCATCAATCCTAATTATAAAAATGTTCGGGAAAATATCCGTATGCTTTCTAAAGAGGATGAATCTCAGGAGCTTTAATGTGTTCTAAAATTGCTCCGCCGATTGATTCATTCGGGTCAAACGGTGCATCTTTTTGCGGAACTAAAATGTTTGTTACCAACATTTTTACCAAAGGTCCGAATGCATCAGGAACTAAAATTCTTCTGTATACTCCTGACAACATTGATTGTACGTTTGGAGAACGGTCTTCATTAAATTTTGAGAATGTACCGTAATACATTTTATCCATTCCTTTTGTTCCTGCAGCTATCATTTGATTTGCGATAAACAAACCTTCTGTTTTATCTTCTTCTGTTTGAGCTTCGTTTAACATTTTTGTTAATGCAGGAATTGCTTTTTCTTTTGCATTTACAAATAAATCAACTTTATTTTGGTCAAATTGACAATAAGGTTTTTCTTTTGTTGCCAAAACAGCTTTTTTGAATGTAACATCTTTTGGTAATTCAAACGGTTTTTCTTCTTTTACAAATTCATCTTTTTGAGGTTGATTTAAACCGTTTCCGATTTTTTCAACAGCAGTTACGGGAGTTTTTTCAACTGCTTCTGTGTTTTTGAACATTACTCTTTTAATCGGGTTTGTAATTGCTTGGATTTTCATTTTTCCTTCCTTTTCCTTTATATTATTTACTGTTTTTCTTACTTTGTTTAACGGCATCTCTTAAATATTCAATAACCGCTCCGCCTACTTCTTCATTTGGATCAAAACTTGCTTTTGGCGGGTCTTTAAAATTATCACACATCATTTTTACCAACGGACCGAACGCATCAGGATTTAATGTTTTTCTGTATACTCCTGATAAAAACGTTTGTACATTTGCGGAGCGTGAATTATTAAATCTTGAAAATGCGGAGTAGTACAGGTTGCCCATATCTTTAACCCCGCTGTCAATCATTCTGTCTGCAATATAAAGTCCTTCAACAATGTCTTCTTCTGTTTTTGCATTTTGAAGCATTTTTGTTAACTTTGGAACAGCTCTTTTGCCGTTTTTTACAAAAACATCAACTTTATCTTGGTCAAAAATAGAGTAAGGTCTGTTGTTAGTAGGCATTTGGGCTTTTTTGTAACCCATATCGTCTACTAACATCAATTTTGCTATTGGACTTGTAATTTTATTTACTTGCATTAAGCGCCTTTATCTTTATTTTTGTCTTTTTCTGATTGTTCTCTTTTATATTTTCCGTAAGTTTGAGTCATTTGAGTGATTTTGTTGTATAAATCGTTTATAAATGTTTTGACCTCAAAGGCTCGTTTATCTTCTTCAACTTTCTTTTCTTCATCTGTTGTTTCGGTTGTTTCATCAACTTGGAATAACATTGTAATTTTCTTTTTGAAGTCGGTCAGTTTATCGGAAATTTTCTTTTCTACCGAGTTTTTTAATTCCCCGAACATTGCATTGAGCTTGTCTTGAATATCAAATATTTTCTGTCGGATATTATCCATTGTTCTCATTATGTTTGTCGGAATGTTTTTTAATACATTCAAAAGCGGTGCCGCGACTCGATTTAGAATAAAATTGATAGGTTTTGAAATTATTGAAGGTGTGCTGTTTGCTATAACTGCCGCCAATTGTGCCAATTTTTGCGAAACATTCATCATTGTTGATTCAAATTTCGCAATTTGCATCATTCGGTTTTCCTGAGCCTGAGCGTTTAATTGTTTTTGCAATTTCGCCGCTCTCATCATAGCCCCAATAGCCGCACATTCATTCCAGCTCATTTCACCCGGTTTTGCCGAAAAGTCAGCTTTTTTCTGACTTGCAGAACCCATGCCGCCCGAACATATCGGGCATGCTCCATGAGGCAAACCATGAGGACATTGTCCGCTATTTACAGTATTTGCTGATTGTACACCTGCTACAGGCATTAACACACATTCCTATACTACACTAAGATGCTTTTCAACTTATCATTAAGGGGTTGGGTAATTATTGTATATAAATAATTTCTGCCTTAACTTTGTATCCGAAGTTCGGCGATAAGTTACATGAAAGACCTTCCAATCTTTCCGGAGTGTTCCGACTTTTACGGCTGCGGCACAGTTGAAGATGTTCACTTCATTTCCTCTGAAAATATCTTATGATAAACGCTTTTTATCGTCAACACATGTATTAAGATTTTTTAATAATATTTATATTTTAATTTACTTGTTATAATATTGATATATGGAAGATTTATATTCAAAAGTTCCTCCTACAAAGTTACGGAATAAAGACGAAAAGTTTGCTCCTGCGAAAACAAGTCCTTTTTGGTTAACAATAGCGGATTTGTTTTTCCATGGTATGTTAGAAAACAGATTTTTTGCACTCCGTTATAAAGGGGCGGATGCGATATTTCACAGAGATACTTCGGTACCTACAATTCTTTTTGCTCCACATTCAAATTGGTGGGACGGAATTGTAGGATATAACCTTTGTACGAGAGTTTTTCATAAAGAAATTCGTATTATGGTGGAAGAATTAAATCGTTTTCCGCTGTTGAGGCGTGCAGGTGCTTTTTCCGTAAATAAAAAATCTCCTCAGGCATCTATGGCAGCTCTAAAATATTCGGTTGAAACTATTGGTGATTTGAATAACTTTTTGTATATTTTCCCTCAGGGCATTATTAAACCGCCAAATTTCAGACCTTTGGTATTTCAAACTGGTCTTGCTTATATTGCGCAAAAAGCTGTTGAAAAATACGGTAAGGTTAATCTTGTTCCCGTTGCTGTAAACTATATGTTTTTAAGGGCAGACAGACCTGAAGTTCTTGTTGAATTTCATGAGCCTATTGTTCTTGAAGATTCAAAAATTGACAGAAAAGAATACACACACTATCTTGAAACTGTACTTACAGATATTTGTGATTCACAATTCAAAGAACTTTCGGAAGGTCATTTGGATGCCTACGAAACACTTTTCCAACAACCGTTAAGGTGGTACAGAAAAATTGAACAGCGATTAAAGAAAATTGAAATAAAAGGTTCAGGTGTTTAGTAAGTTTTTAATTTTTAATATTGATAC
>CAJOPF010000105.1 GCA_905236205.1 Candidatus Gastranaerophilales bacterium
AACATTCTCGGTTGATTTACATTATCAACTTTAACTTCACCCTTTGATGTTTTTAAATTGGCATTTAATTCAATTCTTGCCATATCAAAACCTTTATCAAAAATTCCCATTGCTACACGATTATAGATAGGGCCTGTGTATAATTTTTTATCTATCATTAAAGTACCCAAAGGAACACCTGTTTGCGGTTTAAAATAAGTCCCGTTAATGGCAACAATAGAATTTGTTTTCTTTGCAATACTCGTAATAGTTGATTTAGAAGCTAATCTTGAAGATGAAAGCTGAGGAGTTATTGCTATATTTGAATTTAATTTTTGATTTACCTCTACTACATTTATCCTTACAGGACGACCTTGATAAGTTTTTGTTAACTTTATATGTTTTATTCCGGGTGCCACATCATATATATAACTATTCCTATACCTTTCCTTTACACTTTTGTCAAAATCTGTTGATATATTTTTAATATCATCTTTCACCCTGCTGCCTGCAATTATGGGTGATATTGTTCCGCCTTGGGCTATTCTAAGCTCCTGCGCTATTATCGGCGGACTTTTTATCAGACTCCCTACTGTTGTCGTCAGCACCGCCAGAATCGACAGATTTATCGCGACCGTAAACATTCTTCTCGGATTCAAATTTAACGTTTGTGTATTCATAATTTCACCTCAAAGACAGAGCTTCCAAAGAGCTTTTAAACTCTTATCAAGCAAAGTATGAACCTGAATACCTTTTTTTTATGAAGTGGCACATTTTTCTAATGCATGGGGAATAACACTTCAGAGCGTTTTTTTTGGGGGGGGGTAACATATATTCTTTTTAAGTTTTCGCTCTACTATTATTGTAACATATTTTAAACTTTTCCTCAACCCCATGAAAGACAACAATAATAACAATTTTACAAAAGTTAATAGTGTAAAATCCACTATTTATAAGGGTTTAGTGTCGTTTTTACATTTTTGAGTATTGCTTTGAATTTTTGTCAAAAGTAAATATTTTCAACTCTTTTTGGGTTCTTATAATCTTAATAGAATTGTGTATATCGGTTCTTAGGATATTTGTTTTTCGCAAAGTGTTCATAGTAATGGCATGCGGGTGGTTTTTATCATTTTGCGCGCATGAAATTAGGATATATTGCGGATTTAGAGTTTTAAGCATATTTTCGTCAATAACATTTTTTGCACCGTGATGTCCGAGCTTAAGTACAGTAACGTTTTTAGGCAAGTCATTTTTAAGTGTATTAAACGCTGTTATTCCCGCATCACCCATAAACAACATTGTAAAATCTTTATATTTTAAACTTGTTATAATAGAATTTTCGTTGTCGTTATTTTTTATGCCTGAAATAAAATTTCTTATTTCCAAATCGGGTTCCTCATATATAACAGTGTTATTTTTGACTAAAGTGAGAGGTTTTATTGTTTTAAAAATTTGTTTTGAAGTCATTGAATTTGCTTTATCTGAATTTACATAAGTATTTTTGATTTTTAAGCTGTTATACAAATTTATTGCACCGCCCGAATGGTCATTGTCAAAGTGGCTTATAATCATTCCGTCAAAATTTTTAATTCCTTTATCTTTCAGATATTTAAGAATTATAATCTCCGCCTGAGATTTACCACCATTATAGCCTGATTTTGCGGTATCAATTATAAAATACTTGTTATCAGGTGTTTTAATTAGGAAAGAATCTGCATTTTGAACTGAAAAAGCTATTATTTCAAGATTATGATTTTTTATCGGAATAGTTGAAATTAACAATAACAACACCAAAATTAACACTGTATACAATAATTTTTTGGAAAAATCTTTAAATAAAAGGATTATAAGGAGAATAATTGTGTAATAAAGTATTATCTGTAATATGTTAGGATGTGTTGTCTGAAGCAGAGAATGAGGTAAATTTGCAAAATAGTTTGAACATTTAACAAGCAAATTCAAAAACGGATTAAGGATAAAATCAAATGTTTTGCAAATTATATTTGAAATATTTGGAATTATTGACAAAATTGAACTTATAAAACCGCCAAAAGAAATTAGCGGTAAAAATATTGCAGTAATCGTATTTGCAAAAATTGAATACAAACTGAAAGTATTAAAATAAAACATCTGTAACGGAGCAACCCAAAATTGGGCAATTAAAGGAACTATAAAACAGTCCCTTAAGTATCCGATAAATTTGTTTTCTTTATATTTTAATAAATCGGAAGAAACCAATAAACCGAATGTTACTACAAATGACAATTGAAACCCTACATCATTTATGTAAGCGGGATTATAAATTAACATTAACATTGCAACAAGAGATAATAACGCAACGGAATGTGTATCTCTGTCAATCAATTTACCGGCAAGAACAAATAATATCATAATTGTTGCTCTTACAACAGAAGTTCCAAGTCCTGTCATAAGTGAATAAATAATAATCATACCCATGCCTGTTATAACAGTGAGTTTAAAAGGTAATTTGAATACGGTATTCATAAAAAAGAACCAAAAACCGTAGATAAACGCAACATTCATACCACTTGCGGCAAGAATATGAAGCAGACCTGAGTTTATAAATGAAGCTTTAATGTAATCGGGCGGAGCTACCGCATCATCACCAAAAACAATCCCGCCCAAAATTTCTATATTAGGACTTTTAAGATATTTCTTATGAGTATCCAAAATTCTATATCTTACATTGTTCAAATTTTGCATAAATTTCCATTTTAAAGTCGGTTTTTTATCTAAAAGAACAATATCGGAGTGGTTTGCATAAAATACTGTAAATGAGCCGAAATTTTTCAGATATTTTCCATAATCAAACTGTGATGGATTTACGGCTTCAAACGGTATTCTTAATTTTCCTTTGATTTTGTAATAATTACCGATTTTTAAATCCGAAAAATCACCTTTTTTATCGCTCACAGTGACAAAAGTTTTTCCATTGTCAGTTTGAAAGAAAAATTTTGTTTTATCAGAAAAGTTACTGTTTGGTATGCTTACAATTTGCCCTGTAATTTCGCAATTTTGCGGCGCTGTTTGTAGTAACTCGTCGGATGTTTTAATTCTCAGAGAACAGTTTATAAATCCAAAATAAAAAATAAAAATCCAAAAAAGAATCAATTTTATTGAAACAATATTTTTTAATAATCCGACAATTGCAAGGACGGAAATTATTGCGCAAAAAGCAATTGCAAGATTTGTAAAATACGCAAAAACCCCCATTATGTAGATGATAGCAGTCATAAACATAAGAAAGTTTTTATTTTGAATGGTAAAATTAAGAATGTTCCTTATCATACTTTTCAAAATCCGCTAAAAACTCCGCAGGAGTTTTATTATAAAATTTTGCTATTTTATTGATTGTTTCAATATTTATAACACTCTTTCCATTTTCATTTCTTGACAAAGTTGACGATTCCATCTCAACTTCAACCGCAAATTTATTTAAGGAGTATTTTGCCTTTATACGTTTATTTTTTATATATTTCCCTAATTTTTTGAAATAATCCATATAAAAATAATTATCCAACTGTTCCATTTTTGCATTACAAAAATGGAACACTTTTTAGTTAAAAAATTTTTAAAAATACTTTTCCGACCCTATTGTAATGAATAATTTTCACTTAATGAAACTACGACAATGCCTTTTGCAGCCAAAAGTTTATTCCGTCCGAGCAGGACATTTATTTTATTTTTTATCTCCGAAAAGTTTGTCCGCAAAATATACCACTAATGCCGTATATGGAAATAAAAGAGCCGTACCGCATACAATATTTAATTCACAAATGTATAATACTCCCGCAAATGCAAATATTATAAACGCTAAAAATAAAATGGGATAAACAATCCCTTTTTTGCCGTATCTGTCTTTGCTGACCATACATAATATAAAAAGAGCGACAGCTAAAAACATTACTCCCAGAGTCAGTTCTACTTTGTCCATTATTTCAAAAACAAGAGAATGTTGTTCCATATTTAGAAAGTGCCTTTCAAAAATGTTTTTAAAACATAATAGAACATCAAACCAACAACCAATTCAGCTAATGCTTGCACAAAAAGATTTTGCCCTTGTGTTAAATCATAAATCCAAAATCCAAAAGCTATGAGTGCCGCAATCATAATAAGCGTAATAAAAAATCCTTTTATGCCAAATTTTTCAACACCTGCAGCAAACAGATAAAATATGAAAACAAGGAAAAATAACCCGACCAAAACCAGCTCAATGTTGTCTAAAATATCGCCGATTTTATCAAAAGTATCCATACTTACCTCTTTTTGTCGGAACGTTCGCGAACAGAAATTCTGATAGGTGTTCCGAAAAAGCCGAATGCTTCACGAAGTTTATTTTCAATATATCTTTTATAATGGTCTTTCATTAAATCAGCATTGTTTGCAAAAAGAACAAACGTTGGTGGTTTTACATTAACCTGCGTTGAATATAAAAGTTTTAAGCGTTTATTTTTAACACTTTGAGGCGGATTCATTAAATAAGCATCATTTATAACTTTATTTAAAAGTCCTGTTGAAATACGTTTTGTGTATTGTTCGTATACTTCCATTGATTTTTCATAAATTTGGGTTAACCTTTGTTTTGTAACCGCACTTATATAAATCTTTGGCGCATAACTTAAAAACGGAATTTCATTTACCAATTTTTTTTCAAATTGACTGGTTGTATTTGCCTGTTTGTTTTCAATTAAATCCCACTTGTTAACTGCAATAATTAAGCCTTTTCCTGCTTCCGTAATTATGGAAGATATTTTTTTGTCTTGGTCAGAAATTCCTTCTGTTGCATCAATTACAAGTATTGCGATATCACATTCTTTTATGGAATTTATGGCTCTGTCTACTGCGAATTTTTCTACACCATAATCAACTTTGGCTTTTTTTCTGATACCTGCAGTATCAATAATCGTAAAATCCTGTTCTTTGTAAGTTAATTTACTGTCAATGCTGTCACGTGTAGTTCCCGAAACATCAGAAACAATAACACGTTCTTTACCCAAGAGAGCATTAACAATAGAAGATTTACCTGCGTTTGGTCTGCCGACAATTGCAAGTTTAATATCTTTTTCTTCTTCAATTTCTTCATCAACTTCAAAGTCTTCTGTTAAAATTTCTAATAAATCACCTACACCGCCTGAGCCATGAAGTGCTGAAATTCCGATAGGTTCACCTAAGGCAAGTGAATAAAACTCGCTTGTATAAAGTGCCTGAGCGGGACTGTCAACTTTATTCACCGCAAGAAAAACAGGTTTTTTACTTTGTCTTAAAATATTTGCAATATCTTCATCAACAGGAGTTACTCCGTCTTTTCCGTCAACAATAAAAATTATTTTTTCGGCCTCTTCGCAAGCAATTTTTGCTTGGTCGTATATAGAAACCATAATTTCATCTTCATCTCCCGGAACAATTCCGCCTGTATCAATTACTGTAAACCATTTATTTTGCCATTCAACATCAAAATAAATTCTGTCACGTGTAACCCCGGGCATATCGTCTACAATTGATTGACGTTTGCCTACAAGACGGTTTACAAATGTAGATTTACCTACATTTGGACGTCCAACTATTGCAACTATAGGCTTTCTTTTCATAATCCATATATTAACACAAAAAATCTTATTTAGATATTTAACTCCCTTTCAATTTCGTGATATTTTTTATGAATTTGTGTTGCTTTTTCGTTTGCAACATACGCGATATACTCAATTTCATTTTGTGAAAAGTCGTAATAATGCATTTGCAATACTATATTTGTCAAACATTCCAAACATCTTATTTCATTACCAACTTTTGACATTTTATCTTGTACTTTTGAAATATCCTTGTAGTTTTCCATAAATCCTTTTAAATTTTAAAGTATCATTATAATATTATAATGATAACATATTATATTTTTGAAGTCAATAATTTAAAATATTATTATGAGAAACAAAAAAACAGAATTAACAAAAAAATTTGGCTGGAAAATTAGAATAGAAAGAACAAAAAGAAAC
>CAJOPF010000106.1 GCA_905236205.1 Candidatus Gastranaerophilales bacterium
AGATGAAGATTTTGAAAAGTGTGCTAAAAACCAAAGTAATGCAAGTCTTTATCATCTCGCAGGTGATAGTATCGTTGTGGACGTTTTGTGCCATATATTCTATCAATTCTTTAAAGATAGTTAACACTATCTTTTTTTGTGTAAAAATATGAATAATTTATGCAATTTTTCATTTGATTTTTCATAATTTGTATGTTATAATTAAATTACATTAGAAAGAATAGGAGGTAAAAATGAAAGCAGAATGGGTGCAATTTAAAACACCGCGAAAGCAAGATCTAAAGAAAATTGCAAAAGAAAAAGGTATGACCTTAAATAGTCTTATGCAACTTATTACTGAACTTTATTTAAAAAGTGAGGGCAAATAATGACTAGAGAAGAATACCTAAAAGAATTGAATAAGGCATTTGGTGATTTTAAGTTTTTTGCAGATGACCATCACTATGAATACAAAGGTAAACGTGTTGGTATATCAGTTACTAGATTGATTGAAGAATATTGCAACGAATTTGATAGTCAAGCAGTTGCTGAAAAAGTAGCAGAAAAAGAAAATAAACCTGTTGAAGAAATACTTGCTTATTGGAAATATAAAAACGAGTACAGTTGTTTAAAAGGTTCTACTTGCCATGAATATGCACAAAGTTTATGGAGTGGTAATCAATTTAAAATGGAATATACTATGATACCTTTTTATGGGAATGAAAACTTTAATTATGATGTATCCAAAATTATGTTACAAGCACAACAATTTAAAGAAGATTATCAAGATAGATTAGAACATCTTGCTGATGAATTTATAATTGGTAGTGAAGAATATGACATAGCAAGTGCTATCGACCATTTATTCATAAATAAACTAACTGGTGGGCTTGTATTAGTTGACTACAAAACAAATAGTGATATTCACAAGAACGAAAAGTATGCAAAGAATATGAAAGTACCTTTATCGCATTTAAAGGATTTCACATTAAATCACTATTACATACAACTATCAATTTACAAATACCTAGTTGAGAAATACAGCAACTTAAAAATTGAAGAAATGTTTATTGTATATTTTAGTGAGAATAATGAAAATTATGAAATAATCGAAATACCTTATTTATACAAGGAAGTAAAAAATATTTTAGAATTAAGGAGGGCTAATAAAATGGCAAAAATGTTATTAATTATTGGTGAAGCAGGTTCAGGAAAAACAAGTTCACTTCGAAACCTATCGCCAAAAGAACACTACTACATTGACTGCGACAAAAAAGGTCTTAACTATAAAGGCTGGAAAACCGATTATAGTGAAGAAAATAAAAATTATTTTAAAACTAATGATGGGGACACAGTTATTAAGTTACTAAAAAACATTAGTGATAAAGCTCCTAATGTTAAATATATTACAATTGATACTATCAATTCAATAATGATAGCTGATGAAATGCGTCGCGCTAAAGACAAAAACTTTGACAAGTGGACTGATCTAGCAACTTGTATTTATAATATTGTGGACGTCGTACCTGATTTAAGAGATGACCTGACAGTTATATTTATAGGGCACACTCAAACAGAAGAAGATGGATTTGTTAGATTACTTACTAATGGTAAGAAACTTAATAAAATTGGTCTTGAAAAATATTTTAATACTGTGCTACTTGCTAAAGGTATGGACGGCAAATATGTATTTGAAACAAGAGCAAATAACTCAACTGCTCGTACACCTATGGGTGCATTTGATGAGTTAGAAATTGATAACGACATTGTAAAAGTGTTGGAAATATTGAAAGAATATTAGAAAGAAGGAAAAAAATATGTTAAAAAAACCAAATAATTATGAAAACGTGCAATTAAATGAGGATTTTATTGCAATAGAATTAGGGGGACACAAAGGAGTTATTAAAAACGCCGAGGTTTACACAAGTGAATTTAGTGGGAAAACTAGTTTAAAAGTTTGTGTAGACACTGCAAAAGATGACAAGCAACCTGAATATTTTGCAGAACTATATAAAAACGATAATAGAGAAAACAAAAAATGGTCTTCAAGTGCTATCCGTTATGTATCACTAGGAGATGAAGAAAACCAAGTTAAACAACTTAAAAGTTTTATTACAGCAGTTGAAAACTCAAACCCAGGTTTTACTTATGACTGGAACAAAGATGAGAAGACACAATTAAAAGATAAAAAAATAGGTCTTGTATTTGCACTTGAAGAATACGAAGATAGTGAAGGCAAAACTAAAACTGCAAGAAAATTAAATCAATTTAGAAGCATTGATAAAGTAGACAATGTTAAAATACCAAAAGTTAAGAAATTAGATGGATCACTTGTTGAATATGAAGAATATATAAACAATAAACCTACAAATAATGACGTTGTTGAAATTGCACTAGATAGTGAAGAAATGCCATTTTAATTAAACAAAAAGCAACTTGTAAAAAAGTTGTTTTTTTGTGCAAAAAACTATTGAAAATATTTGAAAATAGATTTATAATCTAGATATACACTAGAAGGAGGAAAATGAAAAATGTACTTATTTAGAGATAAAAATGTTGCTATAACTTATAATAAAGTTCAAATGGCAAAAGTCGTAGGGCTTAACCCTGATACATTGAGACGCGTTATAAACGGCAAACAAAATTGTTCAAAACTTGTTGCTTATTGTATAACTAAATTTTTAAATAGTGAAGCTGAAATAGTAGACTATTTTGATAGAGTATAGAAAGGAGAATGATTATGACAGATATTAAAGGTTTTTCTTTCTATAAAAGTTATTATGATTGTCTTGAAGATCTAGACAAAAAAGATAAATATGAAGTCTTGGAAGCTATACTTGATTATGTTTTTAAAAACAAAAAACCAAAATTTAAGGGCATAAAAAAGACAATTTGGACATTAATTGAACCAAATTTAAACACTTCAAAAAATCGTTCAAATGCAAAATCTGGAGCACCAATAGGTAATCAAAATGCCCGAAAATACGAGGAAAATGAGAAAAAAAACAATTCAATCAAAAAACAATCAAAAAACAATCAAGATTCAATCAATGACCTCAAAGATATATCTTTATCTTTATCTTTATCATATTCTTTATCTTCATCTTTATCTTTATCAAATAGTTTAATTATAAATAATAAAATATTATTAAAATTATTTATAGAATATATTAAAATAAGAGAAGATAATAATTATACTTTAAATGAGACTATTATTAGCCGTTTAATTAGCAAGTTAGAAACAGCTGAAAATGATGAAGAAAGAAAAGAAATGATGGAACAAGCAATTGTTGGTGGTTGGAAAGACTTTTATCCTATTGAAAAGAAAGAAAATAAAAATGAAAGAAATATTAAAAAAATAGATGAGGGGGTATTTAGATTATGAAAATGGATTTAGATATTGAAAAAACGGCTTTAATTATTTTAATAAACCATATTGAAGCATTTGAAAACACTTGTTTGCGAAAAGAATATTTTCAAAACGAAAACTATTCTAAAATATTTGAATATCTTGATGAATATTATAAAAAAAATCAAAAAATTGATTATATTGAAATTTTACAAGAACATAGTGATTTTAATTCACAACTTTATGTAGAACTTGAAAAAGAAAAATTACCGATTAACGATTGGCAAAAAGATTTGCAAAGTCTTGAAGATACTATTATTCAAAATTATAAATTATTTTGGGTAAAAAAACTTGCGAGTGCTAACTTAACATTTGATGAATTTAAAGAAAAAATAGATAAATTATCACAAATTGACGCAACTAAACTTAAATATTATAAAACCACAAGTGAAATTGATATGCAGACTAATGAAAATATAACTTATATTAAATCTGGGATAACAAATATTGATAAATACATTAAAGGTTTTGCACTTGGTGAATTAAGTGTTTGGTCGGGTGGTAATGGTTCAGGTAAATCAACAGTTTTAAATCAAATTGCTATTGAAAGTATTAAACAAGATTACAATACACTTATATTTAGTGGTGAATTAAAAGATAGTCGTTTGATGAAATGGATCAATTTGCAAGTGTGTGGTAAAAATAATTTATTGCATAATCAACAATATGATTTTTATTATCCAAAAGACAAAGAAGCAACGATGAATGTTACAAATAATAAATTATTTATTTATGACAACGAATTGGGCAACGATATAAATAAAATTATATTTGCAATCTATGACGCAGTTAAAAATAAAAATGTAAAGATGGTAATTCTAGATAATTTAATGTCTATGAACTTATCAAACTATGGTCAAGACAAATATGAGGTGCAAACAAAACTTATTACCGAATTAAGTGATATGGCAAAGAGATTAAATATTCATATACATTTTGTTTGCCACCCAAGAAAATCAACAAACTTCTTAAGAAAGTATGATATATCTGGAACTGCTGATTTAACAAACATAGCTGACAATGTCTTTATTATTCACAGAGTAAACAATGATTTTAAAAAACAATTTCAAGAAATGTTTAAGAAAAATGATGAGGAACTTTTAAGTTACGACAACATTGTTGAAATATGTAAAAATCGTGAACAAGGTATTCAAGATATGTTTATCGGACAATACTTTGAAGTTGAAACAAAACGTTTCTTAAACTACAAAGATGAATATAAATTTTATATGTAGGAGGTTAAAATGAATTTATATTTGATTACATTACAAAATGGTGATAAGTATTATGTCGTTGAAGATAGTGGGTCTAACGCTTGGGAAAAATTAAAAAAATGGTTTGCAAGGGAAGATATTAATATGTATGAACCTAAAATCAAATGGCAAACAATATGCAATATTGCTTCAAATTGGAATGATGAAAAGATTGGAATATTCCGCTAATGAAACAATATGAATTATTAGAACGTTCAATATTAAATTGTTTTATTGTTGAACCTGAATTAATAGAAAAAACAAAGCTTGAAAGCAAACATTTTAAAAAACACCATAGGCTATTTAATTTTTTAAAAGATTTTTACAAACGATTTAAAACGTTCGATATTTCCTTAATGGGAAGTGTATGTACTAATCCAAGTGAAGCGATTGATTATATTGCTGATATTATTGACACAATTAGTGTGCCATCACGATATAGTTTATACGAAGAACAACTACTATGTATGTATAAAGATTTTAACACAATCGAAAGCATTAATAAATTAACACGAAAATTATATACACGTGAAATAGAATTAGATGATTTCAAAAGCGAATTAAAAGAAATTATAGGGGAGATTTAACATGAACAAAACTACATTAGAATTAATCACAAAATTAACAGGGGCGATTAAGGTTGAAAACCAAGACTTAATTAACATATATGCCTTGGAACTAACAAAAAGGTTATACGTGCCGAATGACACATACACCTTCGAAGAAACTTTGGTGGGCTTTGGTTACAAGCAAGATGATAGTAGACAAATCACAATTGAAGAATATATGAGAGGGCGAAATAAAAATGAATAAATATCAATATGATAGAACCACAAAAACAATGTGGGTTTATAAAAAAATAACTGTGAGCGAGCTTCTATACTTAAAATCGAAGTACAAACATGTCGAGGTTCGCGAAGAAAAAAGAAAAAAGAGGTGGTAAAAATGAGCGTGGCGGAAAAAGAAATAAAAATAATAAACTTGAGCGGGAAACGATACGATCTTATTAAAGACTTAAAAAAAGCAAAGCCGGAAAATAAGACAAAGTACGAAAAAGAGATTGAGAAGATAAACCAAGAAATAGAGAGGCTTTTAAATGCTAAATGATTTTGTTATATTAACGGACACGAGGCAGCAACGTGAAAACCACATAACCAAAACATTTGACAAGCAAGGTATTATTCACATTAGAACTGGTTTGCCAAGCGCAGACTATATGGCACTTCGCTACGAGGAAGGCAAAGGTTTCTACTTCGATTACTCCGTCCTGATAGATACAAAAAAGGACCTGTTGGAATTATGTGGAAATCTTACGAAGGATCATGACCGCCTTGTTCG
>CAJOPF010000107.1 GCA_905236205.1 Candidatus Gastranaerophilales bacterium
ACTTAATGTTTTTGCTATCATTTCTTTCATCTTATTGCGCTCTGTCTTTGGACTTTTTATTTCGCACAATGCACCGTATCTCATTAGTCTGTGCAAAAGTTTATTTTTATCTTCAATTTTATTCATAACCGTAAGCTCGTCTTCATTGTATTGTACTGTTTCATCTGCTCTTGGTTTATATCTTTTTGCAAGTTTATCCGTTAATTTGAATACCGTGCTGCTTGATAAACTGTGTATTCTGCTATCCGAACATTTCGACGGCATTTGTGTTATTTTTATAATTTGTTTTGAATTAAATTCAACAAAATTGTTTAGCGATGCTGAGTATGAATATAAGTATACTTGGTTATCTTCAAATTTTACTTCTATCGGCTCACAGATTACTTTGCAACTCTCTCCATACATATCTTTGTATTCGATATTTATTTTCAAGTTGTCTTTGCAATATTTTTCGTATTCTTCAATAGTTTTTGCCTGATTTTCAGTCGGTATATTAAATTTTATTTTTTGTATCTCTTGTTTTATGTTAAGTTCATCTTCTGGGGTGATTATACTTGTCATTTTTATTGAATAGATTAACTTTCTTATATTTTCAAAAATATCTTGTTTCGGTAATTGATTTATAATTTCTTCCATCAATAAAACAGCTTTAATATTATTGGAATTAAACGGTATTTTGAATGGCAAATCTTTTACGAGATATTTGCAATTCTTTCTTGAAATTTTTATTCCCGCAAATTTCAAGGTTGCAATATATTTGTAAATAACACCTTTTGAAAGAGGCTTCCCACTGTTTAAATCCAATGTTTCCAAATGTTTCATAATATCGGTTACGCTTGCAGGCTGATGCATTAAGTATTTAAGCGTTTCAAATACTCTGTATGCAGCTATTGTTGTATTATCGGTGTTATATCTGCTCATGCGAATATACCTCATACATTTGTTTTAATGTGTTTATGGTGTAATTACGAACACTTTCGGGTGATATTACCGTACAATTAGGACCGTATTCAAGTATTCTTTGGTTTAGTTTGAAGAAATCAAAAGATGTTATTTGTACTACAATTTTATCCGTATATTTTTCTATTATCTTTTCATCAGGTTTTTCTTTAAAATATAACATTGCCTCATTTTTAAGCTCACAAATAACTTTTATTTCATTATCGTTTGCCAAGTCTTTTTCTGTGTGAATAATTATCGGTGAAATTATGTTAGAAACAGGCAGAAACGAATATTTGTTGTAGGTCAGGTTATATCCGTTCAGGTAAAGTTTTTCGCTTCTGAAATTCATATAGCAATGTTTAAAGGTATATTTTATTTTCCCCGATGTCGGTGAATTGTAGTCAAAAGATATTGTATGACCTGTATTTTCGGCTTGTAAAAGTGATTTTAAAAGGTCTTTGTCTATGTCTTTAAGTTTCGAAAGCCCTCTTAATTTTTCGCTGTTTTCTTCGTTTGTATTATATGCTGAAAGAAAATTAAAAAATTCTTCAAAATATATCAAGTCCGAAATCTTTAGACTTGTGTATATTTGTTTGTATAATTTAAAAATTGCTTTTACTGTCGCATTATCAACAGTAATTTCAAAAGGATGAGATAATATTTTGTATTTGAATTGATTTGTTTTATCTGCACGTGTTATCTCGCAACCTGCCTGACGAAGTGCGTTTAGGTCATTTCTTAGTGTATCTGCAGAAAAAGTTTCTTTTGGGTAATTATTTTTTTCAAAATATTCGTTTATTTCTTCTGCTGTTATTGGTGATTTTAAAAGCAGAGAAAATATTACAAGCAGTCTTACACCTGTTAAATTTATTTCTGTCGGTTTTATTGATTCAAGATTTAATGAATTTAGCATAAATTTAACCCATATATATTTTATTATAAATTGTTATTTATATCTGCAAATTTTTTAATTTTCTTTAAGTATTTGGAGTTTTGTTTCATTGATGCTTTAATTAAAACATGAATTATATATTTTATTTTTTAATAGTTTTTTCAATAATTTTTTCCGCTTTTAACGGAAAATTGCAGGACGTAGTAAATGCAATTTTATCTGGTGCTGATTTGTCGGTAAAAGTGGCATTTTCGCTTATAGGTATAATGGCTTTTTGGCTCGGAATTATGCGTATTGCAGAAAAAGCAGGTGTTGTCGATATGTTTACGAAATTAGTAAAACCTGTTGCAAGATGGCTATTTAATGATATTCCTTCTGACAGCAAGGCTATTGGTGATATTGCAATGAATTTTTCCGCAAATGCTTTGGGCTTAACAAATGCGGCAACTCCTATCGGGTTAAAAGCGATGAAAGAATTGCAGGAAATAAATAAAGACAAGAGTTCTGCTTCAAATGCCATGTGTATGTTTTTGGCGATGAATACAGCAGGTTTTCAAATTATTCCTGCAACTGTTATTGCCGTATTGGTCGGTATCGGTTATAAACATCCGACAGAAATAATACTTCCTACACTGATTGTTACCGGATGTGCTTTTATAGGAGCTATTTTAACGGCTAAAATTCTGCAAAAATTCTGGAGGGCGCAATAATGAATTTTCAAAGTTGTGTTAATCTGGTTTCTGTTTGGATTTTACCGATATTACTTATTTTTATTTTGACAGTTGCGCTGTTTAAAAAAGTTCCTATTTATGAATCATTTGTTGAAGGTGCAAAAGACGGGTTTAGTGTTTCAGTAAATATTATTCCGTATCTTGTTGCAATTATTGTTGGTATTTCAATGTTAAGAGCATCAGGTTTTATTGATTCGTGCGGTAATTTAATAAGCGGCTTTTTGAATTCCGTTAATGTTCCCGTAGATGTATTGCCTGTAATGATAGTTCGTTCATTATCTGGTTCGGCGGCTTTAGGTATTTTTTCAGATATTGCAAATAATTTTGGACCTGACAGTTATGCAACAAAACTGGCTGCTATAATTGTCGGCAGCTCTGAAACCACCTTTTACGTTCTTGCCGTATATTTTGGCTCCGTAGGTATTTCTAAAGTTCGTTATGCAATGATAACAGGAATTTTGGCGGATATTATCGGTATTGTGGCAGCAGTAGCGGTTGCTCATCAATTTTTCTTGTAGTATCAACCCAGCATTGTGTAATACTGCGTTTTGGAGCGGATTGTGATTCTTTTCTGACTAATGCTGCGTAATTGATATTTATAAAATCAATAGTATCCAATTTCTCTACCTCATATTCATCGCTTCCGCAATTGTGGCAGAAGTTTCCTACCGGAACGACTTTGCCGTTTTTAACGATTGCTTTTTGTTTTATACCGCAGCAAGAACATTTTACTATGTACCATTGATTTTCTATCAATGCGCCGCAGTCAGGGCAGTATTCAAAATCTCTGTTTAAGCCAACATGTTCGTGAGTGCAAGTTTTATTTTGTGAAAACAACATAGCAAGAATTTTTAAAACCATATTTACCTCGATTGCATTTTGAAGATATAAATTACATGTAGATGTAATTTATTTAATGAGGTTTTTTATAAAGTCAACATTTCGGTAAAAATATTTAAAAAATTAGCGACCTTTTTTGGTTGTTATTATCATGAATGATTTAAGTCTTCTTCCTGTGTCTTCACCAAAGCCTTGAGTTGAAGTTATATTTAATTTTTTGTAATTCAATGAAGTTGAACTTCCGCCATCAAATGCCATAGCATATTGCAGACCTAAACCTTTACATATATCTCTGGCTTCAAATATATTCTTCGGATTTTTGTTTGTAATAATTAAGATATGCATATCATCATCTTTTATTCCGACGATGGTTCTTGCTGTTCGGTCAAGAACAGATGCAGACTGTCTTATAATATTACCGTTTTCATCTTCAAGTATAAAAAATTCTTCTTCCAATTTTAATTCAGGTAATAATTGAGGTCCGCCTTGAGCGGAGGTTACGATATTACAAGCAAATTCTACCGGTGTATTGTGTGGCACTATTGAATATTTTAATTTTTTGTCGCACTCTGTTATTCTAAATTCGGATCTGTTTAAGATTTTGCTTAAGTTATTTCTTAACAGCGGATTTGTATACAGATTTTCGTTAAGATAAGGGTCTTCTGCTGTTATACCGTTTGTTACTATATAAGAAATTGTTTTTTGGTTATTAGGATCAAAAAATCCTGCATTGATAGTTAATTTCGAGTTTGTTAATTCATGAATATCTTTATTTGTTTTTAAATTTGAGCTTGAAATAAATTGAATATGTTTTTTCATTCTGTTTCCGCTGATAACAATATGATATATACCGTTATCTTCATCTACACTAATTGCTCTTGCCTGAACGGGAGAAGTTAAAAACAAAATGCTTATCATTAAAATAAATATTTTTTTCATATTACAAGTCCTTACTTTTATAAAATGCATATATTGCGCCCATGAACGCTAATGGAGGAGTAATTGCCGTTATAAACGGATGTAAGACTCCTTTTTCCGCCAGTAAATCAAAAAACGGTAATGTTATGTAGTATACAAAAATTGTTCCTATGGCAATCGTAAAACCTATCAGGCGTTGTTCTCTCGGTTTGCTGAAACCTAACAAACATCCCATAATTGCAAGTAATACACAAACAAACGGATGTAGAAAACGTTGAAAATACTTATTTAGCATATAATGGTATTCTTCATCCATTGATTCACGTTTTAACAAATTTATGTATTTCCTTAAGTCGGAATTTGTAATTTCTCTTTCTTTTTTTACAGAATATGCCATTAGCATATTTACGTCAGAAGCAATACTACCTTTAAGTATTTTTTTTGTTTTCATTTTGTCTATACTTACAAAAACACCATTGTTTGATATTTTATATTGTACTACATTGTAGAGTTTCCAGTAATTGTTGTGTGTAACGCCTTTTTGAGCAATATAAATTCTGTACAAACCATGTATATCGTCATAGATTTTTCGAGAAAAATCCAATACAATAATGTTATTCATTCTGTTTTTTCTGAAATTTGAAACAATTATTGCTTGTATAGGTTGATTTTGTGAGTCTTTTCTTGTGTACATGTATTGAATGTTAGGATATCTTCCGCCTTCAATTTCGTGTAATTGAGTTTCAGCAAGCGGAATCAATTTATCGTATGTAATAAAGCAAAGTACGGTAAATACGAGGCTCAAACACACTATTGGCGCAATAATTCTGCCGAATGACATACCAATGGCTCTAAATATTGTCAGTTCGCTGTCTTTACTTAATTTATCGAAAGTGAACAGTGTACCCAGCAACAATCCTACAGGAAACGCCTTACCTAAAATCTTAGGGAGTTGAAGAAATAATATTAAAAATGCTTCTCTTATTGTATGTTGCCCTTCGAGAGTTTCTTTTATTGTATTTAAAAGCATTTCAGGAGCAATCCAAACTATTGTAAAAAGCAATATAGCCCCGATGGTCGCAAATAGAACCTGCTTTAAAATATATTTGTCGTATATTGTGATTTTGAATTTTGAAAGCATTATAATTGGAAATCCTTTCCAAGATAAAATTCCTTAGCCACAGGATCGTTTGCAACTTCTTCACTTTTACCTTGAATTTTTATTTTTCCGTCAAAAATTACATAAGCTCTGTCTGTAATAGATAAAGTTGCTTTTGGATTGTGGTCGGTAATCAAAACACCAATACCTTTGTCATCTGAAAGTTTTCTTATATTTTCTTTAATTTCTCCGATTGCAATAGGGTCAATACCTGTAAAAGGCTCGTCAAGCAGTATAAAATCAGGACTTGCAGCCAATGCTCTTGCAAGTTCTACACGTCGTCTTTCTCCGCCTGATAATGAAATTGCGGTTTCTCCGCGTAGTTTTGTTACACCGAATTCATCTAACAATTCTTCCAGCTTATCTTTCTTTTCGTCAACAGTAAGCTTGTCATTCATTTCCAATACGAGTTTTATATTTTCATCAACCGTAAGTTTTCTGAAAATAGAAGCTTCTTGCGGCAGATATCCGATTCCTGCTTTTGAACGTAAATTCATCGGCCATGCAGAAATATCTTCTCCATTTAACAGAACTTGTCCTTTGTTCGGTTTTACCAAACCTACAACCATGTAGAAAGTAGTTGTTTTTCCTGCTCCGTTTGGTCCCAGCAAGCATACAACCTCACCTTTACTGACTTCAAATGAAACGTCATTAACTACACTTCTGTCGCCATATATTTTTACTAAATTTTTAGTTTCAATTCTCATAATTTTCCTATCTATTTTATTTCAGCAGGTTTAAACCATTTAGCTTTAAGTTTTGCCAATTCTCCGTTTGTTTTCATTAAATTGATTACGTTATTTACCGTTTCAATAGCTCTTACGCTTTCTGTACCTTTTCTAAAAGCTACACCGTATGGTTCCTGAGTGTATTTTTGAGGTAAAATTTTCACGCTAACATCGTTTATTGAATATCCGATAAGAACGGTATCGTCGGAAGCAAAAGCTGTAATTTCATCTGCTTTTAGCGCATTATAAGCTTCCTGATATGTTTTATAACCTTGAATAGGCGATTCAGGAGCAACTGATTTTATACCGTCAATTGCAGTTGTTCCGAAAGTTACACCGACTTTTTTTCCGTTTATATCCGTAAATGATTTGATTTTATCGTTTCTTTTTACTAATACTGTTTGTCCAGCGTAGTAATATGGTTCGGAAAAATCAACAATACTGTTTCTTGAATTTGTTATTGTTATTGTTGCAATCAGCATATCAGCTTTGCCTGAATTAAGCATGGAAATTCTGTTTGTTGGCTCAACAGTTACAAATTCTACCGCATTTTCATCTCTTAATATTGCTTTTGCAATATTTTTTGCTATATCAATTTCAAATCCCTGTTGGTTGCCGTCTGAGCCTCTATAGCTGAAGGGCTGAATGTTTTTTTCTACACCTACAACAAGTTTACCTCTTTGTTGTATACTGTCGTACAAGTCCATAGGTTGCTGTTTTTTTCCGCAGCCAACGGCTATAATTGTAATTATACCTATCAATATAATATTTAATAAAAATCTTTTCATAATACTTTTAATTAACCATAAATATACTCTTTTGTAAATATTTTTGATGTATAATGATTACGTTATGAAAAGAAAAATAAGTATAATCGGTTCAACGGGTTCTATTGGTACACAAACTCTTGAAGTAATTGAAAAATTAAAAGATAGATTTGAAATTATTGCGCTTGCAGGGGGTTCAAATATTGAACTTTTAAACAAGCAAATTGAAAAATTTAGACCTAAGTATGTTTGTTCTGCTGTAAAAACGGAGAATTTAGTACCTCAGGGGGCAAAAGTTTTATTCGGCGATGAAGGTTTGGAAGAAATTTGTTCAAATACTGAAAATGACTTAATTGTTGTTGCAGTTTCAGGTAAAATCGGTTTAAAGCCTACACTTAAAGCCATAGATAACAAAATTGATGTTGCTCTTGCCAATAAAGAAACTCTTGTAATGGCGGGTGATATCGTTATGAAACGTGCTAAAGATGCAGGTGTTAAAATTCTTCCGATTGATAGTGAGCACTCTGCGATATTTCAATGTATTCATGGCGAATTGGATAAGGTTGACAGATTGATTATAACCGCATCAGGCGGACCTTTTCTGAATAAATCAATTGAAGATATAAAAAATGCAACCGTTGAACAGGCTTTGGCTCATCCTCGCTGGAATATGGGAAAGAAGATTACTGTTGACAGTGCAACTTTGATGAATAAAGGGCTTGAAATTATTGAAGCTCACCATTTATTTTCTATGGATTATGACAATATAAACGTTGTAGTTCATCCTCAAAGCTATATACATTCCGCTATTGAATACAAAGACGGAAGTATTTTGGCTCAAATAGGTCTTCCAAGTATGCATCTTCCTATTCAATATGCAATATGTTATCCTGAAAGACCTGAGGGCATTAAATCGCGTAGTTTTAGTTTTGTGGATGCTCAAAAATTTGAGTTTATGAAACCTGATTTTGAAAAATTCCCTTGTCCTGCTCTTGCTTACGAGGCAGGAAGAACTGGCGGAAGTGCAACAACTTGCCTAAATGCCGCTAATGAAGAAGCTGTTTATGCCTTTTTAGACGGCAAAATTACATTGTATGATATCTATACAACGGTTGAGAAAATCTATCGCAAGCATGATGTTGTAAAAAATCCGAATATTGATGAAATTTTTGAAATTGATAAAGAAATAAGATTAAAAACAAAAGAACTTTTTAACTAAACTTCAAACGGGTCACGTTCTTTGTAGTAATTTGTTTTCTTTTTAAGCTTATCATTTTTCTTTTTAACTTTATCAGGAACGTTTTTATAGGCATTATCTATTGATACTTTAGAAAGAGTTTTCTTAGTTCTTCTGTCGCAGAAAGTAAGCCAAAAACTTCTGTTGATGTTGTCTACCGAAAACGAAATTCTTCCTGCAACCCTGTCACCAGGCTTTATTTGTTTAAACATTAAATTTGTATCACCGAAAATTGAAGGGTGAAAGATACTGTTGTAATCGTTTATAAGCGCCAAATCCATGCCTGACAGTGTCAGATTTGTCATATTTGTTATGGATAGTGTTAGTGTAATAGTATTTGCTTCTCCGAACGGATCTTTTTCGTGAACAACATTTGTTATCTTAATTGTTAGTCCAGGGTAATTTACTTCATGTTGTTTCAGCGCTGTATCTTTATATACAGGCAAACTCATTTTTGAATTTATTTTTACTCTTATTTCATCCCCAGGGGAAATAAGCACATCTTTACCTTTTCTCCAAAGAGACATACCTAATCCGACAGTTCCGCCTATTGCGGCTCCGCCCATTACAGTATAGCCTTGAGATGCAATTGCAGCTTCAATTCCGAATAAGTTTAATGCCAATAAACCACCTATTGCTCCACCTGCTGCAGTATATCCCACGTCTGTTGCAACAATTTTTCCTGCTTCTACAATAGGATGCATTCTTGTGGACATTTTTCCTTCTATTGGAATTTCTCTGCCGTCAGGAGTTACAAGGTAATCAAAATCTAAAGAAATATATCCGTTTCTTCCAAGTCTTTTTGCTTCGGATTGTTCTTTTATAATCCCATGTGCGAGAGTTCCCTTCGGTAATAATACTCCGCTGTCACCCGATACATCACTTACAACTTCCGCAAAAAACTCATCGCCTTCAATTGCAAATGTACCGTCTATTACTTGTGAAACGGTCATTTTTATAATATCTTTTTCATCAAGAATTTCTACTTGTCCTGTAAAAAGTTCGGATTGGTCTTGTTTAGTGGTATCGTACTTTTCCGCATGCCCTTTTATTGTGTCTGCAAAAACAAGACTTGAATTAAACAGGCAAATGATTAAAATGAACTTTGCAATATATAATCTATACTTGTACATACAAACATTTTATACTCTTTTTTATAAAATTTCCATTTGTAAACATTCGTTGCATAAAATTTAAAAAATATTATTTTTTAGTACAATAAAAATATAGAGAAATAAGGAGTTTTTAATTAAATGAGTAATTTTATTGCAATTATCGGAATGTTTGTTTTACTTGCTTTAGCTTTTGCTATGTCAAATAACAAAAAGGCAATCAATTACAAAACGGTAGGTGTTGGTTTTGCTTTGCAAGTGTTATTCGGTATTTTTATATTTAAAGTACCTGTCGGACAACAAATATTTTTGTGGATTGGTCGAGGAATTGAAAAATTGCTGGAATTTGCAAATGTAGGCGGTAAATTTGTTTTCGGACACCTTTTGGATGCAGAACAATTGCAAATGGCATTTGGTAAGCAGGCTGCAGTTCTTTTTTCTGTACAGTTAATTAGTGCGACAATTTTCATGATGATGATTGTAAATATCTTGTATTACTACGGAATAATGCAGCGCATAGTTACAATCCTCGGTAAAGCAATGAATAAAATAATGAAAGTAAGCGGTGCAGAAGCTCTTTCAAACGTTGCAAGTGCGTTCGTTGGTCAAGTTACCGCTCAAATTATGATTAAACCTTATTTGGCAAAATTAACACGTTCTGAGTTGCTAGCTTCAATGGCAGGTTCTATGGCTTGTACATCAGGTGCTATGATGCCTGTGTATGCTATGATGGGTATTCCTATTGAATATGTTTTAGCTTCTGCTGTTATGGCTATTCCTGGGGCTTTGGTTATGACTAAATTGGTTTATCCTGAAACTGCAACTCCTGAAACAATGGAAAATATCAAATTGAGCAAAAGAAAAACTCATTCAAACGTTTTTGATGCTATTGCTTCAGGTGCTTCTGAAGGTATGATGGTTTCTCTGAACGTTATTGCCATGCTGCTTGCGATTGTTGCTTTAATTGCGATGATTGATTATGTCTTAGCAGCGTGCGGCGGATTTATATACAATGTCTTTCATTTGACAGGACCTGTTTGGGGTTTTGATTTCCCTCACTTGTCATTAAAAATGATATTGGGTAAATTCTTTGCTGTATTTGCTTGGCTTATGGGTACACCTGTTAAAGATATTTTTGATGTCGGCGGTGTTATCGGTTTGAAAATTGTTTCAAACGAAGTTTACGGTTATACAGACTTAATCGCAATTAAAGACATAATTTCAAATAAAGCATTTGTAATTACATCTTTTGCTATTTGTTCTTTTGGTAACTTCGGTTCTATCGCAACTCAAATCGGTGCAATTGGCGGACTTGCTCCTAACCAAAGAAAAAATATTGCAAGACTTGGTATGAGAGCTTTAATATGCGGTACTTTCACTTGCTTTATGTCAGCTTGTATCGCAGGAATTTTAGTCGGCTAAGAAAATTTTATAACAACAAAAAAGAACCTCATTATCCAATGAGGTTCTTTTTGTTATTGAAATCTTAATTATGCATTGAAAGCTGTTTCTGTGCTGCCTTGAGCGTTTCCGCCAAAGTTGTCAAAAATTGAATTTACAAAAGCAACTTGTGGTTGATTTTGTTCTACATATTTGTCTTTCTTTGCATCTATTGCATTTACTGAACCTAAAGCGTTAATTGAATCCATTTTAAAATCTCCTCTGTGTTAAATATCTCTTACTCTTATATAAAGTATTTTTGTTTTAAAAAATTGCAGGCATGTATTAAAATGTGAAGTTTTGTAAACAAAAATTTATTAAAAATATGGCTGCTTACCTTATATATAGCTGTTTTTACTGTTTTAATAATTCGTCTTCAACAAGTAAGCATATTAAATGTCCCAGTGTCATTTGTGCTTCCTGAATATTTGGAGTTTCTGACGAAGGTATTTTTATTAAGACAGTACAAATATTATCCATTGCACAAGGTTTTTCTCCTGTAAGTCCAATGGTTATTAGCTCCATTTCGTTCGCAATATTTATAGAATCAATTATATTCTTTGAATTACCTGACGTTGAAAGAGCAAAAAGAACATCTCCTTTTTCTCCGATTGCTTCAATTTGTCTTGAGAACGCTTTATCATAGCTGAAATCATTTGAAAGAGCTGTTATTAAAGCATTATTTGAGGTTAATGACAGTGCATTAAATGCGTGTCTGTCCTTGTAGAATTTTGAAACAAATTCTGTTGCAAGGTGGTCGCAATCGCTTGCTGAACCTCCGTTGCCTACAAATAAAATTTTATTACCGTTTTTAAGTGCAATTACTATTTTTTTGCTTATATCTTCAACGGTTTTTAAAATATCTTCGTTTTGTAGGATTTTTTCTTTTGTTGTTATTGAATTTTTAATGTATTCTTTTATTTTATTTTTCATTACTTTTCTCTATCAGTTCTATTTCATTTCCGTCAGGGTCTTTTACAAATGCAATTTTTGTACCGCTAAAAATAACAAACGGTTCATAAAGGTATTCGTAGTTTAGTTTTTTTAGTTTTTCCGTAAATTCATCTAAAGATGAAACTGAAAAAGCAAAATGACCGAAAGCGTTTCCGTTTGTGTAGCCGTCTTTTGGCGTTTCGTCATTGAAGGTTAATTCAATTTGTGCAGTATGTTCTTCGTCTTCCAAAAAATACAATTCGCAGTCATCAAGACGTTTTTTCTTTACGACAGTCATATTTAATAAATTTTGGTAAAAATCAAGTGATTTTTGTAAATCTTTTACCCTAATCATAGAGTGTAAAAATTTCATTACGTATCCTTTCTTAGTGTAACGACAGCTTGAGCTTCAATAGCTTTTTTTTCGCCTGCTGCGTCCATATTTTCGTTAGTTTTTGCTTTTATTGATATTAAGTTTATATCAATCATAAGTGCTTGTGCAAGTGTTTCACGCATTTTTGGTATATAAGGTTTCATTTTTGGTTCCTGAACTATTATGTTACAGTCGATATTGTTGATTGTGTATCCTTCATCGTTTATTAAATTCATGGCTCTTTTTAACAATAAAATACTTGAAATGTTTTTGTATTCATCGTCTGTGTCGGGAAAATGAGTTCCTATATCACCCAAAGCTAATGCTCCAAACATTGCATCTATTATTGCATGAATTAACACATCTGCATCCGAATGTCCTACAAGTCCTTTTTCATAAGGTATTTTTATTCCCCCGATTATCAAATCTCTGTCGTAATCGAGTTTATGAATATCATAACCCAGTCCTGTTCTAAACATTTGCACCTTCTTTTATATAAGTTTCAACGGCTTTAACAAAGCCGTCATTTTCTATGGTATCCGTTACAAAATCAGCAATTTTTTTTAGTTCTTCAGTTGCGTTGCCCATTGCAACTTTAACTCCACCTGACATAAGCAGTTCCAAATCATTGTTGTGGTCGCCTATTGAAAGAGTTTCTTCTTTTGTTATTCCGTAAAAGTTTTGAATGCATGCCAGTCCGTCGCCTTTTGTAGCTTCCGTATGGCAAACTTCGCAGAAGAAGTCCGTTGATTTTACTATATACAATTCAGGAAAATCTTCCTGTAATTTATTGGTTATCATTGTAACTTTGTCTGCATTATCATAATCAATGAATAATATTTTATTTACATTATTAAGTTTAATTGAATTAAACGGCTGAATGTTGAACGGTATGTGCTGATGACTTGCATATTTACGGGTAAATTCGTTTTCCTTTTCCACATACAATTCATCATTCATGTATAAATTTATATGTATATCTTGTTTCAAGCCCCAGTCTAAAATCCTTTTTGTTGTTTCATTAGGTATATATCTTTCATATAAAATCTGTTCTTTATTTCTTACAAGTGCACCTTGATATGAAACTATCGGAGTTGTTAAGCCGAGTTCGTCTGCTATTTTTTGAGCGGACTTGTGCATTCTGCCCGTTACAAGAACAACTTTTATTCCGCTTCTGTCTAAATTATGGATACAGTCAATTACTGATTGATTAAATTCTCCGTTGTATTTTAGTATTGTGCCGTCTATGTCTGTTGCAACAAGTTTTATTGTCATTTTATCCCTCTATTTTGTATGCTCTGAGTAATGCACACAGCGTTTTTGAATCGTTTATTTCTCCGTTTTTAATCATTTTGAAAATATCATTTATATTATATTCCAAGGCTTGTATAATTTCACCCTCGTCAGGGTTGGGTTTTGTGAAGGTTAAATCTTTTGCGTGATATAAATATAATTTTTCATCACAAATTCCCGGTGTTGTGTGTATGTATCCTAAAGACTTCCAACTTTTTGCAACGTATCCTGTTTCTTCTTCAAGTTCTCTTGGTGCTGCGTCATCAGGATTTTCACCGTATTCAAGTTTTCCTGCGGGAAGTTCAAGTGAGACTGATTTCAGCGGATAACGAAATTGTTTTACCATTAAGATAATGTCTTTGTCTTTTTCTGCAACAATTACAACTCCGCCAGGGTGTCTTATAACTTCTCTGAAACTTTTATGCCCGTCAGATGTTTCTATGTCGTCATAATCAACGAATACGACTTTTCCGTCATAAACCCGTTTTGTTGATAATGTTTTTTCCGTAAATTCCATTTATATTCCTTTATAGTGCTGTAATAATTGATTTAATATTTTCATCTGTGACATTTTCCAGTGCATAGTTTTTGTCATTTTGTGATAATTGATTTAATGATTTTATAACTTCAACCGATTTTAAAATTAAAGTTTGGTTTTTTGCTGCAAGCAAAGGTCTTACGATTTCAGCATTTTTGATTAGTTCAAGTCCGCTAAAAACAAAATCGCTGTTTTCATTTATTTCTGATTGTATGAAATTGTCTAAATTGTCATCTATGTTTGTATTAAGCAATTCCTTTATTGCATAAACTTCGTCTTTTGTATTTTTATCTTCGTCAAATAAGTATTCGTCGTTTTCTGTCAGCTGATTAAATTTGTTTTTTGCTGTGAGCAATATTATTGCATTTTTTGCATTTGGTTCCGAATAAATAAGATTTTCAAAAACTTCATAAAGTTGAAATGTAAAAATATTGCTTAGCGGTATAATTTCACCTAAGCCTTGTAAAATATTATTTATTGCAAGCAGAGTATTTTCACGATGTTCTGTATTCAATAGGTCTAAAAAACTCTCCATATAGCCTATTTCACTTGCTATGTATTCAGATACGGAAGATTTTTTCATTGTTTCAAAAATTTTGTTGATTGCATTTTTTTCACCGTATGCTGATAAAAATTTTACGGAAGACAAAACTTCAAAATCATCATCCGAATTTAGTTTGCTGTATGCTTCGTCAATGCAGCTTTTTTCGCCCAATGCAGATAAAGCGGTTGCACTGTTGTATGCAAGAGCCTCATTATCAGAGTAGGCGTATGTTTTTAAATCTTCAATAATATTTTCATTTTTTATAAATGAAAAATATTTTGCAGCATAAGTTTTTTGATTTTCACTGCCGTTTTTTATAAAATCAACCATTTTATTTTGAATATCATTATCACCGTATTTTGCAAGTGTTTCTGCAATAAATGTGTCATAGAAAGGTGAATAATATTCCAAAAAGTTTAAAAGATTTTTATAATTATCACAGTTACAAGCTTGTTTAAGTCTTTTTGCCGCATTTTGTTTTATGAAATCAAACAAAAAATCATCTTTTGAAATCAATTCTTCAAAAGCTTTAACGTCAGCATTATCAATAATATGGGCAGCAGCTTGCTCATATTCATTCTTATTTTTACCCGTAAGTTGCTTTATTAAGTCCATGACTAATCAAGGTAAAATGCAGTAATAACTTTATGACCTTCTTCTGCATATTCAATAGCGCCATGCAAAGTTTTACTTGTGTGAGATAAGAAACAAATCAATTGATTACAGTCATCAATAATTTCTCTGTTACAAACTCTTGACGCATCTGCCAGTGTCATCATGGCTCTGTCGGGATGTTCAACTATATTAGGTACACCAATTAGTTGGTCTTGAACGTCAGAAGGTTGTTGACCTATTGTTTGAGGTAAAATAACTTTCAATTTATCGGGGTTTGCCTTCATTGCTCCGCGAATAGTCGCCGCATTTGTACCTGACGAACCTCCTGATGTTATAATTGTATTTCCTTGTGAAGCAAGGGCTGTAACTAATGTTTCTATAATTTGCTGGTGGGTTATTGCAAGGTTTCTGCTGCCAATAACCGCAATTCTTTTAGCAAATTGCTGAATAGTTGCCAATTCCATAGCAAGTTCGTCAACAGTATTCGGTGAATCATCCGAAACTGAGTCTAAGTCATCAATCGGTACCATTATTGAACCTTGTGAGCCTTCTCCGTCTCCGTCACCTAATAGTTTAATTGTTTCTATTTCTGCCATTTTCCCTACCTTTTGCAAATCTGTTTGTTTTTTATTATAATCATAATAGCATAAAAATAATTTTGTGAATAGGGGATATGGAAAATATATTAGATAATCTTAACGAAAGACAAGTTGAGGCGGTAAAGACTACAAGGGGACCGCTTTTAGTGCTTGCAGGAGCAGGTTCGGGAAAAACCAAAGTTTTGACATCAAGAATTGCATACCTCGTTCAAAATGGTGTTAAACCACGAGAAATTCTTGCTGTTACGTTTACAAATAAAGCTGCAAAAGAGATGAAAGAACGACTTTCCTCTATTTTGGGCGAGGAAATTGTTAAGTACATGTGGGTTGGTACATTTCACAGTATTTGCGGACGTATCTTAAGACAGGATATTGAAAATTATGTATTTCCTTCAGGCAGAACTTTGGACAAAAACTTTACTATTTATGATGATTCTGATTGTATGACCGTTGTTAAAAATGCAATTAAGAAACTTAATATTGATGATAAGGTATATCAGCCAAAGTATGTCAGAGCCGTTATTTCAAATGCAAAAAATAAAATGGAAGACGCAAATCAATTTGCAACTTTTGCAAGAGATTTTAAAGCTCAAAAAATAGCCACTATTTTTGAAGAATATGAAAATATTTTAAATAAAAATAACGCCATAGACTTTGATGATATGCTTATGCTTGCTGTCAAACTCTTTGAGCAAAATCCGCAGGTAAGGGAAAAATATTATTCAAGATTTACTCATATATTGGTTGATGAGTTTCAAGATACAAATATTGCTCAATACAAGCTGGTTAATATGTTATTTACAAACTTGCTTGACGAAATTCCTGCAGAGCGTTCTTTGTGTGTTGTAGGTGATGTAGACCAGTCTATTTACAGTTGGCGCGGTGCTGATTATAAAATTATTTTGGGCTTCCAAAAAGATTTTTTAAATACTAAAATAATAAAATTGGAACAAAATTATCGTTCTACGGAAAATATTTTAAAAGCTGCAAATGCCATAATTGAAAACAATGAAGAACGTGTTGAAAAAGTTTTGTTTTCAACAAAAGGTGACGGTGAAAAAATCCATTATTACGAAGCTCAAGATGATTCTGACGAAGCAAACTTTATAGCAGAAACTATTAAAGCAGAAAGTAATGGAGATTATAACAGTTATGCAGTTTTGTATCGTACAAATGCGCAATCCCGTTCAATAGAAGAAGCATGTATGGCAAACGGTATTCCGTATCGTGTGTACGGTGGTATGAAATTTTACGACAGGCAAGAAATTAAAGACGCTGTTGCTTATCTAAAATTGATATATAATCCTGATGATGCCCAAAGTTTTAAACGTATTGTAAATGTTCCAAAACGTGCAATAGGAGAAACATCTGTTTCTAATCTTCAAAAATTTGCAGATGAACACAATATGAGTTTAATGTCTGCTATTGATATTATTGATGAATCTGAGATAAATTCAAAAACACAAATTAAATTTAAAGAATTTAAGTCTCTTATTGAAAATTTTCAGCAGGAATATTTAAAATATAATTTAGCTGATTTTTTGGGGCTTGTACTTGAACAATCAGGGTATATAAGGATGCTGCAATCTGAAGGAACTCCTGAGGACGAAGCAAGAATTGAAAACTTGCAAGAACTTATAAATGTTGCAACAGATTTTGAACCTGAGGATTTAGAAAATGTTTTGGGTGAATTTTTGTCACAGGTTGCCTTAGTTTCTGATATTGACGGAATGGATGTTATTGCAAACAATGTTACTCTTATGACACTCCACTCCGCAAAAGGTTTGGAATTTCCGGTAGTATTTCTTGCAGGTCTTGAAGAAGGTACTTTTCCTCACATAAGAACTTTTGAATCACCAAGTGAAATGGAAGAAGAACGTCGTTTGATGTATGTAGGTGTAACAAGAGCTGAACAGGAATTATATTTGTCTTCTGCTAAGCGCAGACAATGCTGGGGCGAATACAAATACTATAACCCGAGCAGATTTTTGGAAGAAATTCCTTCGGAATTGTTAGACACTTTATCGTCTTCAAGTTCTATAACAAGTCAATCAACTTTCAAAAAAGCTGTTCAACGTATACGGGCAGTTTCGGATTCAGACGGATATGTTAAGCCTTCAACAGGATTTGGCGCAAATTTTGTTGCACCTTCAAGAAGAAAATATGAAAGTCCAAAATATACTTCTTTATCTGCCAACAAAACTCATAACAGAGCTTTCGTAAAGAAGTCATTGTTGAATCAGAAAAAAGAAGAAGAAAAAATAAAAGCTTTTTTTGAAAATAATAAAATAAAAAAAATGATAGAAGAAAAACAAAAGTACGAGCTTGAGCAGAAGCGTTTAGAAGAAGAAAAAATTAAGCAACAAAACGAGGCTGTATCATATTTTTTCTCAAAAGGTGAAAAAGTATTTCACGAGCATTTGGGCTTCGGTGAGGTTATCGACGTTATTGAAGTCGGTGAAAGCCTTATGTATACAATTGATTTTGCGAAATACGGTAAAAAGGCCATGGATGCAAATTACGCACAATTAAAAAAAGTGTAAATTTCTATAATATCATATCTTCAAAGTTAGTCGTATCGTTGTAGCTGAACATATGTATAAATGTATACAAAGCATCTGGAATGAACGATTTAGTACCCAATTCAAGTAATCTTCTCAATGCTTCTTTGCTGTTTCTTATAGGATAGTTAGTTCTGTTAAAACAGATGTTATCATAATAATTACATATATGGATAATTTGACTTTCTTTTGATATCAAATCTCCTGATTTATTCATAGGATAACCTGAACCGTCATTATTTTCGTGATGTTCAAGAGCAGTAAGAGCAATGTTTTCAGGCATTCTAAGATCTTCTTTTAACATACGGTATCCTATTTTCGTATGTATCTGAATATCAATTTGTTCCTGGTTTGTAAGGTTTTGTTTATATGCTATTTCAGGATCTATCCTTGTTTTACCTATGTCGTGCAACAATCCGCAAAGTACGATATCAGAAATAAAAGTTTCTTTTAAATTCATATGTAACGCTATCAATCCTGCCATAATAGCAACATTTAATGCGTGGCATTTTTCGTATTCTCCGATTAGTTTTAGTTGTGAAGAATATGCAGATTCTTTTGAACGGTAAATAATATCTTGTAATATTTTATCTCTGATGTTTAAAAATAAATTTGCTGTTTCTGCGTGAGACCTTTTACCCATTCCGTTTATCGTTTCGTAGTAAAAGGCTTTTAGTTTTATTTGATTTTGAGCATCAATTTCGGACTTTTTGTTAATAGGTCCTTTATAGTTCATTATGTTTATTTCATCAAGAACGCTGTTGCTTTTTAAGATTTGATTAGGATTCATGTCGAAGATTTCAACAACGGTTTCCCTTTCAGCAGCTTCTTTTGCGTATGCTTGGAACAGCATATCAATTTCATTCGTTTCGCCAGAATCTTTTGACGTATCAATGCGTTCGTATCCGTCAAATTCTTCAACAATGTCCAGTGAAGCATCATTGTCTCTGTAAATTACGGACATTTGTTTTAACTGTAATAATTTTCCCGGAGTAAGAACTTCGCCTGCCGAGAAAATTTGTTCTCCATATTCGGAATATATGCTAAACGGTAGAATTTTATAATTGGTTAATTCTTCAGGTGTTGTTTCTATCATATTTTAATTATACACAAATATATAAAATATGGAAATACTTTAAGTAAAAAAAAGCTATGTACAAAATGTGCATAGCTAATGATTAGGGATATGTGTATCGTCGTCTCTAAGGAGTATAGTGTTATATTATCAGCGGGCATGATTTTTTTTATCATACAAATTTATGATTTTGTGGAGTTTCCTCATTCATTAAGTTTATATAAAGACATGAAAAAATCATGATAAAATAAATCTTGTAATTAGAAACAGGAGATTAAAACATGAAATTTGAATTTAAACATGTTCCGTTAAACGGTAAAAATATTACTGAGGAACAAATAAAGAAAATTATCAAAGATAAAAACGTAAAATTTATTGAATTACAATTCGTTGATATAAACGGTCAGGTAAAGAGCTTAACTATTCCGTCTGAACATATTGACAAAGCTTTGCAAAATGAAATGATGCTTGACGGTTCTTCTATTAAAGGTTTTAGGAGTATTGAAACATCAGATATGTATTTTTATCCTGATAAAAATACTTTTACATTATTGCCTTGGAGAGAATTTGACGGTACAAATACAGCAAGGTTAATTTGTGATATTCACAATGCTGACGGTACTCCGTTTGAAGGCTGTCCTCGTTGTAACCTTAAACGGGTTATGACAGAAGCTAAAAAGTTAGGTTATTCAATGAATATGGGACCTGAAGTTGAATTCTTCCTGTTTAAGCGTAACGACGAAAACAGACCTACGACCGAGAAAGTTGATGTCGGCGGATACTACGATATAGGACCTGACGATTTGGGGGAAGATATTCGTGCGGAAATAGTTTTAACGCTTCAAGAAATGGGCTTTGATATTGAAGCTTCACACCACGAGGTTGCAGACAGTCAACACGAAATTGATTTCAAATACGCTGATATACTGACGGCGGCAGATAATGTTGCAACATTTAAAATAGCAGTTAAGGCAATTGCTGCTCAATACGGTTTGCACGCTACATTTATGGCAAAACCTCTATACGGAATTAACGGTTCAGGTATGCACTGTAATGTGTCATTGTTTAAAGACGGCAAAAATGCTTTTTATGATGAAAGTACCGACACAAAATTATCTGATGTTGCTATGTATGCAATAGGCGGCATGCTAAAACATGTTCAAGGGTTTACGGCAGTAACTAATCCTACGGTAAACAGTTACAAGAGATTAGTACCGGGGTATGAGGCTCCTGTTTATTTGGCTTGGTCTTTAGCAAACAGAAGTGCGTTGTTAAGAGTTCCTGCAAAACGCGGTAATGCAACACGTGTTGAGTTGCGTTCACCTGATCCGTCTTGTAATCCGTATTTAGCATTTGCTGTTATATTAGGTGCTTGTGTTGACGGTGTTAAAAATCAAATTAAACCGCCTAAACAAGTCGGAGCAAATATTTATGCACTTTCTTCCGAAGAAAGAAAAAGAAAAAGAATTGATTCCCTCCCAGGCAGTTTGGCAGAGGCTTTAAACTTAATTGAAAAATCTAAAGTTGCTAAAGAGTCGCTTGGTGAACATATATTTAAAGAATTTACGGAAACGAAACATAAAGAATGGGATGCATTCAGAATTTATGTTTCTCAATGGGAATTGGATAAATATTTAGAAAGATACTAATATTTAAAAGGCGGTTTAAATTTTTAGAAACCGCCTTTTTTTACTTGACAATTATCTGTTTTGGTTTAATATGTCGGTATAATACGTATTGGGAAATTTATTATGGAATACTTTAATTATTCGACGGTTATTATCGGCAGCGGGCTGGCAGGCTTGTATGCTGCCATAAAAATTCAGGAAAATTTGCCTGACGGTAAAATTCTTTTGGTAACAAAGGCTGATTTAGGGGAAAGTAATTCAAGATATTCTCAAGGCGGTATTGTTGCTGTGCTGAATGAAAATGTGTCGGATAATACAGCTTCTCACATAGCCGATACGCTCAATGCAGGAGCAGGTCTCAGTGATTTTAATGTTGTAAAATATATTTCAGAAAATTCTGATAAAGTTATTAAAGATTTGATTTCTTACGGAGTTGAATTTGATAAAGATGAGGAAGGTAATTTGATGTTTACTCTGGAAGGGGCTCACAGCGTAAACAGAATACTGCATTGTAACGGTGATGAGACGGGCAGATGTATAGAAAGGAAACTTTCTTCATTAGTTTCAGAAAATGAAAATATTATTGTTATGCAAAATACGATAGCCGTAGAATTGATTGTTGAAAACGGTGCTTGCAAAGGAGTTGTTATTTTTGACGGCAATAATTACAGAACAATTCTTTCAAATACTGTTATTTTGGCAACAGGCGGAATAGGTCAGTTATACAAAAATACTACAAATCCTTTATGCGCAACAGGTGACGGAATTGCAATGGCATATTGCGCAGGTGCAATTTTGCAGGATATGGAATTTGTTCAATTCCACCCTACTGCACTGGCTGTTCAGGGTAATGACAGAAATTTTCTTATTAGTGAAGCTGTTAGAGGTGAAGGGGCAAAATTACTTGATGCAAATGGCAAATATTATATGTCAGAGTATCACGATATGCGGGAATTAGCTCCGCGTGATATTGTAACAAGAGCAAATTTTGACAGAATGGAAAAATGTGGAGAAGATTTTGTATATTTAGATGCAAAATCAATTCAAGCAGAAAAATTTAAAAAACGTTTTCCAACGATATATGCAACTTGTGAAAGAAACGGCATTGATGTGTCAAAGGATTATATTCCTGTTCATCCTGCTGCTCATTATTTTATGGGCGGAATTAAGGCAAATGTTGACGGCAGAACTTCTATTAAGGGCTTTTATGCAATTGGAGAAGCTGCTTCGACAGGATTACATGGTGCTAACAGGCTCGCAAGTAATTCCTTGTTGGAATGTGTTGTTATGGCATATTCTTTAGCTGAATTTTTGAAGAATAATCTTGATAATACTCCGATTGTAATTAGCGAGGATGTTGAAAAAAATTTAAGAAAATACTCTCAAGAACTGGGTTTTATTGAATATGATACAGATACTTTAAAAAAAGAATTGCAAAATATAATGTGGGATTATGTTGGGATAATAAGAAGTGAAGATACGTTAAAAACTGCAAATATGCAGCTTCAAAATTTAAAATATAAATTTCAACGAAATTCAAAATGCTTAAATATTGCAGAATATGAGTTTAAAAATATGCTCATTGTTGCTCAGATTATTATAAATTCGGCTTTGAACAGAAAAGAATCGAGGGGGGCTCATTACAGGACAGATTACCCCCTGACTAAAGATGTTTCAGAGCATAATTGTATATTAAAACAACAGGGAGAACTAAGTTTTGTTAGATAATTTTTTAATTGATGAACACGTAATTCAGGCTTTGAAAGAAGATATCGGATTTTCTGATATTACAACCGATAGTATTGCAAAAGATGATGATATATTAACAGCCAAATTAAATACTCGTACTGACGGTATTTTGTGCGGAGTAAGGGTTTTTGAAAGGGTTTTTAAATTATTATCCGATAATGTTGATATAACATTTTATTTCAAAGACGGGGATAAAATAAAGGCAGGTGATACAATAGCCGTATTGAATGGCTCTGCAAGTGCAATTTTAAAAGGCGAAAGAACTGCGTTAAATTATGTTCAGAGGATGAGTGGAATTGCAACCGAAACTCGTAAATATCAAGATGCAATAGGGGATAATAAAGCAAGGATTTCTGATACCCGTAAAACGACACCTAATTTCAGAATTTTTGAAAAATATTCTGTTTTTGTAGGGGGGGCGTGTGTTCACAGATTTAATCTTTCGGATTGCGCTATGATAAAAGATAATCATATAAAACTTGCCGGTTCTGTTAAAAATGCCGTTGAAGCCGTAAGAAAAAATATTTCGCACACTCATAAAATTGAAGTTGAGTGCGACAATATTGAGCAGGTAAAAGAGGCGCTTGAATGTGGCGCAGATATTATAATGCTGGATAATATGAATAATGAAACAATGAAAAAGGCTGTTGAAATTATTAACGGAAACGCCATTGTTGAGGCAAGCGGTAATGTAAACCTTGAAACCGTTTTTGATATCGCAAAAACAGGTGTTGATATAATATCTTCAAGTGCAATTGTTGCAAAGGCTCCTACATTAGATTTGGCATTGGATATAGATTAAGATATTATAATCTATTTGCCCGTATTTTTAGTGCATGGTATAATTTATTTATGAACTGGTTCAAAGATATGACAACTCAAAATCGATTGATTATTTTGGGGCTGCTATCGACTACGATAGTAATGCTTTGTCTTACCTGTTTTGCCGTAAACAAAATAAAAAGAGATTTGGATAACGGCTATAAAAATTTTGGACAAATAATTTCAAAAACGTTAGCAATAGAATCTGTCGAAATTACGAAAGATATTCCAGAATTGAGTAAATATGATACTTTGCGTTCTCATTCTTTATCTATTCTAGGCAGTAATGATGATATTGCCTATATCGAATTTAAAGATTCAAATTCAAGAACTGTTTATTCCAGTGTAGAGGATTATTCAAAGCGTGCTGACAGTGCAAAAATAGTTGTAAGTTCTCCTATGGTTTTAAAAGTGGGAACGGTTTCAAAAAATGTCGGATCTGTTATGGTAGGTCTTTCAGGTTCGATAATTAACGAAATTACCGATACAACAACAATGTCTTTGATTATGGTTTTTGCTCTGACTTGGGGTTTAATAGTTCTTGTAATGCTTGCTCAGACTATTCTTACAACAAAAGAACTAAAACTTCTTCAAGACGGTGTTAAGAAGATATCTTCAGGTACGTTCGGCATAAAAGTAGAATCTCAGGGTATGAGTAAAGAAGCAAAACAATTGTTTGAGGCTTTTAATGATATGTCTACAAGACTTCATAAATACGAAGAACAAAATATCGGTCAGTTGACGTTGGAAAAGAACAAATTAGAAGCAATTTTGGCTTGTATTGCTAACGGTGTTCTTGTTTGTGATAACTATGATAATGTTATTTTGATAAACGAACATGCTCAACAATTACTAGATGTTACACCAAGTGAAATTCTAAAAACAAAAATTCAGCAGTATTGTGATACAAGCGGTGAGATGTGTTTTAAAGATCGTATAGAACAGTTTAAAGATACTCCGCTTGATATTATGGAACAACGACCTTTGGCATTTAATATTGAAGTTAATAAAAGAGTTATTAAATCTGTAATGTCTCCTATGTTTACACTAAACAGAGAGTATGTCGGTTATATTATAGTAATGATTGATGTAACAAGAGAAATTGAAATGGATAATTTGCGTTCTCATTTTATTTCAAATGTTTCTCACGAATTAAGAACTCCTGTTACAGTTTTAAGAAGTTATATTGATACTCTTTATAACTATGGTAATGATTTTGATTTCAATACTCAAAAAGAATTTATAGGAGTTATGAATCAGGAAATTATTCGTCTGAATAGAATGGTTAACGATATTCTTGATTTTTCAAGATATGAGTCTCAAAATGTTAATTTAGAAAAAACAAAACAGGATATTATGCCTGTAATTGAAGATGTTGTTGATGAAATGAAGGTTCTTGCTTCTGAGCACAATTTGACATTCTCTGTAATGAAAGAACCTGATTTGCCTGAAATTCCGTTTAACAAGGACAGCATAAGACGAGTTATGGCAAATATCGTTTCTAATGCTATAAAATATTCTCCTGAAGGTAAACGTATAAAAATTCGTGCTGAGAGGGCTAGAGTAGGAGAATTTGTTGAAGTTAGCGTTGAAGACCAAGGACAAGGTATTGCTCCTGAATATCAAGAGAAAATCTTTGACAGATTTTTCCGCATTGAAAATGACACTCATACAATAAAAGGTACGGGATTAGGACTTCATTTGGTTAAGATATCAGTAGAAAAACATCATCAGGGACAAGTTTTTGTTCATTCAAAATTGGGTGAAGGTTCAACTTTTGGTTTTAGATTACCTATCAATCCGCAATCTGAAGAAGAAGAAACAAAAGATGAAATGCCTGTAAAATCACCTGAATTACTTGCAGCCGAAAACAACGGAAATGACGGCTGGGAAATATCTTTTGAAAAACACTAATTTTTAGTAATCCGCTTTTTATAAATTAAAAATATACTTGCTGCTATTATGGTAAGTATACAAACTATTTGCGGAACATGGAATACTCCGACATTTACGATACTGTCAAGTCTCAGAGCTTCTATATAAAATCTTACCGTTGAGTATAAAATCAGGTAATATGCAAAAAATATTCCGTCAAATTTTGTTTCATATTTTCTGACAATAAAGTACAAGATTAAGAATATAAAAATATTTAGTATTGATTCATATAAAAAAGTCGGATGAAAATATTTGTAAGTTTCATATCCGTTTATACGCAGAGTTTCAGGTATAAATGTTCCTATAAAATGTTTTGACGGTAAGCCGTATGCTTCCGAATTAAAGAAATTGCCCCATCTTCCTATTGCTTGTGCAACAACAATTCCAAAAGATATAATATCAGCTAATTTTAATATGGGGTATTTTTTTATTTTACAATATAGTGACGTTATTATAAAACTTCCGAATATTCCGCCCTGAATAGCAAGACCGCCCTGACGGAAATTAAATATGTTTTCCGTATGGATTGAGTAGTATTCAAAATTGATTAAACAATAATAAATTCTTGCGCATATAAAACCGCTTATTATTGCAACTGTTGTAACATCAAAGAAAATGTCGGGTTCAATTTCTTTGTAGTCTTTTTTTATAATTTTATACGAAACTACGACTCCGACCAAAGCTGCCAGAGCTATACAAATGCCATAGTAGTAGACAGGAAAACCTCCTAATCTGAAAGCTATTGCCCCTGGTGATGCAAGTATAATCATTAGTTAGTGTCAATATCCAATGTGTCTAAATTTGCACGCAAATCTTCAATATGAGCTTTGACATCCAAGGTATCCTTACTGTCAGTGCTTAATTCCAAATATTTTTCGTAAGAGGCTATTGCTTCGCCATAATATTGTTTAACTTCGTTTAATTCTTCTTCTGTCGGTTTATATTTTCCTTCGGAATCAAAGGAAACTTTATCTTCGTCGTCATCACTCTTAGCTTCTTCTTTTTGCACTTTTGTATTACCAGTAAACAAATCTTTAGCGTAATTTTCATACATTACTGCCATAGAGTAGTATGTTTCTTTTGAGTCAGGTTTTAAAGCCAAAGCTGTTTTGTATGTTTCTATTGCTAAGTCATAATCTTCATTTTCCGTATATGCAATGGCAAGATTATATTGAGTTTCAAATATTGAAGGATCTAAGTCTACACTGGATTGAAGCCTGCTTATTGCGTTTTCGTATTCGCCTTTTTTCATAAATTCGGCAGCTTTATTGTTCAGTTCTTGTACTGCCAAATTGTTTATACATGCGGTTGTAAAAACAGACAGTGCCAGTATAGTGAAGATTAAGAGAACTTTTTTCATTACTAATTCCTTCTTGATATAAATAACTTAATAATATTTTAAAATAAATGAAATAATTTGGCAATAAAATTAAATTTAAGTTACAATATAAATGTAAAAAAGGAAATTCAAAATGTCTGAAGAAAAAGTTGTTAAATTAGGTAAAAGAACGCATAAAGAACATACTCATGAGGAAAATGAAAACATAATTCATAATGAGGCTGTTTTTTGCAGTTTTTGCGGTCGTCCGAATACAGAGGTCTTAAAAATGGTTAAGGGGCCCGGAGTTAATATTTGCTCCGAATGTACAATGATAGCCGTACAATATTTAATAATGAACGACAGAATGCCGTCAGAAGAAGCTCAAAAAGTTCTTGATGCAATCTGGAGGATTAGTAAATAATGGAACAGCTTAATAAAATTCAGCTTAAAGCAGAAATCTTAACGGTAATATCTAAACTACAAACATTATCCGACACTTCAAAAGTTGAAGGTATTATTGAAGTTTTGGCTTGTCAGGAAGACAAAAAACTGATTTTGGATTTACTTATGCGTGAATTTGTAAAAACACGCGAAGACAAAGCTTTTATTCTTAGTTTTTTAATGCTTAGATTAACCGATAAAGAACAATTGGAAAATGCTCTTTGGACATCTTTAAAAAGCCCTACCGTAAGCGATTATAATAAAGCATTGATACTTAATCTTTTAAAAGATATGGGTAACAGGGTTGATTATAATGATATCGACGAATATTTTGAATCTCCTGAAGAAATCATTGACGCGGAAACAAAAGAGTTGCTTCATACGGCAATAATGAATCCCGAAGCTCAAATAGATTTTTTGGATTTTTTGGAAGCGCTTTCTTATGAAGATAAATTGACTTTAGTTGAATCATTGGGTGATGATTATTCGGAAGATGCTCTTGCAAATATTTTAATTCCGTTGTTTGTACACGATCCTACTTCAAGAATTGCGCTTGTAGCTTTGAATATTTTAGGCAAAACAAAATCTCAACTTGCACTTCACGCTTTAAACGAGGTTCTTGAATATGCTGATGAGGATATTGTACCTGCTATTAAAAGAAATATTTCAACATTGAGGTTATCAGGCGTAAGAGAAGATAATGCCATAGATTTTTATAAAGATGTATTATCAGAATCAAAGGTCTATGAATGTTATACAAGTTATCCTGACGGTCATGGAAATCAGGCTCTTATTTTTTCAAGAGAAAGAGAAGATGAATCTATCCAGTTTTTGGCGGTTGTAGTCAATGATAAATGGGGCATTGTTGATTGTTTCGGATTTAATCAAATCACAAAAGATGAATTTGAAAGAATTGTTGCAAGATTTTACGGTGAGGAAGACAGCGTTTATATAAATCAAACAGTTCTGAAATCTTTGTTAAACAGTGCAGAAAACATTGTTCACAGAAACGGCGAAGTTGTTTCTTATGAGTATATCTGCTGGAGAACTATTACTTCTGATATTCCTGTTGAACCTGTTCCTATGGACTTTATTATGGAAGATAAATTCACTAAAGATGCTTTAAGTCAGGCTGATTTTGATAAAATTTGCTTGTCGGATGTCGCTCAGAAATGGTTCTTAGACACTGATTTTTCTGACGAATTCGCTGAATTTATTTCTAATTTGAATAAAGAATTCAGAGCAGGTAATTATTCTGTGGATTTGGACGGAATGATAGAAGATAATATTGATGATATTATTTCTAAAAAAGATTCTAAAAAATGGCAAAAAAGAATACTTACTTCCGCATATTTAAAGTATTTGGCAAATGAAAAAGCAGAGGCTCAAAGGCTATATTCTTTATATTTTGATGAAAAATCAATGCATAATATGTTCTTAAATATTGTGAGAAAAAGTATATATGAGTATTATGTAGGATTAAAATTCAGAATTAAAGAAGAATCAGAAACGACAAGTATTTTTGCAAGAAACAGAGCTGAAGTCAGAAGAATATTCACTTTGGAAGAACTTGAAAAAATAATTACCGTAATAGAAGATAAATGGGTATCTGACTAAATGGATAAAATAATGTCACTCGATATCGGTACAAAAAGGGTGGGAATAGCCTTAAGTGATTATCTGCATATAATTGCAAACGGCCATTCTTACATAAGCAGACAGCCTGAAGATATTGCAGTAACAAACATAAAAAAAATAGCCAAAGAAAACAATGTAAAAAAAATAGTTATAGGTGTACCATACAATATGGACGGTACAAAAGGTGAGCAGGCAAATGATTGCATAAATTTTTCAAAAAACTTTTCAGAATTTGAAATTATACAAGAAGACGAAAGACTAACTTCAGAGTATGCGGAAGAAAACTTAAAATCTAAAGGTATTGATTTCAGAAAAGAAAAAGGTTTAGTTGATGTAGAAAGTGCATGTATCATATTAGAGCAATATTTATCAAAATTAAAATAAAGAAAGTAGGTTAAAATGGCAGAAGAAAAAAGAATAATTGAAACAATAGATGAAAACGGAAATGAAGTAAAATTTGAATTGTTTGATATAATTGTTTTCGAAGAACAGGAATATGCACTGTTAACTAATCCTGAAGATGATGATGACGAAAATATTGTTGTTATGAAACTGTTAAAAGAAGGCAGCGGTTACTCTTTAGAAACAATTGAAGATGATGACGAATTTGAAAGAGTTTCTGAATATATTGAATCATTGGAAGAAGAAGCAGAGGATTAGTTTTGTTAGAAAAATTTACTGAAAAAGCTATAAATGTCGTAACTGAGGCGCAAAATCAAGCTAAATTGATGCAAAATGTCTCTGTTCAGCCTGAGCATTTTTTACTTGCTCTTGTAAAACAGGCAAGAGGTATTTCATTAAACGTTTTTAGAACTTATAAAGTCGATTTTCAAACGCTGCAAAAGGTTGTTGAGGAAAAGTTGCGATTTGAAAAGTCTTCAAAAATATTTACTGCGCCACCTTTTAGCAAAGCAAGTAAGGAATTGCTGAAAAGAGCGTCTGATATAGCGGAAAAAAGCTCTAATCAAAACATACTGTATGAACATATTTTTCTTGCTGTTCTTCATGATAAAAACTCTTATATCTCAAGAATTTTAGAAAAATTCAATTTTGATGTGTATAAAACAAAAGATTTAATTTCAAGATTAGTACAGAGAAAAGTTAAAAGAGTTTTGCACCCTGAAAGTTATGATTCTGCAAAATTACCGTCAGAATTATTAGATACAAAAAATTTGCTATCAGGTAGCAAAGAAGTTTTTGACAGAGCTCTTTCAAAGCTATCCGCTTCTAATTATGAAATTTTGGGTACAGAACAAATTATTTCGTCAATTTTGGAAGATAAAGACTCTGAATTGACAAAAATCTTGTCAGAAAACGGTATTAACTCTGAGAGTTTCGATAAAAAATTAAAAGAATTAACTACACGTCAGGACGAATTTGAAGATAAGCAGATAATTTTTACTCCGAATGCGTTTCTTGCAATGAACAATGCTATTGAATGTGCAAAAGAGCTGGGTTCTTCAGTTGTTACTCCTACTCATTTGATCTTAGGTATTCTCAAGTCTAAAAAAGGTATAGCTTATAATATATTTAAGCAGCTTGGAGTTTCTGAAATTTTGTTGGAAAAAGAAATTGTAAGACCAATAGAAAATCAAATGCCTGAAGCTATGACAATAATGAAATTGGCAAAAGAAGAAGCTCGTCGTATAGGACGTAATACTGTCGGAACGGAAATGTTTTTACTTGGTATAATTTCTGAAGGTAACGGAATAGGCTATCAGGTATTGAACGAATTGGAAGTTACAATTAAAGATGCAAGAGCGGCTGTTGAAGATATTATCGGTTATGGTGATGATTATTTTGATACGGAAATTACTTTTACCGACAGAGCTAAAAAAGTCTTGGAAGAGGCTTGGAAACTTGCAAAAACAAGAAATGAACCAAAAATAGAATCTTCTCATTTGTTATATGCTATAACAAATTTTCCTGATTGCGTTGCAATGAAAGTTCTTGAACAGCTGGGCGCAGATGTTGTTGAAATTAAACAAGGCATTATTTTAGAAAAGCAAAGAAGTGAAAAATAAAATTGAAAAATTTTTAAAAGAGCATAATCTTGCTGCAAAGGATAAAATTATTGCAGTCGGTTTTTCGGGCGGATATGACTCTATGGCTTTGCTAAACGTCGTTTATGAGCTGTCAAAAATATATAATTTTACTGTTATAGCAGCACATTTGAACCATAATTGGCGTGGATGCGAATCTCTTCAGGAGATGAAAAATTGTGAAAAGTTTTGTCTTGACAATGATATTTGCTTTTACTGTGAAACCCTGGATGAGAATGAGAAACATACAGAAACTGTTGCAAGAGAATTGAGATATAAATTTTTTGAAAGAGTTATTGAAAAGTATCATGCGGATGCTCTTTTAACCGCTCATACAAAAAGCGATATTGTGGAAACTGTTATTTACCGATTGATTAAGGGTACAGGTATAAAGGGACTTCAGGGTATTTCTCCAAATCTTGGGAAAATATACAGACCAATGCTGGATATATCAAGAGATGAAGTTTTGAATTATTGCCAAAATAATTCGTTAAATCCAAATAATGACAGTTCTAATACGGATAATAAGTATGCAAGAAATTATATCAGAAATCAAATAGTTCCTTTGTGTAAAGAAATCAATCCAAAGTTGGAAAATGCAATAAGTTCTCTTTCTGAATTGGCGTATGAGGAAGAACAAATTGTAAAAGAGTACATTAACAGTTTAGATATGTATGACGGTAATAAAATTAAAACCAAAGTGTTTAAAACTCTTTCAAAAGTTCTTCAAAAACGTGTGGTTTATGAAATTTTTGTGAAATATGATTTTGAATATACGCAGGAACGTGTTGAAAATGTTTTAAATTTTATTTTGGAAAATCTAAATTCAAAATCGGGCAAGAAAGTGTCAGTATGTGCTGATAATTGGATATACGTAAATTCAAACGAAATTTATGTTATAGGTAAAATACAGAAAAATAGTCAGGAGATTTTTATAAAAAATGAAGGTAAATTTGTTTTTGGAGATTATGAATTTACCATAGAAAAATGTATTTCAAAACCTGATAGATATCCGTTAGATTCTGAATATAGGGCATTTGTTGAATTGGATAATATTGATTTTATATTGCGTACAAGAAGATTTGGAGATAAATTTCAGCCTTTAGGTTCGTCTTCTGTTACAAAATTAAAGAATTATTTTATCAATAAAAATATTCCTCAACATGAAAAAGACAATATTGTATTACTTTGTAAAGAGGATGAAGTCCTTTGGATAAGCGGATATTCTCTTAGTGATAAAATAAAAGTTGTCAATAATTGTACACATGTGCTAACATTAAATAAGATAGGTGGTTAATATGCTTGAAATGATTACGGAAAAGGATTTAAAAGTCCTTATAAAAGAGGATGAACTCCAAAATAAAATCAAAGAACTTGGGGACAGGTTAAATGATTTTTATAAAAATGAAGAGTTGTATGTAGTATCGGTATTAAAAGGTTCAGTAATGTTTACTGTTGACCTTGTAAAACATTTAAAAATGCCTTTGAATATGAATTTTATAAGATTATCAAGTTACGGTTCAAGTTTTACTTCGTCAGGAAAAGTTAATGCTGTTGATATTTCTTTGCCTGATTTGAACGGTAAAAATGTTATTATCGTTGAGGATATAATTGATACAGGTTTGACCGCAAAATTTTTATTGGACTTTATTCATTTAAACTTTAAAACAAAGTCTTTAAAATTCTGTTCATTATTGGATAAAAAAGAAACAAGAAAAGTTGACGTTCAGCCAGATTATTATTGTTTTGAAATCGGTAATCAGTTTGTTGTTGGTTATGGTTTGGATTACGACGGATTTTACAGAAATTTACCATATATAGGATACCTTGAAACATAGTTATGCAAAGTAATTTAATTAGTATTATTCCGCAGTTGCTAAATTGTGATGTGGAAATTTGTGAGAATTTCTTTAATCAGATTAAATCGGTTTTTAATTTCGATAATTACTATGTATTTTTGCTAAATTCAGAAAATATTCAGTTGAAATCTACAAGCTCGACTTTAGAAGAAGGAG